>JAWBON010000047.1:0-9362 GCA_038826135.1 Candidatus Odinarchaeota archaeon | reverse complement strand
AAGTGAGAGAGTTAGATTAGATTTAGCCTCAAGAAAACTTGTTAAACCCGATTTAAAAGAGTTGGATAATAGTTTCCTAGGCCTTATTGAATATTTAAAAGCAGATTGGGTGAAGTTAAAGAAGAACATAGGTTTCCCAGACACTAAAATAGAAGGGCCTATAAGAAAAGAAGCGTTCCCGCCTTGCATCCGCGAACTCTTAACAAAAATATTACTAGGAGAAAACATATCACATCAAGGCAGATTTACACTCACATCTTTTCTATTAAACATAGGTATGAGCGAGGATGAAATTATTGAATTATTCAAAGCGGCGCCTGATTTCAATGAAAAATTAACAAGATATCAAATAGAGCATATAAAAGGCAAAGATGCAAGTAAACCAAGATACACTCCACCATCATGTAAAACATTGAAAACATATTCATTATGTTCAAATATGGATGAAACATGCAGTAAAATATCACATCCATTAAGATACTATAACAGAAAGAAATTGGTGAAAGAAAATAGATGAGGAAACAAGAATATTTCTAAGAAGTAAATTCCAGGAATATTATTCAAAAATAACATTTGAAGAGTTTAAAGTCGATAAACCGGCTAGGAGAGAGTGGGGGTTCCTATTCTTCGATAACCCTAATTTTCTCAGACACATAGTTTTTGAAGATTTAAAACAGTTAATCGATTTCTGTAAAAGGCTAGGCCCCTCCGACTGCTATCACTCAGCTGCATATTATACAAACCCTGCAGCTCCGGATATGACGGGAAAAAACTGGACTGGATGTGATCTAATATTTGATGTAGACGCTGATCACTTAGACACTGCATGCAAAAAAGAGCATGACATCTGGATCTGCAGTAAATGTAAGGCTGAAGGTAAAGGAGATCCCCCTGCAGGCTGTCCGAAGTGCGGTAATAAAGATATTTCTAAAATCACCTGGATATGCCGTGATTGCTTGAACACTGCGAAAAAAGAAATAATTAAGGTACTAGATGAGTTCCTAATATCAGATCTAAGTTTAGACCCGGCTAAAATATTCCTCGCTTTTTCAGGGCATAGAGGCTACCATATTCACGTAGAGGATGATAAAATTAAAACATTAGACGCTAACGCTAGAAAAGAGTTAATCGACTATATTACTGGAAACGGTGTGACCCCGGAGTTCCACGGTCTTATACAAATACCTGGGAGGATAATAGTCGGCCCTAAATCAGACGATTACGGTTGGCGGGGTAGAATAAACAGGTATGTTTCAAGATTCCTATCAGAAACTGATGAAAAAGCGCTTACCAGTATAGGATTCAATAAACCTAAAAGAAAAATATTATTAGATAACAGAGACTTCCTAGTAACCAGCCTATCATTAAAGGATACACGAATACCCGGCGTAAACGGTATCAGCTGGGATCTGGCTAAACTTAAGATAAACGATTGGGGGAAAATAATTGAAGCCGCTATCAAGCTTTACGCTGGTAAAATAGATGAACCGGTAACAGCAGACATCCATAGGCTTATACGACTCCCTAACTCCCTTAACGGTAAAACCGGGTTTAAAACCCAGCTTCTTACAAGAGAGGAATTAGAAGAATTCAACCCGTTGAAGGACTCACAGGTTTTTAAAGGCTATGTGAAAGTTAAAATAAACAGGGCTCCCAGAATAGTGATAAACGATTCCTCATACGGGCCCTTCTACAATGAAGTTGCCGAGCTCCCTACGAGCGTGGGAGTGTTCCTCGCATGTAAAAACGTTGCGGAAATAATATCTCAGAGCACTTAACATAATAAATATATTTAAACCATTTTCTAGATCAGGGGAGTTGAATAATAATGTATGATGAAATATATAGGGCTTGGATGGCGGCCAAAGTTAAAAACGACGGTAAGGTAGAAAGCGAAATTAAAAATAAAATAATAGAATATTTAAAATCTCTTCAAAGCGCATTAGAAGCTAAGACGCCTATAGTCAAAAAAATATGTGAACGGAAAATAGCCAATCTTAAATTACTGGTAGAATATTTTGAAGAAGAAACTAATCATAAAAGCCGCGTTGAAAGCACTAAACTAGACAGGGAAACGGTGAATTTAAATCCGGAGGATAACAGCAGGAAACATTTAGAAAGCGAGAGTCATGAACCGAAATATTTAATAATTCGATTACTGCAATCAATTCCTACCATTGTAGGTTCAGACCTGCAAAACTACGGGCCTTTCAACGCCGAGGATGTGGCCACACTACCGGTTAAAAACGCACTCGCACTTATTAAAAGAAACGCTGCTGTTGAAATAATGTGGGGTAGAAAATATGAGAATGGTAAAAACGGTTAACACATACTGTCCTAAATGTAAAACTCACACCGAGCATACAGTTGCATTATATAAGAAGGGTAGGGACAGCCCGTTATCAGAGGGTGCTAGAAGATACGCTAGGAAGAAAGCAGGATACGGTAGTCAACCTAAACCAATCCAGAAAAAATTTGCTAAAACAACTAAGAAACAGCTGTTAAAATATAAGTGTAAGGAGTGCGGCTACGTTATTCAGCGGAAAGGTATGAGGCTTAAAAAATTAGAGTTTGCCTAAATTAAGGTGATCTTATTTGGTTAAGGAGAAAATACCTGAACCTAAAAGTAAATTCTTAAAAGTTAAATGCTTAGACTGCGGCTCAGAGCAGATTGTGTTCGGATGCGCAGCAACTGAGGTTAAATGCGAAACATGCGGTCGAGTGATAGCGGAGCCTACTGGTGGTAAAACCAGATTTAAAACGAAAATAGTAACCGTCCTATAGAAATTCATGTTATCCTCCCGCACGTAAACTGTTAGTAATATATTTTGGAGGTTAGTGTTTTGGTAAAAACTAGGAGGGAGATGCCCTCAGAGGGCGACCTGCTTTTATGTACTGTAACAGACATTACTTCTCATGGAGCCTATGTTGATTTAGAGGAGTATCCTGGGCTTAGAGGATTCGTTCACTTATCGGAAATAGCATCTAGCTGGATAAAGAATATAAGAAACTTTGTTAAAGAAGGGCAGAAAATAGTTACTAAAGTTCTCAGAGTGAACAGGGAGAAAAAACAAATCGATCTTTCCCTGAGAAGAGTGACTGAACAGCAGAAAAAAGAGAAAATACAAGCATGGAAACGCGCTAAAAACGCGGAGGGCATACTTAAATTAGCAGCTGATAAACTGGGTAAAACTATAGATGAAGCCTACCAGGAGGTGGGCTGGAGGCTGGAAGACACATACGGTGAAATATATAAGGGTCTGCAAGCTGTAAAAAAGAACGGGGTGGCTGCTCTTGAAGAAGCTAAGATACCAGCCGCATGGCGGGATGTAATATATCGGGAGGCGTTAGAGCATGTTGAAATACCGACGGTTAAAATGCTGGCTGAAATAGACGTCACCTGTTATAAACCCGACGGAGTGGATGCGGTAAAAACCGCTCTTATGAAGGGTCTTGAAGAATTAGAAAACGAACCTGGTGTAAAAGGACGAATATTCTTATTAGGGTCTCCGAGATATCAGTTTGAAATAGAAGCCCCGGATTATAAAACAGCTGAAAAAGCATTATCCAATTCAGCTAACATGATTTTAAAAACTATTAGAAGCCTAGGCGGAGACGGGGACTGGAAGAAAATTAGTTAATGCTAATGGTGGGCTATCTGCTCTTAAACGAAACATAGATTACAGGCGGTTTTATGACAAAATATATGAGAAAATGCACGGTATGCGGCAAATACACTATACTTAAACCTATATGCCCGTACTGTTCAAGCCAGACTAAGATACCGCATCCTGCTAAGTTTTCTTTAACAGATAATTATGGGAAATATAGACGCCAGTTAAAGAAACTGGAGGATTCGAATTTATAATACAGTTTCTAGCACCTGGTAACTTGCATTTTCAACCGATTTCACCGCAACCCGCAGTGTTTCACCAGCATTCAAAGAAGGCATCTCATCAAGATTAAAACTCAAATTTACTGATTCGCCTGTGTTTAATACACCCGTCCACGTTAAGTATTGACTCTCCCCGGAAGTTTGGTTTTCAACGAGTATAGTGAGATTATTAATTGAAAAAGACGGGCTCGTATTATTCAAAGTGATAAAAATAGTATTATTAGAGTAGATAAATGTTATAGATGGATCTATCATTATAGAGTAATTTGAGGATTCTACCAAGCATGAGATTGTCCGGTTAATATCCTGGAAGGTTATAGTCTTCAACTCAACGTACTCGCCTGCACTCACATTAAATATAAACGGATCCCAGACAATCTTATACAAGGTAGCCACACCAGGGTTTAATGTCATTGAGCCGTTGATGGGAGTTATAGTATTTACAATCGTGCCGTTAGCGGTAACAGTTCTCAAAGTTATAGGATAAGACCCGTTATTACTTACAGTAAGGTAAGCTGTTTCATTATCATATACTTGACCTGTAACTGTGTAATCGTAGCCTACAGGTTCCGTTACAGTAATATTCTGAACTGTGTATTCTAGACCTTCATATGTGCAAACTGTTATGTTAACCATATCAGTCTGGTTTAAATCTATTAGAGAAGGCGCCCAAGCGACTTTATATCTTATAGTTGAACCTGGATTAATTGTTAAACTTCCGTTAAGAGCGGTTATAGAGGACCTGTAAAATGTTACACTACCGATCCCAGTAGATAATATTATATGAGAGATGCCCAGCGGGTATGAGCCGTTATTAAACATGTTGAATAAAACAGTCTCGTTACTGAATACGTTAACCTCGCTTACCGTGAAATTATAGCCGGGCGGGCTTTGAACCACTACACCTGTTAAAGTATCGGAGACCCCCTCCCATGTGGAAATATTTATGTTAACTATATCCGATACGTTAAGATTAAGTGAAGGATAGTTAACAGGGTTGAAGGTAAGCGTGTACATTTGAACCTGCCCCGGAGCGAGAGTTAAATCACCTTGAATATTCACACCGCTCGATGAGCCGTTAACATAAATCTTGGTTACAGTTAAGTATTCATCACCCGTGTTTTCAACATTCAAAAATATTGTCTCATTACTGTAAGCGGTAGCGTTAATAATAGATATGCTTAAAGAGCCTGCGGCTCTAACAATGTTTATATCTGAAGATTTACGGTAACCGTAAAACTCCACAGACCTTATTGTCGTGTTAAAAGCTGTTCCAACCGTGGAGTTTGAGTTAACATCTATTTTAACAGTACAGGTTTCCCCCGGGTTCATTAACGCTGAACCTTCAGCCACATGGGCTGAGCCTCCTACAGTGGAGAGCTTACTCCCGTTTATTAATATTGAAGACGAGGATGTGTCAACGGTGACGGGTTCAGAACCGTTGTTTCTAACCGTTACTAGCGCGCAGGTCTTATCTGGAAAAGTGTAAACTGTGGTATTCACTATTTCAAGCCATGTGTCGAGAATGGTGTAATCGACTTTGTATAATTTAACCAGGTTATGAGATGAGATGTAAGCTGCATTGAAAACAGGGTAATCACTGTCAGCTCCGATGAACATCCAACGCTGACTTGTAGGATAAGACTGGTATTTAGGATAACCTAGCTTATCCATACTATTACTGACGTAGGATGCTAACTCATATGATCCAGGCTCCTTATAGAATAGTAACTTGTATATGAGACTGTCGAAGAATTTTGATGTAGGTTTACCTGCTGTAGCATTATAGTATTGGCTTTCATTTATGATTTCAGGATAGTTGTCTGAAGCTATTCTAACCATCCAAATCCATTTACCCTCATCACCGCTGAGGGAGGGTATAAAGTATCCGAAGTGAACGAGAACATATTCTACACCGTATTGGCGCATTATTTTAAGAGCTTCAACCTCCCCTGACATTAAAGCTAAGCCGAGGATGGCAATCTGCGTCTCATTAAAGGTTCCGTTATCCATCAACGTGGTTTCATTAGCAACAGCGGTTATCCAGTAACCGTAATCCCACCATGATAGGATCACCCTACCGGTGCCTATGTTATTTCTCATCCATTGAAAAGACTCTTGCCAATCATAGTAAACACCTAAACCAACCATCTCGGAGGGAGCGAACTGCCGGGATACGTCTATTCCATGCCATAAATTCGCAGCTAAAAGAATGAAGACTATTCCGAACGCTATCACACTGTATTCGCGTGAAACAGTTTTACTGACCCGTCTCTTCCTAAGCGATACCGTGATTGTCTCCTTACTTATTATAGAGGAGAAGGGTTTCATAACATTTACAAGCCCGTAAGCTGCGAATAAACAGATGAAAGGTGCAAGAACAAGCAGTAATCTAATCATGGAGGCTGAAAAGTACAGTGACGTGATTAAGGCAGTTAAAAGAAGTATATCCGTGGTTTCTAAACGCTTGATAACAAAGTATATTCCCACAGGGAATAGAAATATGGGGATGAAAAGATAGTAGTAGAATACCCCCCAAGAGGTGACAGCGTGCTCACCTACAGAGGCTACCAAGTAAACCTCTGATCTAGCTAAAGGATTAATTATAGATAAAAATCTAGCAGGGAGACTAGCGACCACCCCTATAATAGGGGATATTATATTAATTTGAGCTATAAAATAGAGCACGATTACGCTGAGAGCTATAACTCCTATAATCCCGCCTATTATAGGAAGCGTATAAGGTTTTATCTTAGCGTAAGTAGGGGATTTCCTAAACCTGCCTATTAACTCGTATAATACAAGGATCCCCAGCACACCTATCGAAATAATCCCGGTTCCGTTGAATATTATATTAGCTCCTCCGAGCAGGGGAATCTGGGATCCGACTAAAAGCGGGATTCCGATTGTTAAAGCATAGGGGATTAAATAAAACGGCTTATATTTTTTAAGAATTAAAAAGATTAAGTTAGATAAAGGTATCAGGTAGAAGAAGTAAATGTTAGCACCCCATGTAATAGTTAAATAAGCTAATGCCAGCCCGCTTAAAAGACTTGAAAACACAGATTCCCGTTTAATAGCTCTTATGTAAAAATACGTGGTTAAAACCATTAAAAGTATACCGACAGTCTCATTATCGAAGAACCCGGCGATCGTCCTCTGAAAATATGCGGGCATAAGAGCTAGGAAGAAAGCAGCGATAAGCCCAACCTTCTTCGACCCGAATTCTTTACCTAGAAAATACATTGCAATCGTTGTTAAAGCCCCCATAAAAGCCGGCCAAGCCCAACACATTTCTAAAAGATTGATCGGTAAACCGATTCCTGTGAGAAAAAGATATACAGCTGCAGCTGCGAACGGTAAACCCGGATAACTGTTCGCAGGTATATCTCTACCCCAAGGATACCAGGAGAACGGGTCATGCCAGTTAAACCATGCTGAAAAACCGTTTTCAACTATATACTGGGTTTGCCTGAATTGAAAGTAAGGGTCGAAGCCTTTCAATATCGCCTCGTAGGCTGCTGGTGTTAATCTTACGAATAAAGCTATTAAGAATATTGATATAAGTGAAATGTAAAGTATTAAACTCTTAAGCTTAAACTTCTCACGCTTAAAGCTTATTAGACCCCTAATATTTTCGCTGAAACTCGCAATTTTCCAACCCATATTCGTCTCCTACTAGACTCGCTCTGTAAAACCGTTCATGAAATTATATAAAATCATTAACTAATGTGACGCTAATTAAATTATTTAAAAGAGATATTTATAACTTGCTACCTTCGCTTCCCGAAATTTAAAATCTAATCAGGTAAGGGTGATGGTTTCTCTAAAAAGCCAGCAACATCTATATATTAATTAGGGTGATTAAAAACTTTGGAAATAGACGGGGTGCATTCTATTAAACAGGTTACTCCTGCTCGGATGAAGATGAGTTGAATATGATCGATTTAGATGAGTTTTTCCCATATGAGAGTGTCCGGGAGGGTCAGAGAGAGCTTATAGAAATAGCTCGGGAGATATCGCGTAAAGGCGGCCACGCTGTTATAGAAGGCTGTAACGGATTAGGTAAAACAGTTGGTTTGCTGTCAGGTGTGCTACCTAGTGCTTTAAGCTCACAACACCCAGTGGTGTATCTGGCTAGAACACATAAACAGATAGACCGGGTTATGAGCGAGCTTAAACTCATCGCTAAAAGAAAGCCTGTTAAAGGGGTTTCTCTCAGAGGCAGAGTGGAGATGTGCTTCAACCAGTTTGTGAGGAGATATTGCCCTGATCCGACTTCTGCGATGAACGTGTGTAAAGAGCTTCAGAAGCTTGGTAAATGCGTATATTATACTAATTTAGTTGAGAGAAACCGATTATATGAAAGATTGGAGAATGCTGCATTATCAACCCCTTTAAGCAATGATGAATTAATCAGCGTGTGTAGAAAACTGGAAATATGCCCCTACGAGTTTGCTAAAAAAATATTGCCGGACGTGAATATTATAGCTGCTAATTACATGTATCTTTTCAATCCTTATATTAGAGAACTTTTTTTAAACAATCTTAAGAGGAAAATCTCTGATCTAATAGTTGTTTTAGATGAAGCTCATAACCTACCTGAAATAGCTTTAAACATATCAAGCGACGCGCTGTCTAAAAACTCTATTAAATTAGCTATTAATGAAGCTGAAAAATACAGGTTAAGTGAAATAAAAGTTTTCTGCAAGAGATTTCTTAAAATATACGAGGAACTTGAACCTTTAATAGGTCAGGAGGAGGAGATACTCGTCCCAAAATACACTGTTGAAGACGCGTTGCAGAGGGGAGCGGATTACGGTGACCTGATGGGGTTCTTGGAGGATATGCATGAAAAAGGTGAGACGGTTCAGAGACTGATGATATCAGATGGAAAGCTGCCACACTCTTATATTCATCGACTAGCAGAATTCACAATTTACTGGATGGATACTGTTGGAAGAAGAGACTACTGCCAGGTGATTAGAAAATATTTCACAGGAGACGGTGGAAGCTATACGAGAATAGAGATAGTGGCTTTAGACCCTAGAAGAATAACTAGAATTATTTACAGCCAGTGCTATGCTACGATATCTGTTTCAGGAACAATTCAACCTCTACAAGCCTTCATAGACGTTACAGGGTTACCATCTTCAACCGTTCAAGCTGTTTTAAAATCACCGTTTGATAAAAAAAATGTATTAGCTTTAATTGTTGAAGGTGTTAGCACCGCGTTAAATCAGCGGGTTGAAAGCAATTACAATAAGATAATAGATAAAATTTCAGAGGCGGTTGACGCTACACCGGCGAATATAGGTGTTTTTACTCCCTCATACAAGGTTCTTAAAGATCTTTTAGATTACGGGATAGGAGACAGGTTAAATAAAAAATTGTTTGTTGAAAGATTCGACGCTACCTCTAAAGAAAATGATAAACTGATTAGAAGCTTTAAAAGACATAAAGATTT
>JAWBON010000046.1:0-9519 GCA_038826135.1 Candidatus Odinarchaeota archaeon | reverse complement strand
GGGTTATGAACTATTAAAGTTCGCAACCAGCAATGTTACACTAGCAGATTTCATCGGCAGCTGGTGGTGGCTAGACGATAATAAATGGGAGTATTCATGGTTCTACTTTACAGTTGACGAGAACTATCTCTATCAGACTTCTTCAATAACAGACACCGTACAGTTTAAAGCTGATTACTCTGCTCTACTATTATTCAACGATACTGACGGTGACGGTGTCCCGCGTGTAGGCTACCAGTCCAATACGCTTGATTCAGGTGAGGTAACCCATTACTTCCTAATAGATAGCGTTGAAGAAATAGTGTTTCAAAGACCCTTCAATTCAACTCAACAAGCAGGTTCACAGAATATTACATTAGATACACCGGTAGATTTTGAAGTATTTCTAAATAATGTAACAGGTTCCCTATACCCTGTTAAATTAGCAAGTGATGTTCTCTACAGCCCTTACACATTCTATCATAATCCAAACTTAACTTTGGATACAATGGATTTTGAAAAATCCGTCGAGTCGTCTACAATCACTCAAATAAAATTCGCAGGGCACTTCCAGGTAACAACCAGTGAAGACAACTCAACATCAGCCTCACTTAAAGTAGACCAGTATATAGGAGATTGGAGCCTTAAACACTTTAACAATTCAGTCTTATTAAACCGCTCGCTAGCAATATCCTATAACACTTATTTAACAACAACAACCGCTCAAACCAAGTTTAACGCTGGGGAAACCCCATTAGATGATTCAAATACTAATTCAACTGCAAGCGATGAATTCTCATTCACGACTCAGCAGGCTAAACTAGCTGAGATAAGAATGGGCGGATTAAATTACACATGGGGTAAGAATAATATAAGTTATAGTGCACCCGCTTCAACGACACCACTATACACATTTGAATCCATGTACACAACTCCGACAGGGGATTCATTAACCTCCTTTGAAATACAGTCCTCAATGTTCTTCTTAACAACAGGCTTCAAAAACTGGGACGGTTACAGCATTTACAACGATCCTCAATTCTCAATATTCCCCGTGCTGGAGGAAGGTGGGCAGGGAGATTTACTCGGCTCTGAGATGACTGTGTTAATAATAGCTTCAGTTATTGTAATAGCGGTTCTATCCATCGCCCTCTTCTTAATACGCAGAAACCGGAAAATTATCTAAATTTCTTTTTTTAATTTTTAAGACCGTTTTTTAAAATGTTCATAACCGTCTCCTTTCAACTCAACTCTACCATTCTCTTCATTGAAAAAAACACCCTGCTTCTCAACAACACGGCCGATAATCTTAAGATCTCCACCTACACTTCTCATAGCCTTTAAAGCCTCGTCTAAATATCCGGGTCTTAAAGTCAAAACTAGCTCATACTCCTCTCCGCCTCTGAAAACCAAGTCTAAAAGATCGTAACCAAACATTTCAGCAAAGCGTTTTACATCACCACAAACCGGCAACTCTTCAATTATAAACCCTATATTATTAACTTTCGCAAGCTCCTGTAAAGATTCTAAAAGCCCATCAGATGAATCTATAGAAGCGGTAACAGCCCCGCATCTTGCTAAAGCAACCCCCTCTTTCACCCTTGCCTTAGGTTTAAACATAGCATCCTTGAATGCTCGGAGTAAATTAGAGTCAACCTTAAGATCTTGCATAAAAGTTTTCAGCGCAGCTGATGTTAAACCGAAGCAGCCTGTCACCGCCACTAAATCCCCTGGCTTAGCCCCTCTACGTGACATAAGCTGCCCGCTCGGACAGGAACCGATGAGAAACCCTGAAACCACAAGGTCATCACACTCTCCAACATCACCGCCTAAAACCTTAACCTCGTACTCGGAGGCAGCGTCCCGAATACCTCTCATGATATCGAGGGAATCTTTTAACTTAAACTCTTTAGGCATGCCAATAGAGGATAAGAAATATAATGGAATAGCACCCTTACACGCTAAGTCGCTAACATTCATGATAACAGTCTTCCACCCTACATCATAAAACTTCATCTTAGGCGGCATATCCGTTGAAGCTACAAACATATCAGTTTTAAAAACTAGAATACTCCCATCGAACCTAACCGCTACAGCATCATCAGGATGAGGTAAAATATTACCGCCACTATCTCCCAGTAATTCCATAAACAAGTCCACTAATCTCCGCTCACCGACACCGCTAACAAGTATATCCCTATCCATATCCAAGAAAAACACCTTTCAACTTAATATAATAGCAAAATACCTATACTCACAGATAATAAAATATTTATCGTAGAATCAACTTCGAATATTTAAAATCATAATTTTAACAGAAGCCTCGGTAGCTCAGCCCGGTGGAGCGGCAGCCTCGTAAGCTGTTGGATTAAAAGCCCTGCGCTTTTAAGACAAATCGTGGGTTCAAACCCCACCCGAGGCTCCAAGCTTTTATTGTAAATCCCTTACATAAACGTGTTTATAACGTTAAATACGGTTTACATTATATTAGCCAGTTTTCTTTAATTTGAAATATTTTATATTAACCGCTGTTCTATATATTATCAATATCTAAGTTTTATTGAAACATGATTCAAATATTATTGGAGGTTGGTTCAAATATCTCTGGATAAAAATAATGTTTTAGAAATTATTTCTAACGAACTGTCTCTAATAAAGAGTATTCGATTAGTGTATGTTTACGGCTCGTTTATTTTAAGAAATGATTTTCACGATATTGATGTAGCTGTTTTATTCAACAGTAATGTTATGGGTGAAGACCTCTTTTATAAAAAAGCTATGGAGCTGGGTCGACTGTTAGAGAAGAAATTCAATTATAAGTTTGAGTTTGATGTAAGACCCTTAAATAATAGTTCCATAGAATTTCAGTATGAAGTTATAAAGAATGGAAAACTAATTTACGCTGAAAGCGATGATTTGAGACAAGAATATGAATTTAATATTTTATCAGAGTACTTAGAGTACAGTGAAATGTATAAAATGTTTGATCAAGCATTATTAAAACGAGCTATCCACTAGTTATTGAACATGGTGTAGGAAATGTCTTTTAAAAATAAACGAATCTTAGCTCATTTAAGAGAACTAGAAATCGTATAGAGAGGTTTTTCAAATTCTAGTAGACGAAGGCATAATTGAAGAATCTTTAGGAAAAGAAATGTCTGATTTAGCTGGATTCCGAAATATTATAGTTCACACATATTTGAAAGTTAATTTAAAAGAAGTTTATAACGTATTGCAAAAAGATTTGAAAAAAATAGAAGAATTTAAAGATAAGGTTAGAGCTCTGTTAGTAAATAAACTATAAAAGAGTTAACGCTTATCCTAAAATGTTTAACAGTTACCCTCCCGCCTGTGAATCTATTTATAAATTAAAGTGTAGTTTGCAGAAAGCTAAATCTAGCTAAATTTAATTTTAAAATAGTTTTAATATTCTAGTCTGTCGTATTATTGATAAAATATTTTTAGCAGGTGGTTTCGGCTGAATAATCAAATAGAATTAACTTTGGAGCAGCAGGAAAGGCTAAGTCGTTTAATTCGGGAAAAATGTGTGAACATGGATTTATCTTCATATATGCTCTTACTCAAGAATATCCGAAACAAGTTGAGTAGTGAGCGAGTTAAAAAAATTAGTAGCGTTTTGAAAGCTGTAAGTAATATTAACCGGTTAAAAATAATTTTATTACTGTTTGAAAGAGATTTGTGCGGGTGTGAAATTAATGTGCTACTGGGCTTATCTCAGCCCACTACTTCCCATCACCTGCAAATGTTAGAGGAAGCAGGTCTGATCTCTTCTAGAGTAGCGTGGAGGTGGAAACACTATGCGCTTTCAAATAATGGTAGAAAATTTTTGAAATTTTTATTAGATATTCATTAATTACTAGTTTTAATTATTATAGATGTTTTTTCTGAAACTTGTGTTTGCTCCTCTCTTTTTCTTCTTCTAAGACTGATTTTAACTAAAGTTAGCATTACAGGTATCTCTATTAGCGGGCCTATTACAGTTGAAACTGCAACTAACGGGGTTGAAGCGAAAGCTGTGATTGCTATCGCTATCGCCAACTCAAAATTTCTTCCTGTAGCGTGGAATCCTATAGTTGTTGAGTCACAGTAATTGTACCCTGTTTTTCTAGATAGGAAATACGCTGAATTATATAATAAGAATATGAAGATAACTAGCGGCGGAACCATGAATAATATAAGCTGCGGGTTATCTAATATAACGTAACCTTGAAGCGAGAACATGACTACCATGGTGAATAATAGGGAAAGAAGCTGTAAACTTCCAAGAGGCGGATTCAATTTTTCAGCGAACCATAATGCGCCTTTTCTTTTTAAAACAAATCTGCGTGTTATAGCCCCCGCTATAAGCGGTAGTCCAAGGTATAGTAACACGCTTTCCCCTATTGATAAAACATTAATGGGAACATAGGTTCCTACTAATAATGCTATGTATAAGGGTGTTGTTATAATTTGAATTATTGAATTCCAAGCCATTAAAACTATTCCTAGCGGGCCATTACCCTGAGCTAAATCAGTCCACACCAACACCATGGCTATACAGGGAGCAACTCCTAAAAGTATAAGACCAGTCCATAAAGCGCTCGCTGTTCCTGCATTTAATAAACCTAAAGATGGGAAAATTAGACTGAAGAATATAAAACCAATAAAATAAACTAGAAAAGGGTTAATGGCATAATTTAATAATGCAACTAACCCTACCTCTCTTTTACTTTTTAACGCTTTTTTTAAATCGGTTAAATCAATTTTAACCATGGCAGGGTAGATCATGAAGAATAATCCTACTGGTATACCATACTGTAGATAGATATTAAGCCAGGGAGCTAGTTTACCGAGTGCTAAGCCTATAATAATTCCTACAGCTATCCACAAGCTCAATAATCTATCAATAATGCTGAGCCCTCCGACTTTGCAAGAACTCATATTAATGCGCCGTTTAAAATAATATAATATCATATTTAAAATTTTCTATATGAAAATACTTAAAATTTATATAATTCTGCAAATTTTTGCTATCCGTTAGATTTAAGTATACCCCGAGTTTTTAACTGTTTGATTAAAAATGTTTATCGAAAAACTTTTGAAAATGTTAGAGAGCAATTTAAAACGTGAATTATTAGAGTTTATAATTCCACCTAATAACTCTGTAAAGAAGTCCACTATTATATATCACGGTGGTTTACTAGCTGAGCCGGCTGTAAACGCGTTTTCCCGCCGGTCAAGTGTGAAAGAGGATTTCAAAAAGCATATATCTACTAATTTAAGCCTAGGATACACTCCCGCTGAGTGTGTAGATCAGACTTTAACTCTCAGGAGACTGGTAGGGTCATTATGCTTCCCCAGCCCTTTGGAAAGTTATGCGCGTAGAAGAATTTTAGAAGATTTAAAAAATATCAAATCTGATTGGATACTTGGCGTTGGAGAGCAAGCTAATCATAAAATATTCTTTTATCTTAATTTCACGCTTCCAAAAATTAAAGCCATTTATAGAGCAGAACTGCCTTTAAACTTCAACCCGGATGATACCTCAAATTACACGCTTAGACGTTTTCTAGATTCTTTTAAAGACTATCTCGAACAGTTT
Organism: Candidatus Odinarchaeota archaeon; assembly: GCA_038826135.1. GTDB lineage: Archaea > Asgardarchaeota > Odinarchaeia > Odinarchaeales > Odinarchaeaceae > Odinarchaeum. The sequence continues at coordinate 3,938 of JAWBON010000046.1, read as the reverse complement.
AAAACTATAAGTGCAAAAGCCGGCTTAGATTGGGTTAAAATAACTCAGACCAGTATAGGTTACCGTGTGATCATAATATCCGAGGCCGGTAGAATATCCGAGCATATTGTAGAGTTATAATTCAGATATGATTTTTCTAACCGTCATCAAATTCTCTAGATCACTCCGTCTCTGGTCAATAGGGGTCTCCAAGATTAAAGGCAGTTTACCTAAAGCACTTTTAAGAAAGTTTTTAAAACCCTCAACCCCTATTCTGCCTAAACCTATATGCTCATGTCTATCTATATGGGAGCCTAATTCTCCAATCGAATCATTTAAGTGTATTAAATAGACTTTTTCAAGACCTATAGTCTGATCTAAGCTTTCAACAGTTTCACTAACCCCTTTAACAGTTTTAATATCGTAGCCTGCAGCCCAACCGTGGCATGTGTCGAAACACACTCCGATGTTTTCATCATGCACTTCATCTAATATCTGATTAATCTGCTCAAATCTTGAACCCATACTATTACCAGACCCTGCAGTGTTCTCTAAAAGAATTTTCACTCTACCTTTAGATAAGCTAACAGCCTTGTTAAGCGCATCTGCAACTCTTATTAAACCCTTCTTGTAACCGTCTCCGAGGTGTGAGCCTAAATGGGTTACAATGAAAGGTATCCCAAGCAGTATACACCTGTTCACCTCTCCTAAGAGGGCTGCAACAGACTTATTGTAAACGTCGAATTTAGGGGATGCTAGATTTGGAAGATAAGGCATATGTGAAAATACGGTTTTAAAACCAGCCGTACTTTTTTTAATGGTGAATTTTTCAACCTCGGTCTCGCTTAAAATTCTAGGCTTCCACCCGCGCGGGTTTGTAGTAAAAAGCTGAAATGTTGTGCAACCTAATCGTGAAGCTCTTTCAACAGCTAAGTCTATTGAACCCTGAATTGACACATGGAACCCTATAAGATGGTTTCCCATCTCCTTATCCGCTGCCACTTGGTTAATCCGCTCTGGATATTCAACTCCACTATTTTTTATATTATTTAAGTGCGTTTTTGAAGCGCGATTCTCCAATTTATACCCCCGTAATTTATGCTTCAATATTATTTATTAAATTGAACACGCTCTTAAATAATCCAAAAGTTTATTAAATAAGCCGTGTAAAACGTTTATACTGTCTAAATTCCGGGAGGATTATATTTTGGAGAGACAACCGCTCAAACTTCTTTCAAAAGCACTTAACAACCTTGTTCTAGTCAAGTTAAAGAATAAAAAAGAGTATGTCGGTCGACTTACAGAAATGGATGTTTACATGAATATTGTTCTAGCAGAGGCTGAAGAGATAGAGGATGATAAGCCTATTGCAAGATACGGGGAAATATTCATTCGCGGTAATAATATATTATATATTAAGCCTGATGTGACGCTCGACTGGTTGAAGAATAGAGTAACACCAACCTAAGGGTTTACCGTATCAGTTACCCTATTCTGTCTATACTCGTTGATTATTTCAATAAGTTTTTCAACAGTTAGAGCCGTCTTTCTTCTACGAATATCGTCTAGAAATCTGGTATAGATTTTATCGAATTTATCCTTATCTACAGCGTAGAATTCACTGTATTTCGACATATCCACTGCTTCTACGGGTATTACAGGTATCTCTGCGGTTATCAGTTTCTCTAAAGCCAGATGAGACATATCGTTTCTCGCTATTATCGCTTTAACACCTCTCTCAATAAGCATTTCAGCTGTTCCCGAACCGCCTCCGGCAGCATCCTCTAAGAATATGATATCGTTTTTAAGTATCCCGTAAACTTCATCTAGTTCAGCTAAAGCTTCTTTCGAGAATGCGCGGGCTATCTTCACAGGTTGGATTTTCCCCTGCGCTTCAAGTGTTTTTATACTTTTCAGCTTATGTATCTCGCTTTGCAGATAACCTATCGTATTTCTAAGCTCATTTAACTGTTCTCTTAGTTTAATTATCTCCTGCTCTTTTAGCTGGAAAGCGCGTTCACGTCTCTGCTTTAACATTTCCTCGTTTAATAACGCGCTGGACCGTTCTTCAAGCTCCTTTATTTTAGCTCTGAGCATTTCATTCTCATTTTTAAGCTGTTGGTTGAAGGCTGTGAGATTCGCCACCTGTTTTTTAAGTTCTTTAACTATAATGTTTTCCTCGGATAATATTGGCTTGGTTTCAGTTTTATCTACACTTACCTGTTCAACAGTTTTATCTTTAGGTGAAAGATCAGTGATAGCCTTGGAAATAGATTTTTCACACATTATAACTTCCGCTTTAACCTTATTCGCTGGTATAAAATAAGGTGTCTTAGAGAGTTTTAGATCAATCTTGTCGAAAATCGGTTTATAATAATGATATGCTTTAACAGCCGCTGCTAGTGCATCACGTTTATGCGAATTCGTTATTTTAACCATGCACCCTCTGGTGAAATTATACACGAGCTCCTGCTTCTCGGCTATGCTCATTATTCTTCTAGGTGAAAATATCTTCGAGCGGGTTGCGTTAGCTAATTTAACTATCAACTCGGGAACCTGCATAGTGTCACAGGCGTAGATAAGCGGTAAGCCGTATTCTCTAATATAGTTAAGAACCTCTCCTTTAGAAAACATCTTAGAACTTTTCAAGTCGAGAATATTACCATCCAAGTCGATGATAGCTAAACCTGTAGTGATACCCGGGTCAACGCCTATAATAAGCCGTCTCTCAGCGTTGAAAGTCCTCATCTCACCGGATAGGGGAAGATATGAAATACTCTTGCTTCTAACAGGTTTTATACTCACCTTTATATCAGGTCCTTTCACCTGTCGTATAATCTTTTTCAAATCGCTTTTATTAGCGTTGACGATAAATTTGCTGCTGTCTAGGCCGAAATCAGACTCTTTAGTAATAAGTTCATATTCAACCCCCGCTTCCTTAAGTTTACATTCGATATCCCTGGTGGCGTTGAGAATAAAGCTGTGAAGCCTCCGTCTTAACCTAGTTTGGCTGGAGCCGCCTGGACCAAGATTCCGGCTCCTTGAAACAGTCACTACTGTTTCATTTTCAAAAGCTTTAATTTCAAACCCGATTTTTCGCGAGGCTAAAACTGCAAGTATCTTAGCGTTTTCTAACGGGCTTAAATGGCCTTTAACATCTAACCCCTGCTCGCTGGCTATAATGTGAACTGGTTTCATTAAATAACCCGGTGCGCCGGTAACCTGTACTAGTTTAACGTTTTCTGGAAGTTTTAAAAGAAGCCTGTAAACCTCCTTACCGCTTGCGACAACCTCGAAAATGTTATCAACAGCTAAAATACTCGCATTATATTTGACAGCGTGATATATGATATCTGTAAGAGTGACCTTATCTTTTAACTCTTTAAAATCACCGTTGCATAGGACCGCCATCGCATATTTAGGGCGGCTGATACTGTGAACTGATGAGCCGGGAAGAATATCAATACCTATTACAACTCTATTCACGTCGGAGATGTTAACGTCAACAGCTTTCATCAAAGCAATCTAACCGTTCATATTTTTAAAAACAATAATATGTAAACTCACAGTTGAAGAATTAAATGCACAATAATAAGGGTATCGTTCATAAATATTAAATTTATTCTTAAAAATACGGGTTTACTGGCTTTTATATGTTTTAGAATAATCAAACCATTGTATAACCGGATACAGTCTATTTCTAAACTGTTGCCCGAATAATGTTAAACCGTAAACGGCTAAGGGTGGTTTATCACCCATTATTTTTCTATCTATTAACCCGGTTATTAAAAGTTTTTTTAAAGTCTCTGATAGAGCTCTTGAAGTTATGTTATCGGTTTTTCTAAGGAGTTTCTGGATTGAGTTAAAGTTAAGTTTACCATAATTTGCTAACAACTCTATTATTGCAAAAGTCCATTTTGTACAAATACTTTTGAAAGGGCAGTAATGGTCTATTTTAA
>JAWBON010000045.1:0-9578 GCA_038826135.1 Candidatus Odinarchaeota archaeon | reverse complement strand
TTAGATAAGGCTTTATAGAGTTTTATTATTTTCTAATATGACAAGATTATACGCCGGGGTAGCCAAGCGGCTAAGGCGCTGGCCTCGAGTACCGTCAGGAAAGCCAGTGGTGCTTTGCACCTCGCGGGTTCAAATCCTGCCCCCGGCGCCATTTAAAACTGTATGACGCTTATTTCAGCGTTTTTAATAGTCGAGAACACTGCCAGTTAACAAATCCTACATTATATCCGTTAATTCAGATAAAACGCAGTCTACATTTGCTATCATTACCCTAGTTCCTAAGCCAAGTTTGAAAAATATTCATCAAACACCAGATAACCTTTCCACAATATTTAAGAAGGTTTTGAACGGTTTCTCCGAGGCGCGCTGCTAGTGCAAAGAACGCTCAGAATAAAACGTTACTTTATCTAGCTGAGCTGTATATATTTATCTATATAATTGTTTAAATAATTATGATTTAGAATCCCAGCTTGTCTAAAACACGGTTTCATTTAAATATCAATGGTGGTTTATTTGGCTAAAGAGAATTACTGTGAGAAGATAAAAACCAGGTTAAAAGCCATAGAGGCTTTAAAAACCTTAAAACAGACTCATAGCTACAGTGAATTATCTAAAAAGACCGGGGTCCCCACAACAGTGCTTAATAGGTATATTAAAGGCCACCTACTACCATCATATCTAAGAGCGAGAAAAATATTGTCAATGTTCCAATACTCCGAAGAAACGCTCACCGGAGAGGATATTAAGAAACTTATAGCGGCGCATGTCAAGTTTGATAAAAATGGTTTTTTCAATAATACACAAATTGTAACTAACACTGTTTTATTAAGAAGCATCGGCGCTTATATCAAGGAAAAATATAATTCATTAAAGATAGATAAGATTCTAACGGCTGCTGTCGACGGTATTCCACTAGCCACACATGTAGCTAGTAATTTCAATGTACCTGTAATATTTGGAAAATATAGTAAGGAGATAGGTGTAGACGCTTTTTATGAGGCGGTATCCTCTATAGAGGCGTCTGGTATAGTTACAACCATGTATCTTCCAAAAAACCTATTACTTAAAGGTGAAGCTGTGCTAATAGTCGACGATGTGATAAGATCTGGTGAGACACAGAAGATGCTCGTCAGCATAACGGAGGAGGCTTCTGCTAAACTTTTAGGCATCATTGTATTGCTTGGTATAGGTGAAAAATGGCGGAATAGTATTAAGCTTGATAGTGATGCGTTCATTGAAGTTTTATACCAGTTAAAAGAGTGAATTCGCTTTAAAAAAGCTAGTTTTCTATATTAAGAGCTCTCTACCAGTGACCTCGCTTATTTTACCGTTTATATCATGCCAATTTAAATCTTTGATTTGACTGGGAGTGAACACCCCGATGTCAAGTATTATTCTATTAATATATTTAGACGGGGTTGTATCGAAAGCAGGATTATATAATTTTATCTTAAAGTTTTCCGGAGACTCTGACTCAGTCAGCTTATCGTCAGAAGGCCATTTTCTCACAGCTTTCTCCGATAACAAACCTTTACTAATCATGAAGCTGATCTCGTATTCATATAAGGCTCTAATCTCATCTTTATCCCGTTCCTCTATCGGTATTTCATAAGCGCGGCGCTCTAAATCTAAAGTTGAATAGGATGCAGCTACGTAGAATGGTATTTTTTCCATATAAGCTATGCGGGCTATGTCATAGGTGCCTATTTTATTAGTTACATAACCGTCTCTGGTTATCCTATCCGCGCCGACCAGTATTTTATTAATCTTGAATCTTTCTATACTTTTAGATACCATATTATCCGTTATCGCGATGGTGGGTATCCCTATTTTGTTAAGCTCCCATACTGTCAGTTTAAAACCCTGGCTTCGAGGGCGAGTCTCTTTCGAAATAACAGTCAACTGTTTACCGCTTAAAAAAGCCTCTGAGAGAATGCTTATCGCACTGCCACCGTAAACTGTTGCTAAAGAACCTGCGTTGCAATGAGTTAAAATTACATCCCCGGACTCAAAGAATTGTAAACCATTTCTTCTAAGATTTCTATTTAAAATGAGATCCTCTAAAAAGATTTTATTAGCCTCATTCAAAACCCTTGTCTTTAAATCATCTAGGCTTACAATCTCACTAGATTTAATTGAATTAAGTATTCTATTAACAGCCCAGCTAAGGTTAACAGCCGTTGGCCGACTGTTTCTTATAATCTCACCCCTCTCAAAAAGTATTTTTAACGCCTCTTCAACACCAACATTACATATATCGATGCAGGCTAAAGCTAAACAGTAAGCCCCAGTCACACCAATAGCTTGAGAGCCTCTAACTATCATACCTTTAATTCCCTTAATAGCTGCATCATACCAGTTATTAGTGGACCAGACATCAACCTCGTATGGAAGTTTACATTGATCTAATAGAAGGAGGCGGCTGGAGTTTTCGTCGAAGAATAGTGTGAGAGGTAGGCCTGTCTTCGAATTAACGTATAAACCGGTGTCAGGATCGTAATCAAAACCATTTTTTCTCAGATTTTCCACTATGTTAATTATATCACCCACCACCTCAGAGTTTTTTAAAAATTTTAATTAATAATTTAACAATTCTGTGCTTAGCCTCCTCCACCTCCGGTGTTAAGCCTTCACCGAATGCGTTAGTTAAAGGTTGAATACCTAACAGATATATTTTGCTGTCGGTTTCACATTTAAGATAATCTATTAAAAGGCTTAACGGCATTTGATGAGTTGAGAAAGATGTGTTTAAAATCTGATCCTCTTCGATGAATCGGATGCAACCTGGTTTTTTATTCATCCCCGCCGCGTCGATTATTAAAATATGAGTTGGCTTAAAAGCTTTAATAACATCTGTGAAACTTTCCGGAATAGGACCTGTGTCTATAAGCTTCACTCTCCCATTCAACTTACCTTTCAATGAGTGAATTATACTAGGTCCAACCCCGTCATCTCGACGTATAATGTTACCGACTCCTAATATCACCAGTCTTTCAACATCTTTAAATCTTTCAATAAACTCGTCTTCAAACTCCAAATTCATCACTTATAATCGATTTTTCATTTTCATATCCGGAATGTTAGGCTTAAAAATCTAAGTGAGTATTATTATTGTTGCTGGATAACCTTTATTTAAATAGTTGCTTATATCATGTTTTACAGCGCGTTTTTTAGGATCCTCATGAAAATATCCTAAAAATCCTGTATAAAAGGGGATTAAAATGAGCGAGGATGAGATTGAAACAGAGGTTGAAGCTGAGCCTGTTGAAGCGGTTATAGATGAAAATGGCTCGGTTAGAATATTCGATGAGAGGAAGACTGAAATCTATAATAAAGGGTATTACGGTTGTTTTGAAAACGGCGTCTTATATTTAACAAATTTAGAGGCTCTTCTGCTATTAGAGCGGGGGAGAATAAAAATTATTGACGCTGACAGGAAACCGATTGATTTTAAGAAACTGCTAACCATATATTTGAAGAGGGATCGGAAAATATGGACGAAATACATTGTATACAGGGATCTCCGCAGTAGAGGTTATACTGTGGGATTAGGGTATGAGGGAGACATGGATTTCAGAGTTTACGATAGGGGGGCGGTTCCGAACGAGGAGGCTTCAAAATATTTAGTATACGTTATAGAGGAGGGTGTACCCTTAGCATTAAGCGATTTGGAGAGAATTGTTTCAATAGGAGCTAGTTCAAGAAAGAAGACAGCGCTCGCTGTAGTTGACCGTCAAGGAGAAGCAACATATTATTTTGTTTCAGAGGTTGAACTATAAAAAGAGTTTTTAACTATGTATTATTCTACTTGAAACAAGTATTTTTCAGCCTGGTGGTTTAGATGAGTAAATCATTTAGAACAGTTAGGGGAATGAAGGATTATTTAAAAGAGGATAGATGGAGACTAAACTATGTTAACAGCATAGTTAGAGACCTGTATTACAGGTATAATTACGATGAGGTTTCAACACCCATAGTCGAGTCGTTTGATTTAGTTTCATGTAAGGCGGGTGATGAGATAAGGGAGAAAATGTATGTTTTCGAGGATAAGGCCGGGCGGTTATTAGCTTTACGCCCTGAGATGACAGCGCCGATAGCAAGATTATATATAGAAAATCTTATGAGAGGTGCTCCGAAACCGGTTAGACTCGGATATATAGGAACATGTTACAGATATGATAATCCGCAGAGGGGAAGATATAGAGAGTTCTGGCAGGCTGGATTTGAACTATTCGGTTCAGAGTACCCTGAGAGCGATATTGAAATCCTTAATATAGCATATGATTTGATGATAAAACTCGGCTTCACAGAGTTTAAGATAAAAATAGGCGATATAGGAATACTTAGAGGTTTATTCAATTCTATAAATGTGAAGGAAAACCTACAGGATACGATATTAGGATTATTAGATAAGAAAGAGATGGCGAAAGTTGATGAAATCATGAAGGAGAATAATATTCCAGATGATTCAGTTAAAATATTTCAGGAACTTTTGAAAATAAAAGGCAGCGATTACAATAGGTTACTGGAGCATTTGAACACATTATTCTACGCTTACCCTGAAATCCTAGAGAGAGTGAAAAGGTTTTCTACACTAATCCAGATGCTATCAAAATTAGATGTTATTAAAAAAGTCGAGTTTGACATGAGCCTTGCTAGAGGATTAGAATACTATACAGGTCTTATATTCGAAATCTTCGTCGAAGGACTTGACATCGCAGTTGGTGGAGGGGGGAGATACGATAAACTTGTGGAGTTATTCGGGGGGGAAAGAACACCCGCGGTTGGCTTTGCAGCTGGCTTAGATCGGTTAATACTAGCTATGGTGGAGAAAAACCTGTTTAACAAAACAGTGGAGAAGAAAATATTAATCGCGCCTTTAACCTCTGAAGTAATACCCTACAGTTTTAACATAGCAAGTGCGGTAAGAAACCTCGGCTATAAAACAGAGGTTGAAATACTTAGAAGAAACATTAAAAGAGCGTTAACCTACGCTGTTAACAATAATTATAATTTTATAATATTCATAGGGGAAAAAGAGATAAGAGAGAGCAAAATAACTATTAAAAACCTTGATAGCGGTGAACAGTATACCATAAATATTGAAGATATCACGAAAATATTAAAGCCAATGGTGGACGCGGGTTGATTTCTAAAAATATAGTACCCGATACTAGCCTAATAATATACGGTTATCTCTCCCAGAGCATAGAGAAAGGAGAGTTAAAAGGTTGCAAGATAATTATACCCAACGCTGTAATAGCTGAGATAGAGAGACAGGCGAATTTACATAAGCCGGCTGGTTTTTCAGGATTAGCAGAATTAAAAAAACTGAGAGAATTCTCCAATAGAGGGGATATAGCAATTGAAGTGACCGGCACACGACCAACATTAGATGAAATTAAGCTAGGCCCAGGCGGGGAACTTGACGAGATAATAATCAAATGCGCTGAGGATAATTCAGCTGAACTATATACAAGTGATCGAGTACAGGCGGATATAGCGGAGATTAAGGGAGTGAGAGTCAACTACATAGCTAAGCCAGCTAAAACCTTAAAATTAGATATAGAAAAATTCTTTGACACAGAAACTATGTCAATTCATCTCCGTGAGGGTGTGCCGCCTAGGGCTAAAAAAGGTGAACCGGGTAGTTGGAGACTGGTCGATATATCGGAGAAACCGGTAGAGGGTGAGCTTCTACGAGAGATAGCGGCACAGATATATGAAAGAGCTTTGAAAGAGAAAGACAGCTTTATTGAAATAGATGAGCCCGCTGCCACAGTTGTCCAGTTAAGCAATATGAGAATAGTTATAGCTAGACCGCCTTTTTCAGACGGCTTGGAGATCACAGCCGTCAGGCCTATAGTTAAAGTAAGCCTTAAAGAATATAATTTATCCAGTAAACTAGAGGAGCGGCTTGAGAAAAGAGCGGAGGGAATTCTTATAGCCGGGCCTCCTGGAGCTGGCAAAAGCACGTTCAGCGCAGCTTTAGCTGAATACTACGCCAGTAAAGGTAAAATTGTGAAAACCATGGAGAGCCCCAGAGACCTGCAAGTAGGCCCGGATGTTACCCAGTACTCGCCTTTAAGCGGAAATATGGAGAAAACAGCAGACATACTTCTTCTTGTAAGACCGGACTATGTCATCTACGATGAAATGCGTAAAACTAACGATTTTAAAATATACGCGGATTTAAGGTTCAGCGGAGTTAACATGATAGGGGTGGTCCATGCAAGCCAGCCTATAGACGCGCTTCAAAGATTTATAGGCAGAATCGAATTAGGCTTAATCAGCAGAGTTCTAGACACTATAATATTTATAGAAGAGGGGATTGTTAGAAAAGTTTACGCTATCAATATGACTGTTAAAATCCCCTCCGGTATGGTTCAAGCCGATTTAGCCAGACCTGTTATAGAGGTTAGAGATTTTGAGACAAATCGATTAGAGTATGAGATATACAGTTACGGAGAGGAGGTTGTAGTCATACCTTTACTCTCACCCAGAGAACAGAGACAATCTTCTTCTTATAAAACATTAAAGGAGAAAGTGAAGGTTAAAGTCAGACATCTGAAGAAAACTTTCAGAATATACGTGAGCCCGGAGTTATCTAATAGAAGACTGAAATTCTATATAGAGGATGAAGCTGCATTCGAGGCCACTGTCAACCAGAAAGGCTACTCTGTCATTAGGAAGAATTCTAACATGGGTAAAAAAATTATTGAAGCTCTCGAAAACGGTTATGAAATATATGCGCAGCCTATTTGATAGGCGGTAGGTGAGCACCACATTTCCTGCATACCGCGTGCTTAGAACTGTTTTCAACACCGCAATTAGGACAAAACTGATAACGATCAGGTAATTCAAGATATGATTTTACAGAAGAAAGATATTCATATGGAAGCTTAGGCTCTACCTCGAAGTCTTCACCCTCGGGCGCTTCACCAACTGTTTCAACAGATGACCCGCCTTTCCCCTCCTGAGCTCGGTTATTAAACGACGACTCTTCCTCGAGGCCCCCGATTTCAATATCTTCAAGAACTGAATCTAACTCTTTATCTTCAGCAACCTCGTCAGCCACGCTGACAGGGGGCTCATCATCCTCTTTAATATCAAGCTCTTCTCTACTCTCATTTACTCCTTGAACATTAAGATTCTCTAATTGATCCATTCTCTGGATCCGCTTTTCAAGTTTAATAACAGTGGCTTTAGAAGGAGTTTCAAAACGATCCCAGAAGTCTTCCAAAAAAGGTAGAAATTTTTCAATTCTACCTATAGCGGTGAAACAAGAATCACAGAAATATGCTTCATAGAAATGGCCTAAGAAGTCTTCCGCTACAATAATAGGCTCCTCTTTTCTCTTCCCCACCGGCTTATCTAAACGCATATAGAAGACTAACCCGGGAGTACATCCTCCAGGCGGATTATCCAGCAAATATCCTCTATCAACTCTATTACCGCAAACCGGACACTTATCGAAGTTTAAAGGTTTCTTAGACTCCTCCACAGCCTTCTTGTAAAGCTCCTTCCGAGTCTTATTAAAACGCTCTTCGAAACCTTTTCTAAGCGGTTCGTAATTAATAGCCTTAAAAAATAGGAACAGGCAGTGTCTGCATACAGCGGCTTGCTCAAACCTGCTTTTAACAGGGTTACCTATTCGAACATTCTCCTCGATAATAACAGGTCGACCTTTTTTATCAAGCAGGAGATCATGCTTTAACCTGTAATAGAATATCATCCCCCATCTGCAATTCAACCTCCCTCTATAAATCTCACCGCCGCAATTAGGACACTTAGCGAAGTCGTCAACCTCGTATATTTTAAGTTCTCTTTCCAATTTATCTACCGCCTCCAATAATTATTATTTAAAGGAGTTAAATAATTTTTAAGGTTATAGGCCTTGTAGATGAGCACCGCATTTCCTGCATACCGCGTGCTTAGAACTGTTTTCAACACCGCAATTAGGACAAAACTGATAAAAGTCAACAGGATCAAGAAAAGATTTTATGGAGGAAAGATATTCATATGGAAGCTTATCCGAAAAATTTTCTTCAACACTTTCTTTATTAGAGTTTAAACGTTCTATTTCATGAAATTCATCATCTAATTTTTTAATCCGTTCTTCTAAAGCGATTACAACTCTTCTAGAAGGTCTTTCAAACCTGTCCCAGAAATCCTCATATAACGGTTTAAATTTCTCCACGAAGGCAATGACTATAAGACAGGAATTACACATATATGCTTCGAAAAAGTTTTGATAGAAATCCTCCGCGATTATGATAGGCTCATATTTTCTTTTATTATTAGATTGAACGTGTAGATTCATATGAAACATCGTACCAGGCATAACCCCGCCAGGAGGGTAATCAGTAATATACCCTGTGTCTAACATGTTATTACATAGAGGACATTTTTTGAAAGCTAAGGGTTCCTTGGCAAGTAGCTTAATTTTTCCTTGTAATTGTTTAAGATTCATGTTAAATATCCGAGTTATGTTTTTACCTAATGGACGATATTGGTTAATTCTAAAGAAAATTAACAGGCAGCTTCTACAGAGCATAGCTTGATTAAATGTATCAGCTATAGGATAACCTATTCTAACTCCTTCCTCCCCTATCCTGTATTTTAACATATTTTTTTCTTCAAAATTCAATTTTACTTTATAATAGAATATCATACCGCATTGATCGTTTACTCTACCATGATAAATATTATCACCACAGTTAGGGCATTTTTCGAAAAGAGAATTTTCAAATATCTTATTAGAATTACCCAAGCAGAATACCTCTAAGCTGTTAATGGATTATGGTTAACATAATTTAATGGTGCGGCTGGCGGGATTTGAATCCGCGTAGCTGTTTAAGACTATCTCGCGTTCCAGGCTCACCCCTCCAGCGATAGGGAATGGGGGGCCTGGGTCCTAGACCAGACTAGACCACAGCCGCATTTAAATTTTCACAATGTTAAACAGTAACATATTACATAATAAGTTTTAAAAAATTATCTAAAGATTGAAAAAGAAATTTTCTGCTAGACTACACAACAATATTCAGCAATAAAAAGAGAATCCCCGGCTGATAAAACAATTAGCAATCCAATTTGAGTAATAATATTTAATAAAGCCACATACAAACAGAATAAAAGAGAAGTTTTGTTTGAAAGAAACAGTGAGAAGGGTTTATTTAATAAAATATAGTATCGGGCCCTTAGCCTAGCCCGGATATGGCGCTGGTCTTCGGATAGTGTAGAAGAAAACCGGAGGTCGCAGGTTCAAATCCTGCAGGGCCCGCCATACAGTTTTCGTTTTTCGACTACCGCTTGGGCTTCTTTTTGTGGGAGGAGTCACTATTATTTCCATTTGACTTTTGTTTTTAGAAAGTCTTTGAGAGGTGAATAGGATTTTCACTTCCGCCGAACAAGCCTTAGTTTTTGCGGGCTTCGACTTGGATACTCGCTATTTTTCCCTTTAATTCTTGAGAAATATCTATGTTGTAAGTTGATTCAAAGACTATCTTAACATCTTTGAATCCTGCTCTTTTTATCGTGTCCAGATACTCGTTTTTTTCAAGTGCGCCGGCGAT
>JAWBON010000044.1:0-9630 GCA_038826135.1 Candidatus Odinarchaeota archaeon | reverse complement strand
GGACGGACGGGTGGGGCAACATGTTAAATTAATAGTCGATCACAGGGAGCTATCCTCGCCGATTCCAAGGATTTTATCTGAAATGGGGGTTGATATTGTTTCACAGCAGCTGCCTGCCGCCGATTATGTTATATCCGATACCGTCGCTATAGAGCGGAAAACTGTAGGGGATTTCCTTCAATCTTTAATAGATAAGCGTTTATTCGAGCAGATTATAAAATTAAAAGCTTCATATGATACTCCTGTGATGATAATAGAAGGTGAAACCCTATACGGGCTGAGAAACATTCATCAAAATGCTATAAGAGGTGCTTTAGCTAGTATAGCCGTCGACTATAATCTTCCAATTTTATGGTCTAAGAACGCTGAAGAAACAGCTAAACTCATCTACGCTGTGACATGCAGATGTCAATCAAATAGAGAGTCATCGTTTTCTATGAAGAGAAATAAGATTCCAACCACTATAGGTGAAATACAGGAGAGATTAATCTCCAGTCTACCCCAGATAAACCGTGTTCTAGCTAGGCGTCTACTCAAATCATTTAAGAAGCCTATAAACGTTTTCAATTCAAGTGAAGATGATTTGAAAAAAATAGAAGGAATCGGTGAAAAAAAAGTTAAGCTGATAAAAGAAATATTAAACACCGATTATGAAGAATAACCTTAAATTTTTCCAACCCGCTTAATCCTCTCCAGAAGATCTAGTAATAGAATTAACTGTTTTATTACACGGTCAAGATTATCCGGGTCGCTTTCCCCTCTCAAAATATTATTTAAATTTTTTATTTTATCCACGACCGCCATCTCTAACTCTGTTAAATCACTGGGGTGAGACTTTCCCTCTTCAACTTGCTGATCCTCCTCTTTAACTATTTTAACTCTTCTATCACAGTTGACACAGTAAATTTCACCTTTATATTTGAAGAGCGGCGTGTTACACTTAGGGCATGTGATTGAAAGCATACTGGCGCCAGCTCTGAGCATATCCGCCATCTTACTAATCTTCTCATCCATATATTTCACTTAACCTGCTAATATATTATATAAATAATACTTAAAAGATGTATATTAATAAACAGAGATAGTGATTTTATAAAAAATCACTATAGGTACAGGGGTGTTAAAATGTTACCGGCCATAGGCAAAATCGATAGAGAAGTTTTTGAAAAAATAATTTTTCCTAAACTAGGTTTTCCTAATAAAAGGGTTCTTTTAGGTCCTCAACACGGTGTTGATGCAGCTGTTATTTCACTAGATGATGTGAAAGGGGATGTTATGGTTATAGCGGAGGATCCGACTTTCGGACTTCCATCCTTATTAGATTACTTCGGCTGGGCTATCGTCCACATATGTGCAAGTGACGTAGCTGTTTTAGGAATACCCCCTAAATATATGACTATCTGTTTACTTTTACCGCCAGGAACAGATGTCGGTTTACTGGATAAGATATGGGGGCAAGTTCATGATGAATGTAAAAAACTGAAGATAAGCATTGTCGGCGGCCACACAGGCGTTTATCCCGGTATAGGTTATCCTCTAAACGGCGGGTGCACTGTTATCGGAATAGGTAAAAAAGACCAAGTGAAACCGCCTAGTAATGCTAAAATCGGTGATAAAATTCTTTTAACAAAGGGGCCGGCTATAGAAGCGGTTGGTGTTTTAGCCGTTCAAGCTGAGAAAACTCTCAGGGATGTTTTAGGGGCTGAAACAGTTGAGAAAGCTAAGAAACATATTTTTAACATGACAGTTGTAGAGGATGCGTTAACATGTGCTAGTTTAGCTAATGCTATGCATGATGCTACAGAAGGCGGTGTTTTAAACGCGGTTTATGAAATAGCTGAAGCTTCTAAAGTGGGCTGTAAAATCTATGAGGATAAGATCATCATCCCTGAGGAGATTTTAGCTGTTTGCAACTATTTTAAAATCAACCCGCTTATCTCTATCAGCGAAGGTACTTTGATTGTTACATGCCCGCCTCATAATGTTGAACCGATTCAGGATGCCTTAAGTAAAAAGGGTGTGAAGTCGTGGGAGATAGGTGAAGTAGTGAAGGATCAACGGTATATTATCAGTAAAGACGGGGTTAAAAACGCTTTAAAACCTGTGAAAGTTGATCCGTTTTGGGAGGCGTATTTTAAATCTATGCAATAATTTATGGCGGTATATTAATGGACGAGCAAGCTGAAGTTTTAGGGAGTCTTGTTAAAGCCATTATGCTGCTTGAAGAATGCAGAGAGTTCGCGTTACTAATACCAGAAGTTAGGGTTAACATAGTATACGCTTTATCTAATGCTACTGGAATCTCTGATATAGCTGCAGTGGACGGTAGAATCACAGTGGTTAACGGGTCTCCTAAGGCTGCAGGCTTGCCCAGATTCGGTGCCTCAGATCATATGGCTAGAGCTATATTAGAGATTAGAAAGCATCGGCCTGAAATAAGGTCTGGTATAAACTTCAAATACAATGAGAAGTTGAAAAAAATTGTAGAGTCATACGCTAAAATAAAAAACCTCTCTATAGGAGGTATTGAAAGAGAGTATGAGCCTGATATGGAGAGGAGAAGCTTGGTTAAATCTATGCCTTGGAAAATAAATTATCTTAAAAAAGTTCACGGATTTATACCGGATGTTTTTTATGAAACAGCCGGTTGGGGGAAGGAACCCCTCTTCGTAGTTGTTGGAGTGGAGCCTACTAAAGTTGCTAAAATAGCTGTAGAAATAGCTAAAAAATATTCAGAAACTGTTTAAGAAAGCTAGAAGAAGTTTTAAAAACTAACGTGAACGAAAAGTATAATACCCTCTAATGATTATTTAAGAATCAGATGATGATTCGACGGTCTCCTGAGCTTAAGCTATGAGGAAACTTCAAGAAATCTGATGAAAAAATTTGTAAAAGATTTTCAGAGTAGACTCAGTTTCAAACAAATGCCTTAACTTCATCAATATCAGTTAACCTTAATCTCATCAACTGAATCTACTAACCTGATCATTAATAAGATAGTTAAATTTTAATCTTAAATATAACGTTCCTTATGATAATTTAATAATGGAGGTTAAAATTATGGGGTGTTCGGTGGTTGTTGGCGGTCACTTTGGAGATGAAGGTAAAGGTAAAATAATCTCTTATCTAGCTTTAAACGATAAACCGTCTATTGTAGCTAGATCGGGGGTTGGTCCTAATGCAGGTCACACCGTGGAATATAAAGGGGTATCTTACAAGCTTAGAATGTTACCGAGTGGGTTTATCGCTGAAAAAGCTAGAATACTTATCGGACCGGGTGTTTTAGTTAACCCGAATGTTCTTTTCTCAGAGCTTGAATTCACAAAAATCTATGAACGTTTAGGCGTCGACGCTCACTGTGCTATAATAGAGCCTAAGCACATTGAGCTAGATAAACAGGACGCTCATTTAAGCGGTAAGGTTGGAACAACAGGAACAGGCTGCGGTCCAGCTAATGTGGATCGCGTTAAGCGGGTTTCAAAACTAGCTCAGGAAATACCTGAGTTAGCCCGGTTTATTACCGATGTTCCCTTAGAGGTTAATGAAGCTCTAGATAGAGGGGAAAATGTTTTGATTGAGGGGACCCAGGGGACGTTCATATCCCTATATCATTTTTATTCATGGCCTTATTGTACAAGTAAGGATGTGTGCGCAGCTGCTGCATGCTCGGATGTAGGTATCGGCCCAACGAAGGTCGACGATGTGTACGTGGTGTTTAAATCATATACTACAAGAGTAGGAGGAGGGCCTTTACCGAACGAGTTAAGTGAAGAGGAGGCTAAAAAAAGAGGCTGGTTGGAGGTCGGCACGGTGACAGGTCGTCGGAGACGGTCTTCCCCATTTAACTTTGAATTGGCTAAAAGAGCTGTGATGTTAAACGGTGCGACTCAGGTAGCACTTACTAAACTTGACGTTGTTTTCCCGAGGGCTAAAGGAGCAAGATCATACGAGGATTTACCTCAGGATGCTAGGGAATTTGTGGAGAGAGTGGAGGATTATGTGAAAGCGCCAGTTACACTTTTAGGAGTGGGCCCTTCAGCGGAGGAAATAATCGATCTTAGAAGTGAAAAGCTTTAGAGGCGTATTAAAATTAATTAGCCTTATCTTTTTTAATAGGAGGCTCCATAAGTCTTAGAAGTATGGTTGTAAACTCCCTTAATTTCCATAATTTTTCAAAAACATGCAGGTTATCCGCGCTCTTATTATTGGATAATTCTAGCACAACTTTGTTTATCTGGTTAATGATATTATTTTTATTCTTCTCCTCTTTCTTTAATCTGAGAGGTCTTGTTATTTTCTCGAATTCAACGTTTCCTTCCAGGTCAAGGCTTAGAATACCTGTTAAATACTCTACTTCCGACCTTATCTTCCATAAAGTTGGTAAAAAGCTATTTCCATCTATCGTATTATTTAAAATTTCTTTAATACGCATGGCTATATTATCTAGATTAACTTTAATGTCAGGCAAATTCAACACCGTTAAACAAACATAAAGGAAGGATTATTATTTTTTTATAGGGTTTACTCCTACTATATTAAAGTTTTTAGGGTTTTACGTTAATTTTACTAATATTTTATTAATGAGTTAATTCATTTTCAAAACGGTGGCTGATGTTAAATGGTGAATAGGGAATACCCGTCTCAACCTATTGTAGGGGTTGGCGTGGTTATAATAAGAGAGGGGTGTATTCTCATTGTTAAAAGAGGTAATGAGCCTGGTAAAGGGAAGTGGGCTATTCCAGGCGGATTAGTTGGTTTAGGTGAAAGTTTAACATCAGCCGCGGTTAGAGAGGTTATGGAGGAAACAAATCTTAAAATAACCATCGGTGATGTTGCAGCTGTATTTGACTATATCGAGCAGGATAGTAAGGGGAAAATTAGATTCCATTATGTAATCATAGATTTCTTCGCAAATAATGTGGAGGGTGCAGCTAAACCTTCAAGTGATGTGGAGGCTATTGCTTGGGTTGATTTTAACGATGTATATAAGTACGAACTAACATCTTCTACACGAAAATTAATGCAAAAAATTTTAAGCACCAAACTTAAAATTAATTAATATTCTTGTTTGTAACCGGGTTGATGTATAAATGGTAAAATATGTTTTCGTAACAGGGGGAGTGATGTCTGGTATAGGTAAGGGTATAACCGCCGCTTCGATAGGTAAATTATTCCAGTTTAGAGGCTACTCTGTAGATATCATCAAAATAGACCCCTACTTGAATGTTGATCCGGGTGTTTTAAACCCGGTTGAACATGGTGAAGTATTCGTGACAGAAGAGGTTTGGGATTTCACCCCTGTTCCGAACACGGTTTTTAGAATATCTGAGATTGACCAGGATTTTGGTACCTATGAGAGATTTTTAGATAAGAATATTCACCCTAGAAATAACATCACCAGCGGTCAAATATTTCTCTCAGTTTTACTTAAAGAACGACGTGGAGAGTTCCTAGGTAGGACTGTTCAGATAGTTCCACACATCACAGATGAGATAAAGAAAAGAATCCGTTTAGTGGCGGAAAAAAGCAATGTGGATATTATTATAGCGGAAATAGGGGGTACTATAGGTGATATTGAAGGTATGCCTTTTGTCGAAGCAATCCGTCAACTATCTTTAGAGGAGGGTAAAAAGAATTCAGCTATAGTTCATGTTGCTTACATACCGTTTTTAAGTAAAGTAGGACAGCTTAAAACTAAACCAGCTCAGCATAGTGTTAAAACCCTTCAGGGTATGGGGTTGCAGCCAGATATAATAGTAGGCAGAGCCGACATCCCGTTAACAGATGATGTTAGATCTAAATTAGCAATGTACTGTAATGTTCCTGAGAGCGGCATAATCGCCAGTTCATACATTGATATAGTATATGAGATGCCGCTTAATTTTGAAGCGCAAGGTCTAGGTGACGCTTTATGCAGAATTTTGGATTTACCTTTAAGAGCAGCTGACACAGTGCAATGGGAGAAGGTTACTAAACTCTTCAAGTCTACTAAAAAAACTGTTAACATCGCCATGCCGGGTAAATATTGTTCTATAATTGACAGCTATATTAGTATAAATGAAGCGTTGAAGCATGCAGGCGCTCATCTAGGTGTTAAAGTTGATATAAAATGGATTGACACCCTTCAGTTTGAACAGACGCCGCAGTCTATTAATATGTTAAATCAATTTGACGGAATCCTTCTGACACCCGGCTTCGGTTTTAGAGGCGTTGAAGGGATGATTTTAACAGCCCAATTCGCATATGATAATAAGATTCCGTTTCTAGGTATATGCTTCGGCGCTCAGCTTATGTTTATAGCATTCTGCAGGCGGGCTCTTAGTTTATCTAAAGCAAACTCCACAGAGGTTGATCCGAATACACCTGAGCCTGTTGTTGATCTTCTCCCGGAGCAAAAGAAGCTTTCAGAGAAGGGGGGGACTATGAGACTGGGCGGTCATAAAATATACATTAAGAAGGGGACAAGACTTTATGAAGCATATAAGAAAGATGTTATTGTTGAACGGTTTAGACATCGATTCCATATAATTAATGAGTACGCGGAGAAAGCTGAGCATAAAGGTTTGATCGTTTCAAGTTATGATGAAACCGGTTCAACTATAAATAGCATAGAGATTAACGGCGAAAATTGGATGGTTGGCGTTCAATTTCATCCAGAGTTTAAATCGAGACCCAACTCCCCGTCTCCTATATATTACGAGTTTATCAAGCACGCTCTAAAACGACGTGCGCTTGAACCCCCCCAGATCTCATTTGGATAGATGCGGTGAAATTAGAACTCTGAGGTTTTCACTCAATTTCTATTATAATTTTATCAATTGTCAACTCACAGACTTTTCTAACACCGTGTTCACCGGGCTCGTAATTTGATTTTACCAGTCCAGCTCTCTCTAATATCTTTATCTGCGCGCTTATATTCGCCTCTGTCTGATTTAGTATTTCAGCTATCCTGCTTACATCCATTTTACGCTCTTTCAAAATTTTTAATATCTCCCACCGCGTGGTGGACCCTATCGCCTTAGAGACCTTCGCTATCTCCTCTCTTTTAACCTTTAATTCAACCATACGACTTCCCACTATTATGTTACAATTTTATATTTTATCGAATAGAATACTGTTTAAAAATATAAATTTATCTAATTATATAATAATCTTTGATAAAAATTATTTTAAAACATTAATTTAAAAAGCACAATAAAATATTTCAGTCGCAAACAATAATAGTGTTTAAATCCATGTTCTAAAAATTTTTTAAAAAATTTGAAACCTATGTTTCTAAATATGTTAGAATAGCTACAATATTATTATGTTTAATCCAGCACTAAACTTAATAACATTTAAGTAAAATAAATGGTAACAGTTTTTTATTCTTAAAAAAATAAGAGCCTATTTAAGTAATCGTAAGATTAAAGGGGTAATGGTTGAATAAATATTTAAAAATTCAGAGGTAGTGGAATGTCTAAGAACCGTATTATCACAGACACGGAGCTATTCTATACTGCGATGAATTTGATTATAGCCGCTAAAAAAACACTTGTATTAATTCAGCCTAATCTAAGCGGTATTGAACACTTATTAGAGAAGATAAACGAGCTTAGACAGAAAGGCGTGGAGATTTATATAATTACCAGACCTGACGATAAGGATATCTCACATAAAAAGGCGTTAACATTCTTTGAGAAAATCGGCTGTAAACTGTTTACGGACCCTCTTGTGAACAGTCGAATAATTATAAGGGATCAGGATGAGCTGCTCACCTCTAGCGCGTATCTTTCTAAAACCGCTAATGATAGGCAATTTGATATAGGTATATACTCTAATGATAAAGGGCTTGTTAACAAAGCGCTCGAGTACGCGGAGAAACTTATCAAAATCATTGATAAGAAAAGAAAAGCCGGATAAATCCCAGGGTAATTTGAAGAACGACATTATTAAAAGTTTAAATTCGAATAATACATTTAGTAATGTTTAAAGTTCTCATATTGGTGGTTTAATGCCTAAAAATATTATAGATAAAGACTCGCAAACTGCTAGAAAAATATATGATGAATATTCTAGGAGTCAAAGGTCTCGTAAGATCTCCCCTGAATTCGAAGAGCGACTTAATTTAAGCGACGACGAGAGATGTTTCAGAGTTAGAGTTGTTGGTAAGAATTCATTAGAAGAACTTTTATTAGCTTTAGAGAAAGCGGGTGTTAAACCTGTGCCAGGTAGTTGGAGTAAACCGCTCATATCTGCTGTCGTCTACGCTAATAAAAAACAGATTTATAAGCTGCTTGAAAGAGACGAGGTTAAATATATCCGCTATATTGAAAAAGAATCGTGTATTATATAAATTCTTAATCTATTCTATGGTATTTTAGCGGAAATATACCCGACTATATCTAGCTCTTTAAGCTCTGTGTAACCGGATTTAAACTTTTTTTCGTCATATAATTCTAATTCCTGTTTATAAGGCGGTAATTTAGACAAAGCGCTTTCTCTAATATGTTCCAAGATTTTCACATCTTCAGCGCTGAGGGGGAGAGTCTTAAACTTTTCCTGTAAATCTCCTATGGAAACACCCACCCACAGAGCATGGCTGACTATAAATTTTTGCAGGAATTGGGGCGCGGGATCCGATGGGCCTCTGATAAGACTTACAGACTGTAATAATCCTGCAGGTGTAGCATCAGTTAAAATATAAACAGGTAAATTAAGCTCCAGGTTCAATCTTCTTAAAAGATGCCTAGTAGACCTAGCAATAGGGTTACCTAATCCTATAAGTAAACAATTAAGCTTCTCCGCAACATTTTTTTCCACCAGCTCTTCAAAATCGAAACCAGTCACTAAAACTTTATCAGCTTTACAGTCCAAGAAGTTAAGCCTATACATCAACGGATCTATGAAGCGAATAGTCTTCTTCTCGTTTAATTTAATTATCTTATCCGCGGGGCTTAAAGGTGAAAAATACTCTATTTTAAGAGGGCCGTAAATAGGCGTTGGAATATCCTCAAATAATCTGAAGTCCTCTCTGGGCGCCTGGATCACACCCTCCACATATTGTAGAATACGCTCTAATTCCGCTTGATCACTGATTTTATAAATTCCACGCGCCTTCGGAGAATACAATATATCTTCTAAAACAGCGCTTCTATTCACTCTAATTATCTCTAATATAAACTCTAAAACATATACTATCTTTTTCTTGTAGACATCCTTTAAAGAGTCTGGTAAATAAAAATCCTCTTTTTCAATCTTCTCAGCTAACTCGAGAACTTTTTCTTTAATTATGGTAAACCAAGCCTCCCTGGTTCCAGGGAAAAACTGCAATAAACACCACCCCTATAATAGCAAACCCCCAAATCTTTCACTCTGAAGCCGCCTTTCAACACGCCTTTGCGTGGCAATTCATCGAGCTTTGCCATCCGCTCCTCACCCTTATCTTTCCAAGTGCCGGCTGCCACGCACCGTTAGGGGTTGCCCCGCTCGACAGAGCGGGCATTCCTCCGGAGCGTAGGTCTCGGTCGGTAGACGCCAAACAGAAACAATAGGATAGGGGAAAGAGAGCGGCGTTTCCGAGCGGTCGATCAGCACAGCAATCCCGATTGCAACTCCAACCAGGATGAGATGGTCCCTCAGGGCAGAAAA
>JAWBON010000043.1:8919-10077 GCA_038826135.1 Candidatus Odinarchaeota archaeon | reverse complement strand
TAGTGATGAGGGGGGGTTTTATTAAATGGATCAGTGAGGGTGTTATACCGGCTAGGGTTTTAAGTTTTTAGGGTTTAAGCAGGCTTTTTATAATAAGAGTATCGTCTAGTAGGCTTAAACCGCAGAAATCGTCTAATACCTCTATCATTACTGTTTTATCAGGTTTTTCAAGGTCTACTTTTCGATCGATTTTAGAGGCTATTCTATGTATTAAATTCGCGCTGTTAACTTTTTTACCCCGGTTGTTTACTTGAATCTTAAATTTCTCTCCGGGTTTTATTAGAGATGCTAGTTCGCAGCCTGCTTTAACTATTTCGTCTTCACTTATTATTGTGGTTTTATGGATGGGGGTTATTTTTGAGAAGTTTCCTAGATACCATTTATACTGGGAAAGCTTGTTTTTTAGAAATGTGAAAACGTGTTGTAGGCTTTTAGATGTGTACGCGTATATTATGCCAGGGTAGGTTGATAGCTTGCAGTCGGCAAGCTCGTCAAGTAGATCACTTTTCAAGATGAAATATAGGTTGGAGGCTACTTTATCCTCGATCCCTCTCGGACATGTGATTAATAAATTTATTTTTTCCAGGGTGGCCACCTATTTTTTTATGATTAGGGCGGACATACGGTTTATCACAAGTTTAAGAATAAGGTTTTTGTTTAGCTCAGTATTACTTGAATCGCCTATTAGCTGGTTAAACTCTTCATCTGGGATTTGAAATATTTTTTTCAGCCTTATGATTTTATTACTGTCGATTTCTAAGAGTTTCAGATCCTCTGTTAAACTATTATCTGTTAGCGTGTTGAGTATTTTATTTTTCACTTCAGATTCACTGCAGCCTATGCTTAGGAGTGCTATTCTTTTATCCGTTTCTTTTACACCTATAATCGTTATGGCGTCGCTGAGTTGTTTTTGCGCTGAAACCCATCTTAACAATTCCAGTTCAACTGATTTTATTTTCGAAGACGATGTTAAAAGGTTTTTAACTGTGAAGTGCGCGGCGGTGTAAAGGTGCATCCAGCCGGCGATGTTGTCAGCGTTAAAGAATTGGATTAAGGGTTTTTCACCAATTTTCTCGGTGCGTGTGATATTTGATAACAAAAAACTTACCACAACTGTTGTAGCTTTAATAGAAGAAAAAAATAATTACAAGATACATA
>JAWBON010000043.1:0-8909 GCA_038826135.1 Candidatus Odinarchaeota archaeon | reverse complement strand
ATAAAAGATGATTGATTTTCGCAGGGTTTAATATGTTAAAAGACGTGATACCGGCTGTAAAATTTTGGAAGGGTTCTTCAAGCCTTCTTATTATCAATTTTAACCCCTTTTTCCATAGATTAAATCAATGGTTTCGTTAAATAACTGGTTTGAAGGGTTAATGGCTCTGAGTTTTTTTAGAATTTCATTATCTTGTAAACCTTCTTTTCTAAAGTTTTCAGATAATTTTTTAATAGTCTCCCGGTACTCCCAGGGATATATTATCCATTTATCTGTCTCCCGCACATAATAGTCGGGGGTGTAAGCAGACCAAGGTTTCTTATGGAGGCATACAACGGTGACCTTGGCAGCGTTCTTGCTTGTTAAATGCTCGTATGCTGCTTTTATGCTCTTACCAGTGTCAGCTACGTCATCGCATAGTAGAATGTTTTTTCCAGACGGCTGTGTTGAGATAGGCTGGGTTATTAACGGTTTCTTCAAGGTTTCCCCGATATTTGTATAGAATTCCACTCTGATATTCGCTACATTCTTATTATCTAATAGATCGGATAGCATTCGGCCTACAATCCAGCCGCCGCGAGCTATTGCAACTATAATATCGTGGTTGATTTTTGAAGATGTTATTTTTTCAGCGAGTTTGATTAAATCTTGGTGGATTTCCTCCCAGCTGGGTAGATAGAATTCAACCATTTTTATAACACCTGCAATAATATTTATCCGGTTTAGAAGGGTATGTTTAACAGTAATAATGGTGGTAGCCCTACTATGAACTTTACAATCACAGATATTATTATAGCAGCTAATAAAGTTATCAACACAGCGTAGTCTCTTCTCTTCATTTTAAGCGGTAGTAGATAGGTTCTATTAGGATAAGCGCCGAAGCCTCTGCTTTCAAGGCTTTCAGCTATTGATACCGCGCGTCTTATAGAGTTGACGATTAAAGGGATTATTATCGGTATGAAATTTTTTATTTTCTGGATGAAGCCGCCCCTCTCAAGCTCTAAGCCTCTTGACATTTGAGCTTCACGTATAGTTTGAGCTTCTCTGGCGATTGTGGGCACATACCGTATCGCCATACTCATAGCGAAGGCGAAGCTGAAGGGTATTTTCATCTGGATGAGGGCTTGTGAAAGCTCATCCGGGTGGACTGTTAGAAAGAATAGTGCGAAAGCTGTTATAAGAGAGAATATTCTCAGAACCATTGAGATGGCGAAGGATAAGCCGTTGAATATGATGTTAACGATGAGTATGAAAACTATCAGGAAGGTTAAACCTTTCACTGTTCTAGTCCATTCTCTAACTGATTTTGAAATTAACAGTAGAGGTATCAGTGAAAAAAATATTATTAACAGGATTATTAGCTCCGTGAATATTATGCTTAGCGCTGAAACCCCGAGTGCTAAAGCTAGTTTTGTACGCGGGTCCAGGGAGTGTATGAAAGTGTTTTTTCTACGATACCGGAATGCTTCAAATATATTAAAGCTCATATTTTCCCCCCTAAAATATGGTTTTGTAGCGCTTCAATTAACTGGTCCACTGTAAGGATTTTACCGGGTAAAGGCTTCACTTCATCAGATACGCGCCAGGCGAATTCGGTTATCTGAGGTGGGGATAGATTAACGTATTCTAGTACTTTCTTGTTTGTTAAAACATCCTGCATGTCACCGTCACAGACAATCATGCCACCAGCCATAGTTATGATCCTGGGGTTAAGGTCGACTATAAACTCTACATCGTGTGAGACGATTATAAGTGTTTTACCTTTAGAGTGAAGGTTTTCAATCATTTCTAGTAGATTGTTTTTCTGAATCATATCCTGGCCTGCTGTGGGTTCGTCTAAAATAATTATTTTAGGATTAGCGCATAAGACTGAGGCTAACGCTACTCTTTTCCTTTCACCGCCACTGAGGGAGAAAGGGGATTTATCACGGTATTTGAGAAGATTGAAGTCTTCAAGCGTCTTTGTTTTAAGCTCATCTAAGTTTTCATAAAATCCGAGATTTTTAAGAGTGAACTCGATTTCTTTTTCAACAGTGTCAGCGAATAACTGGTGGTCTGCGTTTTGAAAGACGAAGCCGACTTTTCTAGCCAGTTCGGCAACTGTTTGTTTATCTGTGCTTAAACCGTCTATCAATACTTTACCGTTTGTAGGTTTAAGTAAACCGTTGAAATGTTTCACCAGGGTGCTTTTACCAGCTCCGTTAGGTCCCATTATAGCTACAAGTTCACCGTCTGAAATCTTTAATGACACACCGTTTAAAGCAGGCTGACCGGTGGGGTAGGTGTATTTTAAGTTAAATGTCTCTATCATTACGACACCTTCTTTAACATTTTAACGCCGTCTTCGATTGTGACTGGTAAAGGTTCTAAACGGAGGCCGGTGTTTTTTAACCGTTTGAAAACTCTTATCAGCCGTGGAATATTTACACCGCTTTTTTCAGCTTCAGCGGAGTAGAGGATTTCACTAGGCGGGCCGTCAGCTGTGATTCTACCGTTATTCATGATTATAAGGCGGGTCGCATACTCTATTAAAAGTTCAAGTCTATGTTCTATGACGATGATGGTGAGGTTGAGCTCTCTGTTAAGGGAGTGTAACAGTTCAATTATTGTTTTCGCGCTTCTAGGATCCAGGTTAGCTGTAGGCTCATCTAATAATAGAACTTTAGGCTTCAACGTGAGCACGGAGGCGATTGCTACTCGCTGCTGCTCACCGCCTGACATTTCAACAGGAGGCTTCTCTAATAGAGGTTTTAACCCAAGTTTATCAGCGACTTCCATCACTCTACTGTTTATTTCATCCCTCGGCATACCCATGTTTTCCGGGCCGAATGCGAGCTCTCTTAACACGTTAAGTGACACTAACTGGTTCTCAGGGTTCTGGAAAACTATGCCTACAATCGTGGATAGGGAGGCTACTGTATGCTCTGCGGTTATAAGACCGTTTACAATAATTTTCCCTTCAAGCACGCCTTGATGGAAGTGGGGTATTAAACCGTTTATGCACCTTATAAGCGTGGTCTTACCGCATCCTGTTGAGCCTGTTAGTATGATGAATTCGCCTTCATCAACCTTCAAATTAATGTCTTTAATCGCGTACTCGTTTGAGTCCCCGTACTTGAATGAGACGTTCTGGAATTCAATCAGTGGCATAGACTCCATCCCCTGTTCACCAGGTTAGTTAGCAGTAGATTAAAATATTTAAAATAGTTTTCAGCTTTTATTCGCGTACTATCCTTTTAATTTTTACATTAAGTTTTGTTGAAATTATTTCTTTAATTTTCTCTAAAGCCTCCTCAGCGTTGGCGACGCCGTTGCAGCCTGCTGCTGAAATATGTCCGCCACCCTGTCCTTTAATTACAGGTCCTATAGGCTCCATTAAATCTTTCGCCAAGTTTATGCCTGTCTGCTTTACAAATTCGCTTGAAGCTCTGCTGCTTATTCGAACAGTGTCTTTTCCTATGTTAACTACAATTGAGAGGTCTGCTCCTAATTGGATGAGGGCTCTGCTCGCGCTTGCCTCGAATGATCCGAGTTTAGAAATAGCGATTATCCAATCCCCAGCCTCATATAATTCCATTCGTTTAACAGCTTTCAATCTCGCGATTCGCTCAGACCTGTCTTTTAAAGGATTAAGCAGGGTTAATATTTTATAATAGTCTAAACCTGTTTTCAAAAGTTTATAAGCGGTTAGCAGTGTCTCTGAGCCGATTATTGAGAAATATCTTGAATCATAGATTATGCCAGCTAATAATAGAAATCTTGCACTATCGGATAGGTTTGTTTTAAGATTTTCGCTTATTTCAAAAATAATCTCGCATGTGGATGGGTAATCTGGTTTTATCAGATTAGCTGAGCTGAAATCGGTTATAGTAGAGTGTGGTATATGGTGATCTATAAGAAGTGTTTTATCTTTAGAGATTTCTAAACTTGTATTACCTAGTTGCGCGGGGTTATTTGTGTCTACAAGTATTATGAAATCGTATTGATCTTGAAAATCTGATAGTTCATCTAATTTTACTTGAACTTCTTGTAGCAGTGACTCTGAGATTTTACTGACGCTGTCGAAGGCTATTTTAACCGTACAGTGATATTTCTGTTTAAGTATTTCTCGAAGAGCGACAGCGCTGCCGACAGCGTCAGGATCACCGTTTTGATGGAAGCTGATAATTATTTTCTTATTATTTAATTTATTAAAGAGAGCGTGAACGCTCGTATTCAACAAGCTAACCTCGCAATTCTTTCTCTAACATTTCATGCGCTAAATCAACCGCTTCTTCAATTATAGGCTGGTATTTTTCAGATAATAAACCAGCGTCTAATTCAATCTCAACGTTTACTTCTAAACTATTATCATAGTCGACGTCTATTATTATGTCGAGTTTATCAATGGTTTTTCTATTTATTTTAGAATCAATATAGCTTCTAATATATTCCTCAACTCTACTGATTATTTCAGCTATTTTATCAGGTGACAGGTTTTTCTCATGAGACAATCGGACACCTTTTCAATTACTTGGGGGGCTCCCTCCAGTTTTCAGTTGAGATTGTATTTTTAAACTTAACTCTTGAACTTGCTTCCTTAACTGTTCTTCTTGTTTGAGAAGTGTTTTTATCCTTAGCTCGAGGGTTTCCTTTGAATCATTCAACTCTGATTCGAATTGAGCTTTATTACCTCGCATTAAAAGCGGGCCGACTGACTTATACACTACCGGTTCACCCTCTAATTTACCAAGCTCAGCTAAAGCGAACTCGGTTTCCTTGAGTTGAATCTCCATCTGGGTTCTCTGAGCGATAACTAACTCATATTGCTGCTGCAATTGTTGCAGTTTTATAAGATCCTGCTGGATTGCGGCAGGTATTTCAGGCGAACTCATATTATTGACCTCCTTTAATCAATTTAGTCTTCTCTATTATATTTATCCATCGAGTATAGGTATTTATCATAGACCTTAATACTGTTAAATCTTTTGCCTGGAATTTTATTCTTAAACTATTCCCGTCACGCTCTAGTTTCACAGTTCCCCTCCGGCTCTTCTCCTCCCCTGTCTCCGGGCTTAACGCTGATAAGGTTACCTCAACCTCATAGGGGTCTTCGTAGAAGAATTCTAGTTCACAGCTTATTGGATAATCCGTTTTCAACCACCTTTAACTATCTGTTGAATTTTAAGCCTAGGCCCCAATTCATCCATTGAAGGCGCTAAATAGAATTTAAGTGTTACCGTATTATTTTCAAGTTTAAAATAAAAAACTACCCCAGAGATATTATTCAACTGAGCGTTGTCGATTTTGTTAAGTCCGAGTGATTTTGAGATTTCACTTATTTTATCAATTACTTGATTTGGGAGATTTTCATCTATCAGATAGTAGCGTGGCGCTGTTTCAGGGGCTCTTAAACTGCTTACAGATGTTTTTTCTTCGAATCCTGTTATTAATATTCTAAAATCGTTTAGGATGCGCGCGTTAACGCCTATTTGTAAAATATGAAGGGAGTCGGGGATGCTCTTCTTCGAGTCAACGATTATTATAGTGTGTTTACTATTCTGTAAGGCTTTCATTACTAGGGCTGATAAGCTTGCTTTACCGCGGTTAATTCTAAGACAGTTTGGTAAAAGATGTGATAGATCTTTGATTAAGACTCGGGCTTTAATCGCCGGATGCCTTGATGTTGTTATTAAGCTCATAATCGTTATTAAGTTTCAGTTTGAGAGGTTTTACTCATTCTGGTTACTAGCTTGCTTGTATCTGTTTGCGGAAGCCAGCATCCGCCAGCGAATTTATAATTGCATTTCTTACACTGCCATATCCCTAAGCCAATTCTTTTAACCTTCGGGGTTGAACATCTGGGGCATTTATGGGGGCTTCGTGTTTTAGCTTCTAGTCTACTGACTAGTTTACGGATTTTAACCCCGTATCTGGCACCGAACCTGCCGGCTGAACCGACTTTTTTAGTTCCACCCATCTACATCACCTTAGATAATTCGTTAAATATTGTTTTAGAGGCTTTACGCGCTAACTCTACGGCACTCTGGATTTCCTGGTATTTGAATGATGATTCACCGCCTTTCTGTATAGCGCATATCTTACCATCCTCGTTGAACGCGACGGTTATCCTCGCATCCATTATGCGCTCTTCACTGTTATCCGGATCTACGATGAGATAGTCACCTACTTTTGCAATAGTAACAGCGGCAAGCTTGCCTTTTAAAGGTATGGGGTTTTTAGAATCCTTAATCACCTCTACTTCTTCACCGTTAACTTTAACTTCTGGTAATCTAAGGTTTTTAAGGGCGGCCAGAGTGGCTATTGAAGAAGCGTCGAATAGGTTGCCGTCACTGTCTAGAACATATATGTCTGCGAAGATTATCCAGACTTTTTTTCCTGGGATAAGGCACAGCTTAGCCCTGTCAACCACATCTGAGTGTCGGATTCCTCTATCAACCACTCTCGCTAATTCTATCGCGTCGAAGTTCGGGGGGCCTGGCTCAAAGGTTGGGAAAGCCATAGGCAGAAGTTCAGCGCTTATCGTAATAACCCCTTCGTTAGGTGTGTCGGGGAAGGGTTCGCCTATGTCTATTTTAATGCCAACTATAACTTTTGTATCGCCAAGTTCAACCTTAGCTGAGCCGTCAGCCTTACCTACGATACCTGTTTCAATCTTGATAGACCTATATTCGTCAAGGGAGCGGCCGTCTAATCTTTTACCTTTAGCTATTTTAGCTATTATCTGATTCCGCTCTATTTCAGAAACGATCTTATACACTTCACTCATTCTCTTCAACCTCTTTCTTTATTTCAATTCTAACATCCGATTCATCCGCCACTTCATCTCTTATTGAAAGATACTTGTTTCTCAACGCGTCCTTTTGAAGCTGGTATATTCTGCTTATACCTTCTTTACCTAGATTAACGGCTTTATTGAATTCTTCAACTGTAAACTGACCGTCCATTTGAAGTAATGTCACATCGCCTCTACGATATAACATAGCGATCGGCATATCGGCATCACCATACTTATCCTCGAGATCACTTAAATCCAGTATTATCTGTCCGTCAGCCTTCCCCACCGCACACGCGGATACGAGGTCTCTTAGAGGGATCCCCGCGTCTGCTAAGGCTAAACTGGCCGCGTTTATACTAGCACATCTTGTTCCACCATCAGCTTCAATGATTTCTATATAGACGTCGATTGATGTCCGAGGATAGTATTCTAGAAAAATTGCGGGTTGAAGTGCCTGCGTTATTATAGTTGATAATTCAGCTTCACGCCTGCTAGGAGCCGGGCTTTTCCTCTCAGATACTGAGAACGTGGTCATTCTGTAAAGGCATCTTAGCAGCGCTTTATCTTGAAGCGCTAAATGTTTCGGATGAAGCTCTCTTGGCCCGTAAACAGCCGCTATTATTTTATTCTTTCCATGTTCTACATAAGCGGATCCGTCAGCTTGACTTAAAACACCTATTTCAAATTTTATAGGTCTTAATTCATCTAGTTTTCTACCGTCAAGCCTCAGACCGTCGCCTCTTATAAGTTTCTCAGGTTTCTCCTCTTCGAATAACATGTATCTTCTCCTCTTTAAGTTTTTTAATTAATTCTTTAACTCTATCAGTTAGCCCGGAGGTGTGGGCTTCTCTCTCTATTTTCTTCAGCACGGTTAAAAGTATGTCTTCAACTATATCGCTCTCTGTAGAGAACCATATGATACCGTTCTGACCGATTTTTATCTTATCAGTTATCTCATCTTTCAGTAACTTTATCATAGAGCCTTTTTTACCGATCACCCTTGGTATTCTAGTTGGGTGTATCTTTATTATTCTACCCCCAGCTAACTTACCTAAACCCTCCTCATCAACTGTGAGGATTGGATCATGAGTTCTATCAAAAGAGATTATTTTAGCGATAATGTTTTCACCAACATCAAACTGTGTGAGTTTTTCTCTTCCTCTTCTTCCAGGTTCGCTGGTTGTAGTTGGGAAGATGGCTGCAGAGTACAGTGAGTTAATATCTATTCTCATACCTGCAGGTGAGGAGTTTAAAACTTTACCGATTACAATATCCCCGACTTTCGGGTAATATGAGCCTTGCAGCGGGATAACGGAGACTGTTTTCCCTTTTAAAACCGCTAAGCCTAGGATTGATGAATAAACCCTATTATTTTCTTTGAAGCTTCCTTCACCGGTTAAGTAATCGCCTTCAGCTAACATGTCTCCAGGGGATACTATTTGATTATTTTCAAAATTTACAGGCATTTTATATGGTACACCTCATTCTCCAACTACTTTCTCTTTATAATAACTGTTCCCTTAGTAGCCTTGTTCAAAGCGTCGATGAATGTTGTCTGCATCCCTCCAGGCACCTCTACAACACCATTCCAGGACCCGTCTGGCCCCCACTCTTCTTTAACAATGTTCCCGTACTGGGAGACCATGTTATAGGCTTTACCTGAGAAAGTGGCGGGGATAACGATTTCGAACGAGGTTAACTCCATTCGTATGGGCATAATCTCTTGGAGTTTTTTAACTATGTCTTTAGCCTGCTCCTCAGGGTTTTTCCAAGGGTCGATTGATATCTTAGCTTCCTCGATACCCCGCTCTATTCTCTGCGGGGGGTGGGGAAGCTTCGTTTGAGGGTTAACACAGTTTTTAGCGATTATTGCAATTATCCTTTTCTTCTTTTCATCTATCATTTTTTTCCTTTGTTCAGAGGTTAACTGTAGACTACCTTCTTTCAGGATTTTCTCAGCGATTACAAGGGGGTCTTTCGTTCCGAAGGCCCGCTCCATACTTTCAGGGGAGGCTTTCTTCCCATGCTTCAAGTCCTCGAATATTATGAAGCCTTCCAGTATCTCTTCTAAACTTACATTACCGCCTCTCCTAAACTCGTAGGCTTTATTCGGTGCAACTAATATTTCAAA
>JAWBON010000042.1:0-10131 GCA_038826135.1 Candidatus Odinarchaeota archaeon | reverse complement strand
GTGATTATAGGAGGTGTTTCAGCATACGCCGCCACTGTTGATAAAGCGAGTTCAAAGCTTAGAAACACATCTATGATAGTTTACAGTTCACTGGTTAGCGTGTTTCTATCTTTGATCTTACCGACTTTAATTCTAATATTTATAATGGTGGGTTTATCATTATACGACATATACTCTGTTATAAAAGGCCCTATAAAGAAGACCATACAGGTCGCTGAGAGAAAAGGCGGTTTAAGCGTTAAATTATATGTTAATATAGGTTCATGGGAGATTGGAATAGGCGACCTAGTTTTCTACTCGATTCTAGTAGCGCACACTCTCCTCTTCTACGGCTTATTAGTCTGGTTGCTTTCAATACTCAGTCTAATCACGGGATTGGCGATTACGTTTCTGGTGCTGGTTAAAAGGGAGATCATGCCAGGACTGCCGATCGCCTTGTTCATAGGTATGATACCGCTGTTAATCGCGTATTTTATAATTTAGATTTATTTCTCTAAATCTGGTTTGAATAACAAGATTATAATCTTGTAAGATATCTTTCTATTTCCCATTCGCTTATACTAGATTTGTACTCATCCCACTCTTTTCTTTTAACTAGTAGGAAGTTTGTGAACGCTGTCTTCCCTAAAACCTGTTTCATAAAAGAGCTGTTTTCAAACTCGTTAAGAGACTCCCCGAATGTTTCAGGTAAAGAAACTATACCCATCTTCTTCCTCTCCTCGAATGACAGCTTGTAGACGTTAAGGTCAGTAGGTTCTGGGGGTTGAAGCTTATTCTTTACACCCTCCAAACCTGCCTGTAATAGGACAGCTATTTGAAGATAAGGGTTACCTGCTGGATCAGGGCATCTTATTTCAATTCTAGCAGCTGAAGGCCTCTTATAAAAGTTGGGTACCCTTATAAGAGGGGACCTGTTTTTGAACCCCCATGCTATATAAACAGGGGCCTCATAACCAGGTAACAGTCGCTTATAAGAGTTAGGCCAGGAAGCTAAAACCGCGCACATCTCTCTACCGTATTTTAACTGGCCGGCTATAAAGCTTAAAGCTGTCTGCGATAGAGAGTTTAGCTTAGAATTTTCATCGTAAAACAGATTTTCTCCTTTTGAAGACCATAATGACTGGTGAACATGCATACCTGAACCGTTAACGCCGAAAAATGGTTTAGGCATAAATGTTGCGATGTAGCCTCTTTGAGCAGCAACATTTTTAATAATAGTTTTCATAGTCACTGTTCGGTCAGCGGTTTCTAATGCTTCACCGTACCTGAAATCTATTTCATTCTGGCCCATAGCCACCTCGTGATGGGAGACTTCTATACTTATCCCAAACTGTTCAGCGGTATCGCATATTTCTCTCCTTAAATCTTCTGTTTCACCGCCTGGATTAAGATCAAAATAGCCGCGTAGATCTATCGGCTTAGGTTTAGCTAAATCTTGAGTCGGACTCATAATAAAGAATTCAAGCTCGGGAGCGCAGAAATATTTGTAACCCATCTCCTCCGCTCTTTTAACAGATTTATAAAGAATGTATCTTGGATCACCTTCAAACCTCTGCCCCTCAGGCGTGTAAACGTCGCAGATCATTCTACAGGTTGAAATCTCTTCTTTACGCCACGGGATTATGTTAAAAGTAGACGGGTCGGGTATAACAATCATATCTGATTCTTCAACTTGACCGAATCCTGTAACAGAGCTCCCGTCAAAGGCTTGACCGTGGTGTAAAGCATCTTCAACGTAATGGGTAGATATAGCAAAACTTTTAACCATCCCGTTAATGTCTATGAATTGAAGCCTCACAAATTTTAATTTTTTATCGCGGATGGTTTTCATAACGCTTTGAACATACTCTTCACGTTTAGGATCATTATAGTCAATCATAGCATCACATCACTAAAGAGCTGCATTAATACGAGTATTTAACAATGAGGGGATTATTAAATTTTTTGTATAGTATCGCTGACATTTTAATATTTTAGTTTTTATGGTGGGCGGGGAGGGTTTCGAACCCCCGAATTCCGCTGAGTTTAAAAGCTTATTTGCGGTTTAAATCAGTTTTAATCTCCGCCGTGTGAGGGCGGCGTCATAACCCCTAGACCACCCGCCCAACCTAACATATAATATTGTTAAGTAGTTTATATAAGATTTTAAAAAAGAAATGCGTTAGCGGCTGCTTAAAGTTCAGGCTACAGGTTCATGTTAAAGTTTACTTTCCTATTTCTCTTTTCTTAGGTCGTAAAACTGGAGACTTGCAGCGCCTGCATTTTTTATTATTCAAAGGATTACGAGCACCACACTTTCTACATACATTAACGTATAGTAATGAGTGGGCTGCAATATATTTTTTATCAGCATCGGTTATCGGCATGTCAACCACCTTTTACACTCGTTCTAATACCTGTTTAATATTTAATCTTTATCTTTGCGATATTAATCTTCACCGACTCCTAGAAACTCTTGACCTTCTTTAACCAATTCCACTCTTCTCTTAGTTTTTGTAATCTGTGAGACATATATTAGACCTTGTATCTCAAGTTCCATAAGCATACGATTAAGCTCCTTATATGATAGGTCCGGATAGTCTTTTTTAAGTATCATGTAAAGTTCATCGTCTAATATTACACCTTGTCGTTTAGCAAGTATAGATAATACATTATTCTTAGACAGGGTACTCTCCCAGAAACTCGCGCACATCGTGTTCATCTCCTACACTATATGAGTTTTATAATCGCTAATCACTTTAGAAAATTTCTTCTCAAATGTTTTATACCATTCAATCATATCTTTACTTAAAGACGGGTGTATTGTTTTAAGAGCGCCCTCGAAGTGTTCTCTTCTAACAGTTTTCTCGTTTTTCTCTTCCCTAAGCGAGATTATAGCAGCCTCCCTGCACAAAGCGTGGAGGTCCGCTCCTACATAGTCCTCTGTTATCTTCGCTATCTCCTCTAAATTAACCTTCCGATCCATATTTATCTTAGCGGTGCATATTTTAAGGATTTCTAGTCTTTCTTTGAAGTCTGGTGGGGGGATTGAAATCACAAGGTCGAATCTACCCGACCTGATTAAAGCAGGGTCCAGCGAGTCGGGGCGATTGGTCGCGCCTATGACTATGATTTTCTGGTGGGATGCTATATTATCTATTTCAGCGATAAGACGGTTAACAATTTTATCAGCTGGGCCGCTTCCAGTAACGCGAATAGAGCCGACGGTATCTATTTCATCAAAGAAAATTATGCAGGGGGAGGCGCTTTTAGCCTTTCTGAATATTTCACCTATAGCTTTCTCTGTTTCACCAACCCATTTTGATAACAGTTCAGCTCCTTTCACTTCAATATAGTTTGCATTAACCTCGTTAGCTAAGCCTCTTATAAGCACGGTTTTACCGCAACCTGGTGGGCCGTAAACTAGTATTCCATTATAGGGTGTCAACCCGAACTCTTTAAAAGTGGAGGATTTGCTTAATGTAAGCGTAACAGCCTCTAACAGTTTTTTCTTAACAGATTCTAAGCCGCCTATATTACTCCATTTAGTCTGAGGTTTTTCAATACATATTTCTCTTAAAGCGCTCGGTGTTATCTCTCTTAAAGCTTCTATGAAATCGTGCTCTGTTACAGTTATCTGATCCACTATTTTACTGGATAAAAAATCCTCATCCAGTTCTATATTCGATAACATTCTTTGCATAACTCTCATTCCAGCCTCCCTGCATAGAGCCGCTAGATCTGCTCCTACAAAACCGTAGGTGAGTTCAGCTATCTTCGATATGTTGACGGATTTATCAAGGGGCATCCCCCTAGTATGGATTTGCAGTATTTCAAGACGTTCATCATAGTCTGGTACACCGAGCTCGATTTCTCTGTCAAATCTTCCAGGTCTTCTGAGAGCCGGATCAATCGCGTTAACTCTGTTTGTAGCCCCTATAACTATAATCGAGCCGCGTGATTTAATCCCGTCCATTAAAGTGAGTAGCTGAGCTACAACTCTACGCTCCACTTCGCCAATAGTATCCTCTCTTCTAGGTGCTATAGCGTCTAATTCATCGATGAATATTATACTTGGCGCGTTTCTCTCAGCCTCCGTAAATATTTCTCTAAGTCTCTTCTCAGATTCACCGTAATATTTACTCATTATTTCAGGCCCGTTTATTGATATAAAATGAGCGTTAGACTCATTAGCCACAGCCTGGGCTAGAAGTGTTTTTCCAGATCCGGGCGGTCCATGAATTAGGACACCTTTAGGCGGCTCCACGCCTAATTTACTAAAAAGTGACGGGTACTTTAAGGGTAGCTCTATCATCTCCCTTATTTTTCTTATAGATTTTTTAAATCCGCCTATATCCTCGTATGTTATATACGGTATTTTACCGGTTTCATCAGGGATTTCGTTTGAAATAATTAGTTTAGTACCAGTCCTCACCACCACTATATCTGATGGTGCGGTGCTTGATACTTTGAATTTAACCTCTCTATTGATGCCAAGCTGGATTAGGAGAACATCCCCGCCACATACCGGGTAGTTTAACAATTTCTCTTTAACATATTCAGGTGAAACTTCACCTTCACTTAATTTGTAAAGAGGGGCTAAAATAATAGTTTTAGCTGCCTGTTCGTCGATTTTTTTAATTATTACATTATCCCCTATCCCGACCCTTAGATTTTTCCTCATAATCCCGTCTATTCTAACTATGTTATCCTTTGTATCCTCTTGGGAGAGGGGGTGCGCGATACCTGCGCTTCTCCTCCGCCCACGGATCTCGATTATATCCCCCGGGGTTATACCTAAGCTTTTAAGTATTTTTTTATGTAATCGTATAACAAACCTTCCCACATCTTTAGGATAAGCTTCGTAAACGCGCAGGGACACTTCCATGAAACATGTGCCTCCATTATTGAAAAATACAGCCGCAGGCTTATTGAGTATACAATAATATTTATTTTATATTTTAAACAGTTTACGGATTTAACGATAACGTATATTTTCATCTAAAAACTTCTTGAAAACATGGTATAATGAAACATCTATATTTTAGGTTTTAAAATTTTTAGTGAACTCTATAAAAATAGTTTTTTACAGGAAACAGATGCATATGAAAATTATAATTGAAAATATTAAATAAGCGTTAAATGCTCTACTGTCACTTCCCCTACACCGTCTATGTTTTTAATTAATTCTTCTAGTTGATCCGTACCGCCTTCACTGTCGTCTAGTATGAAACCTATTTTTAAAGTGTCAAGCCCGAATGCTAAAGGTTCAATCTTAGAGTCACGGTATTTTATATTACTAGGCAGTTTACTCTTTATTCGTTCGCTTACAACTGTCAGGTTGACATTTGGGTCTTGTGGGATAATATTTAAAACAGCTAGAACCTTCCCCATATAAATCATCTCTTCAAGGCCCCTCAAACCCGCATTTGAAACATTTATACGCGTTTGAAAACTGTCTGCATCTCTCACAACGCCATATCGTAATCTCACCGCAATTAGGGCATGAGAAGTGAACTGCCTTATTATCCGGGGGGATTACGTGACCGCAACAAGAGCATAGTGGGCTTTCAACCTCTTCCATAAATATTTCCTCCGAGAATACACATCTTAGATTTTATAGAATACGAAACCTCTCTGTATGCGCTTATCAGTTTGAATACATTTAACTATTTGGTTTAAAAATCTTACTGTTAGCTTACAGATTTAAGAAGTGTTTAGAAAGAGCTAAAAATATCAACGGTGCGAGTTTAAGAAATCTGGGGTTTTTCATAACTGATTTTATAGCCTGCGATTGGAAATCAATATCACCCTCTAATATAAGAGATGATTCTAGGCGATTATCTTTTATCTTATTAAAAAATTCAGCTAAGCGAGTATTATCCAGTCTGTCTAAGAGAAGTCTAACATACCTTGTATATTTTAATTCTCTGCTGAGAATACAGCGCCAACCAGCCTGATATCTTGATAGGAGAGTGCTTGAAAAATCTTTCTCTTCAACAGCTCTAATTAATATCTCAGCTGCAATTGTTGCGCATAACCCTGCCAGGTTTAAGCCTCCTCCAGTTACCGGTTTCACCTGCGCAGCCGCGTCTCCTATAAGTATTTCACCATCATAATAGGTTTTATTTAAAGGGCCGCCTGTTATTATTAAACCTTTTTTAATAGCGGTTATCCTGGATTTTTTAAACCGGTTAGTGTTGAAGACTATCTTTCTAATAAAATATTGAAGCCTATTTTCCAGTTTAGAGCCATGCGCGGCTAAACCGACTCTCACACTCTCTTCGTCTAACGGAATTATCCAGCTGAAAAAACCAGGAGTCAAGTTATTATTAAAATATAGTTCCACAGTATCTTTCGAAATATCTTTAACATTATTTAACTCGTATTGAATACCTGGAACTATTTTAGAATATTTAATATTGTGATTGAGGTTTCTTGATAAAAGACCGTTTACACCAGCGGTATTCACTATTATATTTGCTCCGGGGTAAACTTCCCCGCTTGCTGAAAAAAGCTTGAAAAAACCGTTTTTTTTAACGTAGTGTTTTACACGTTGATTAAGTCTTATCCGAGCTCCTTTTTCAACTGCTTTACAAGCCAGATACTGGTCTAATCCAGCTCGATCTATAACGTAAGCTTCTTCAATATTTCTGGATATAAGTATTTGACCTTGATCGTAATGTATCACCGCACCCTTCACCGTGTTTCTTATAATTTTTTTAGGAGGATTATATAATTTATTAAAGTTTTTACAGCCAACTAAACCTGCACAGTGGTCTGGTCTACCTATCTCCGTATGCTCTTCGAATAATGTAACCTCCACCCCGCTGCTTGCGAGTTTACCTGCTAATAAACATCCTGCAGGCCCGCCGCCTACTATATATATTTGAGCGGTCAGTTTGAAACCTCCTTTTTGTTAAAGTAAATATTTTCAAAAGATAATTAATAGTTAATTACTATTATGCTAGTGATAATAAAAGGGATGATTCTATATGAGTGAGTTTCAATATAAACAGATTCTGGTTATCCGCATGGATCTTAATATGAGCCGTGGAAAAATAGCTGTTCAAGCAGCGCACGCCGCTGTAGCTTCAAGTGAGGAGGCTAGGAGGCGATACGTTAAATGGTGGTTAGAATGGTTAAATGAGGGGCAGAGAAAGGTTGCTGTTAAAGTTAAGAGTCTTGATGAACTTTTAGCCCTTAAAATAAAAGCTAAAAACAATGATATCCCTCATGCGATTATAGAGGATCGTGGTTTAACAGAGGTCCCTCCTGGTACGGTTACCGCTCTAGGGATAGGGCCAGCTCCTTCTGTTATAATTGATAAATTAACTGGGAATTTACCTTTATTATAGGTGTGATTGCGGGTGTTAACACCAGTGTATGAGCGGATTATGGGGATGAATTTTTACGCTACATCCTGCGAAGGCTTGAAGGGTAGAATAAGAAGAACTCCTGGAGAGTTCATAGTGGAGGAGATTGATAAAAACGGTTTTAAATGGTGTGTTGACGGAGAGACTTTTAGGTTAGGGGAGAAAGAGAGGTTTATTCATTTCACATTAGTTAAGGAAGGTTATGATACGCCAGCAGCTCTTCGTGTGATCTCTAAGAGAACGGGTATCCGGCTTAAATTCTTATCTTACGCTGGTTTGAAGGATAAATTCGCTAAAACCGCTCAGAGAATTAGTGTTCCAGGAGGGTTTCTAGATAAATTGAAGAATTTTAAACATGAAATGATTAAAATCAAAGATTTAACATATAATAAGCAGAATATAATGATAGGCGATCTTGGAGGAAACGGTTTTAAAATAAAACTGGTATTCGCCGATGATGAAGAGAATATGAGGGATAAACTCCTGTTAATACGGGAGGAAATTTTCAAACTGGGTGGTGTGCCTAATTTCTACGGTCATCAGCGGTTCGGAACAATAAGATGTGTAAACCATCAGATTGGAAAACTGATATTGAGAAGAAGATTCGAAGACGCTGTTAAATTATTCCTAACTTTTAAAGGTGTTCGTGAGTCTGAGAGCGGTAAAAATTTTAGAGAAAATATTCTCAGCCAGCTTGAAGAAGGGGTTGATAGTAGAGCGCCTGGTTTCTTATTTTACGAATCTGCGATGCTTAAATACTTGAAGAAGAAGCCGGGAGATTATAAAGGCTGTTTTCTAACACTTTCTAAAAATATTTCCAGACTATTCGTCCACTCGTATCAATCCTATCTTTTTAATTTAACACTCAGTGAAAGATGGGGAAAAAACATACCGTTAAATGAGGCTGTTAAAGGGGATATTATCCTCGAGAGTGTTAACGGATTCCCTAAATACCGGCGGGTTATGAGTGGGGAGTTAGGTGATGTTAACTCTAAGGTTAAGTCAGGCAAATACAGGGTTGTTCTACCAGTAATTGGATATGATAGTAAACTACCTGATGGAGAGACAGGGGAGTGCGTTCTAAAAATTTTAAATAATGAGAAAATTAAGTTTGAAGACTTCTACATAGAAGAGGCGCCAAGTCTTTCAAGTCCTGGGGATTATAGGATGATACTTTCCCCAGTTTATAATTTTGAGATTGAATACGATGAAGGTGAGCGCGCTGCCTGGTTGTGTTTTGATCTTGAAAAAGGCTGTTATGCTACTGTGGTTGTGAGGGAGTTTCTTAAAAAATCCGCTTTCTACGAGGTAGGTTATTAGGGTGTTAACCTATACCTATCACGTGGAAATAGAACAGCTTCCCTTATATTATCTA
Source organism: Candidatus Odinarchaeota archaeon (assembly GCA_038826135.1). Classification (GTDB taxonomy): domain Archaea; phylum Asgardarchaeota; class Odinarchaeia; order Odinarchaeales; family Odinarchaeaceae; genus Odinarchaeum. The sequence continues at coordinate 1,401 of JAWBON010000042.1, read as the reverse complement.
GGCCTGTAAGCGCCATAAGTAAACGTGCTAAACCGATCCCGCAGCCTGCGTGAGGCGGCATACCCCAATCAAAGGTTTTAATATGGAAATCGAAGGATTCAGGTCTCATACCTTTCTCTCTTATTCGATTTATTAACAAATCTTTTTGATGTATACGTGTACCGCCTGAAGCTATTTCCAGCCAGCCGCACATTAAATCAAACGACTCGCTTATTTCAGGTTTATCACTGCGGGGTGCTATATAGAATGGTTTACCCTCGGTTGGCCAGTCTTTTATAAAATATGGTTCTTTTAAAAGTTCACCGAGTTTTCTTAAAGCCAACGTGTCTATATCATCCCCCCATTTTATTTCAACACCGTTATTTGATAAAATCTCTATAACTTCACTGTACGTGTATCTTTTATAAGGTATTTTAGGCCTGGTTAACTTTTGTTTTAATGCTGCCAGCTCTTCACTGCATTTCGATATAACTTCTGCGAAAACCTGGTCTAAGAGACGTTCACAAAGATTCATGATATCATCGTAGTCTGTGAATGCAGCCTCCACGTCGAGCATTACTATCTCTGAAAGATGTCTAGTAGTGTTTGACTCCTCAGCTCGGAAGACAGGGGCGATCTCGTAAACTTTTTCGAAAACTGATGTTAACTGTTCCTTGTATAGCTGAGGGCTCTGAGCGAGGAAAGCCTCTTTGTCAAAGTATGCTACTGGAAAAAGTTCTGTTCCACCTTCAGTAGCGCTTGCTATTATTTTAGGTGTGTGAATCTCTATAAATTCGTTTTCAACAAAAAAGTTTCTAACAGCTGTTAAAACTACATTATTTATTTTGAATATGGCGTTAGATCTAGCGGTTCGCAGATCGAGTATGCGATTATCTAATCGAGTGTCGAGTTCAACTTTCACCTTACCTGTTAATTCAAGAGGTAGTGGGGATATGGATTTATTTATTATTTTTATCTCTTCCGGGAGTATTTCAACACCTTTTGGAGCTTGCGGCATATTTTTAACTATACCGGATATTGAGATAACATCCTCCCGTCCTAAGCGATTAAAAGTATCGGTTAATTCTTTACTTACATCAGGGGGGAAGGTTACCTGTAATCTCCCTTTATAATCTCTAAGTATGATAAATTTTATTTTACCTAGGTCTCTTTTTATTTCAACCCAGCCTAGTAACTTAACTTTCTGACCTGCCATAGAAGGATGTATATCTTTTGACAAATGGGTTCTATACGTTATCCCACCACCAGATGAGTTAGGTTTAAGTTATTCAAATGAGAGGCGCACTGTATTACCTGTCAGACTATAAACAAGGTTTTCCAGCTGCACTGTGTCAACGTTAATATTTAAACCCCTAGGTTTTTTCAGAATTACTTTTTGAATCATGTCACCGGTAGGTAAGA
>JAWBON010000041.1:0-10277 GCA_038826135.1 Candidatus Odinarchaeota archaeon | reverse complement strand
ACTAGGGAGTATACCCTTTTCTGGGGTGAGCCTAAATCTGATCAGATAATTGAATTACTCCATGTGAAACACGATTTCTCTTTAGACCGTGTTAAATCTGCTTTAACACGGATTAGTGAAATTAGTAGAAGGCAACCTCAATCTAAACTGGACCAGTATTTCAGTAAAGATTAGGCTCAGACGGTTCCTCAAAAATCATCTTAAAGTCAAACGGGGATAAAATCATCACAGCCTATAAAAATGATAAAAAAGAGGGTTTAATCTTGCCGATATTCTTTCGGCTTATATTCCTCTAAGTGAGGCGCCCTCTCAACCTCGCCGACTGGATTATACCAGATCTTCTTTGTTCCAACTTTAGCTCTCATCTTCCAACCGAAGCTCTTACCTTCCTTATCTATTGCTTCACGCAATTCCTGGGTTCTCTGCAGAACTGTCGCCTTATGCTGTTCGTTGAAAATTCCCTGCTGAGTGTATTTTTCTATGAATTTTCTAACTTTATCCAGATTAGTTGTTAAAGTATACCAGAAACCCCATTCCTTAGCTAGTATTTTTGCGATATACTTCTTGTTTATACTGTTCGGCTCATCCTTTTCGGAGAGCGGGAACTGAGCGAATATTATGCAAAGATCTTTTATGTCTTTCTCATTTATTTCAACAATCTGCATTTTCTCTAAAACCAGGTCTGTTACTGATATTGTAGGCTTATCTATTTCAAGCCTTCCACGAAAGTCGACTTTATGGCACATATCTAATTCGTCGAAGAATACGTCTATATGCGCTCTGTTCTGACCGGTTTTATCATTGTAAACGCGTCTACCTACGAATAGACCCGGTGTTACAGCTGAACGTAAAGGTGCATATCCCTGTTTTTCAAGGAATTCGTCAACCTTTCTCTCATATTTCCAATAAGACATATAATCTACGTCAGTTAACTGCCTGAATGATTTGTGAAGCTCTCTGAAGTCAACGCATTTCAGTCTAACCGCTGCAGCTCCGATTATTCTCAGTATTATTCCCTCTTTCTCAGCTGCATCGATTAATCTCAAAGCCTCACCTAAAATCGCTTCGTCAGATGACATATAGGTCACACTCCGTTAATTTTATTTTTAAGATTTAACCAGACGTGAACAAGTATTCTTTTACCTGATCTTTATCAATTGTTACTAGCACACCTCTTAATATACCTTCACCATACTCACTGCCAGGGTTAACGCATAGTGTCCGCCCAACTGTTATAGCGCCTTTGCCTTCATGTATATGGCCGTGTAAACCTAGAAGCGGCTGATATTCGTCGATAGCTCTTCTAACAGCTTTACTACCCACAGGTATCATCTTTAACCCTGAGCCTCCTTCCATTATTGGTTTAAGGGTTTCATCAAGTTCTGGGGCTGAGTCGAGTGGTGGGACATCGTAGGGTGGAACGTGAAAGTTGAATATCGCTTTCTTCATATCTTTAACTTCTTTAAGCATTTTCTCAATTATTTTCCAAAGTTCATCGTCACCTATATCTCTCGGACATTTCCAAGGTGTTATATTCGAATACCCGGTGCTTACCATCTCATGTTCACCGTCAATGTTAACAACAGTTCCCTCAGGATCTATGATATAATCGGAGCTTCTTAAAATATCTGATATTTCAGCTATGTCATCGTTGCCGCCTGTCATGTATAGTTTTATACCTTCAGGCTTCAACCTCTCCTCAGCTAATTTAACCCATCCTCTAAGTGTGTCTAGAACTAGGTCTTTGAAGATTTCGTCGACGTTAACGTTTTTACTAGCAAGCTCCTTCATCTCGTCCTCTGTCGTTATAAACGGGTAGAAGCCACCGTCGCGAATGAGTCTTTTAAGCTTATTTAACTCATCCTCAGACTTAGCCTTATGAACTGTACCGTAGTATTTAGCCTCATATACGCCACCCTCTTTTTTAACAACGGGGACGATCATCTTCCCAGTTATATCACCGCCTAATATCAATGTTTTAACACCGTAGAATTTACCCGCGTTAAGGAATTTTCTAAAACATACTTCCGAACCGTGCACATCTGTTGCGAAAAACAATCTTGTTTTTACCATTAATTTCACACCAACCTTCACTTTTTGCATCATATTATTTTTACAGTATATTTAAGTATTTCGCGAAAAAGGGGATTAAATATAAAAATAGCGCTATAAAAATTTGGATGACTTTTTTGATTGGCTTATAAAATTAACTTGTTAAAGATTAAAATAAAAAAAATAAAAACAGAGGGTTTAGTCAGGAGGTATCTCCTTAAACCTCAGGTCCATGGGAACGCCTTTACTCTTCCTGTAGAAGTAGGCAGCGTAGTATAACACGAACGGGCATACTACTAAGAATAGGACTGTACCACCCAGTGAGAGAGGATCAAGACCCCAACCGTATACGAATGAGGGGGCCAGTGTAACCCATACGGTGAACACGCTGATGCCTGTGGTTAACGCGCCTAGTATGGTTACTACAGGAAGTCCGGCGACTCTCTTCTTAACTAGTTCGGGTGATTTCTCGAAGATGTCCTTTCTCCTGTACGGGAATATCATACCGGCTATGCCTACGATTATCCAGCCGATGAACCATACTGTTATCGTCCATAGAATCAAGTAAAGCAGTGAAGTCCATGTGTAGAGCATCATGAACGCCCATGCGATTATACAACCAGCCATGACGGATACCCATGGTGAGCCTCTTCTGTCAACTTTGTTCCACCAGTTCGGTAAAACACCGTCAAATGACCATGCGAACATGTTTCTGACGGGTCCGAAGGACATTCCCAGTACACTACCATAGGTGGCTGCAACGAAGCCGAATGCAACCATCCATACTAGGAATGGATTATCTGACAGGTAGGGGGCTACCGTAATACCGTTAGCCATTGTACCGAAAGCAGCATAGTCTATTCCACCATTTTCGGCATAAGCTATACCCCACCAGAAGTCTGAGCCGCAGCCAACGTAGGCTGAAGCGTAGAAGAGCTCCCAGTAACCCATGAACATTATTATTGAACCGAGTAGAGCTAATCCTTGAGCGAATGAGACTCCTTTAATCTCTCCAGCAGCGCTTGTAGTATATGTGGATCCTAAAGTGTTAAGGTTCACATAAGCTGTTCCAGCGAATATTGTACCTATAAGTTCAGGGTGACCTGGGTACCCTGCGGCTATAACATCTGTTATATACGCAGCATAGTTAGTGTATGCGAAGTATCCGCTTGATTGAATCGTCGGGTCACTCCAGATCGTGTTCACATTGTTTACGAACACTGTTTCACCTGAAGTCCATGCGATAGCTACGAAGCATAGAAGACCCACTGTAGCTATAGCTGAGCAGATCCAGCTTAGTCTCATAGAGGCTTTAGCACCACGGTACATTATATAGAATGTCGATATGAGAGATATTGTTGCTATTACTGAGATTATTGCAGCGGTATATGGGGTACCACCATATTGGATAAGACTTGTATCACCTAATATGTTACCAATGTTTAGAAGGCCTACATCCCGTGCGAGAATACCCCCGTTCAGGAACATGCCACCTATACCGTAGTTTATCATCCAGGTTGTGCATTGGCCTGTCCAAGACATGCCAACGATTGTTAAGGTCCATGAAGCGAATAAACCGAATGCGGGACTGATTATCCTACTGACATATAAGTATTCGCCACCACTTCTGGGCATGCTAACCGAGAACAACCAGTAGAGTGCTTGAATAGGCAAGAGCATGAAGACTGTTACTACCGCCCATGGCATATCAGCACCTGGACCGACACCCCAAGGACCCCAGGTTATATATAGCATACAGTATAGTATGCCAGGGTTGCAGAATGCGTATATTAACGCATCCCACGCGCTTATAACCCTAGTTAGACCTGAGGCCTTCCTAATGAAGACTTCCTTCTCAGTTGCCATTCTAGGTTTCTCCTAATTTTAGAGATTTTAATTTATTACTTTAGATTCGGTGATATAAATAGTTTTGGTTATTTTTATTTTTTATAATATTTATTATAAAAAATATATTATCGCTGTAAAATTAAAGCAACAATTATATATAACAATAAATAAGGTTAATTAAGGGATCTGAAAAAACGGCTTAAAAATTATTTAAAATGAAGATCCCGGGCTGAATCTAATAAAAAAGAGGTGTGACTAAATGGTCGAAGTGCCGAAAATACTCGTATCTCCAAGCAGATATGTTCAAGGCCGTGGAGCAATATATAAGATAGGGGAACAGGTTAAACTACTAGGTAAGAGAGCCGTGATATTCGGCGGCCCTACAGCTATGAAAGTGACAGGGGATATAATCACTGAAAGTCTAAAAAAGAACGGTGTGGAAGTTGTTCACAAAGACCCAACTGTTAAAGAGTGCACCCATGACACGATAAATAAACTCGTATCTATCGGAAAAGAGTCCAAAGCCGACATAGTTATTGGAATCGGCGGCGGTAAATCAGCGGATACAGCTAAAGCGGTAGCTGTTAAGATGAAAGCTAGTGTTGTAACAGTGCCAACACAGTGCGCGACTAACGCTGATGCGAGCGGTTTATCAGTAGTATATACGGAGAAACACCAGTTTGTCGAATACTTATTCCATCCAAAGAACCCTGACCTAGTTTTAGTGGATTCAGAGATATTAGCGAAAGCGCCTCCTCAATTTATAACATGGGGTATGGGGGACGCTTTAGCTTGTATGTTCGAAGCTGACGCGTGCGCAGCTCAACCGAATGCTAAAAATATACCAGGAGGAAGATCAACCGCAGCCGCTGTGGCTTTAACACATTTATGCTTCGAAAACCTCATGACTTACGGTGTACAGGCAGCGAAGGATGCTAAAAAACAGTTGCTTACACCAGCTGTAGAGAAAATAATTGAATCTGTTAAATTACTAAGCTGCCTCGGATTCGAAAGCTCAGGTCTAGCTGCAGCTCATGCTACACATAACGGTTTAACAATCGTGCCAGGCCTCCACGTGGAGCATGGTCAACTTGTAGCTTACTGTACTATAACTCAACTGATACTTGAAGGCAGAGCTCCTGAAGAGGTGGAGAGTATCGTCAGCTGGGTGCATGAGCTGGGTCTACCGATAACATTAAAAGAGCTCGGTATAGGGGCTGTCAGTGAAAACGATCTTATGAAAGCAGCTGAGAAAGCATGCGATCCACATGACACGATGGGCAATATGCCGCTGAATATAACACCTCAGCTGGTTAAAGATGCTATTTTAGCAACTGATGCTATCGGTACAGAATACCATGAGAAGTGCGGTTGCGAACATTAAAATTTCTCTCTATTTTTTTATAATTTTTATTATTAAAAGTTTACAGAAAACTCTAGGTTAACATCTCCTCGATAAGTGGAAAACTTGTTTTAATATTTACTTTTCTAAATAAATTGAAAAATAGATTAAAATTTAAAAAAAATAGAGGGGATTGTTTACATGTTCTTCGCGACTTCTTTGATCGCTTCCTCTATTATAGCCAGACCTTTGTCAGCCTGATCGTTGGGTATTGCTAGAGGAGGCTTTAGTTTCAATACGTTACCCCATCCGCCTACTGCGGAGACACCTAGCAGTAGACCTTTCTCTAAGCATTTTGAGAAGACCGCGCCAGCCGCGTCTATAGCTTTCTCCTTAGATTTCTTGTCTTTTACAAGCTCTATTCCGATGAATAAGCCCTCACCGCGGACTTCGCCGACTATTTTGTGAGTGTTCTCCCATTCTTTCAGAACCTTGTACATTCTCTCGCCCTGAGTCTTAGCTTTTTCAGCCAGTCTCTCTTCAACTAAAACGTCTAGCGCTGCTATGCCGGCAGCCATTGTTATCGGACTGCCACCCATAGTGAATATATGCCACTGGGCTTCCTTCATTTTCTCAGGTACAAGGTCTTTGCGGATTACCGCTGCTGAAACAGGCAGGCCTCCACCTAGGGCTTTAGCTGTTGTGAATATGTCCGGTTTCATGTCGTAAACCATGCAGCCCCAGTTCTTACCCATTCTACCCATACCACACTGGACTTCATCGCTTATATATAGCACATTGTATTTGTTACATGTTTCTCTGATTATTTTGTGATATACTTTATCAGGTTCCTTCTTATGATTGTTGTCGTTCGGACCCATGTGACCGCCGTTACCAGTTATCGGTTCCTGTATGAACGCGGCTACAGAGTCTTCTTCAACACCCCACTTTAAGTGGTATTCTAACTGTCTTGCACACTCATGATCGCAGTCAGGGTATTTTTTACCTTGATAACATCTGTAACAGTAGGGGGTAGCAGGTATGTTGTGGAAACCAGGGTATCTTAGGAAGCCTTTTCTATGCGGTGCTTGCGCTAACAAGCCCATTAAAGCAAGTGTTCCACCGTGGTATGCGTGATATTGTGATATAACCTCTTTCTTACCGGTTATTAACATCGCCATTTTTAACGCAGTCTCGTTAGCCTCTGACCCACCGCATGCAATATACATCATGCAATTGTTTGTCAGCGGGGGTGGAGCTACAGCGGCGAGTTTCTCACCGAATTCAGCACGACTTGGAATAACGAACCCTGTCAGAACGTGCTGTATTTTTTCAAGCTGTTCTTTAACAGCTGCAACCATTTTCGGATGTGTGTGACCTATACCTAGGACGCCCGCGGTCTGAGATAGGAAATCTAAGTATTCCTTTCCATTCAAGTCTTTGAATATAGCTCCTTTAGCAGATTCTACAGCTATGGGTATGAAACCCCAGCCGTGAAGGCACCATTTCTTAGATTTTTCGATAGCTTGCTCTGTTGTCATTTTCACCATAAATCTCACCTTTAAAAATTATTTAGGCAAATATTATTTACTAGGATAAGTATTATTTAAAAGTTTTTAACACGGAATGTATATTTTAATCATTTAGAGATTAGTTTAAAAAATTAAATATATGTATGTTTAAGTAATTTTTTTACAAAAACATATATATATAATTAATAATAAAATTATATTTACCGTTCGATTAATCGGCGGGAGGTTAAACTATGGCTGGTGGATATTGGGGAAAGATACTTGAAGTAGATCTTACAAACCATAAAATTAAAACCAGAGATATCCCTGAGGATGTGTACAAGAAGTTTCTGGGCGGAACAGGGTTAGCAGCCTATATAATGTATAAGGAGATCCCTGCGGGTGCTGATCCACTCGGACCGGATAATGTGTTCGTTTTCGCAACAGGTCCATGGCAGGGTGGTTCCGCTATACTTGGAAGTGGACGTTTTTCAGCATGCGCGAAGTCTCCTTTAACAGGTATATTCGGGGAGTCTTTAGGAGGGGGCTATAACTCTGAGGAATTTAAGAAAACAGGGTTTGACGCAATAGTTGTTAAAGGTAAGTCGGCTAAGCCGGTCTATGTGTTTGTAAGCGATGGTAAAGCTGAGATTAAAGACGCTTCTCACATGTGGGGTAAACTAGACGCCTACCAGACTGAGGATGCTATAAAAAAAGAGTTGAAAGATGATAAAATACAAGTAGCGCCCATAGGGCCTGCTGCAGAGAACCTTGTAAGATACGCTGGTCTAATCTGCAACTACGGGCACGGCTGTGCTGGTAGAACAGGCATGGGAGCTGTCATGGGTTCAAAGAAACTGAAAGCTTTAGCCTTCAGAGGAACTAAGAAGGTCCCAATAGCGAGACCGGATGAGCTTGCTCAGCTTAGAAAAGAAGCTACTGAAGACGCTAAGAAAGCGGATTTCACTAAAGCTAACCGTGAAGAGGGCCAGGCTATGGCTGTGATACCTAGAGAGGAAAACGGTCTGCTGCCGATTAAAAACTTCTTAGAGTCCCGTTGGATTGAGGGCGCTAAGAAAATAGGTTCAGCTGGCGGTGAATTCAACAAGGTTCTTAAACCTAAACCAGACGCGTGTTCAAATTGTATAATGGGATGCCATAGAAGAGTGACCATGAAGACACCTGAAAAATACGCTATGGACAGCTACGGTCCTGAATATGAGACACTGGCAATGATTGGATCAGACTGCTTGATAGATAACCTTCTAGCGATAAACAAAGCGAACGAGTTATGTAACAGGTACAGTATCGACACCATAGAGTTCGGTGGAGTCTGCGCTTTTGCGATGGAAGCTTATGAGAAAGGCTATATCAAGAAGGCCGACCTAGGCTACGAGCTTAAATGGGGTGACGGGGATGCCATGCTAAGACTCTTAGAAGACATAGCTCATAGAAAAGGTAAAATACCAACCTTACTAGGTGAAGGTGTAAGACCTGCTGGTGAAAAACTAGGCTGCCCTGATCTGGCGCTTCACGTCAACGGCGCAGTGGTACCAGCACATGATCCACGCGCATTCATGTCTATGGCTGTTGAGACAGCGACTTCTATGAAGGGTGCGAGCCACCTGCACGGCTTCCCAGAAGCTATAGAGTTGGGAGTCACCTTCCCTGAAGCTGGACCTCAATTAAGTAAGCCTATGGATCCACACGACACTAAACTGAAGGGTCTTGCAGCTGCGAAATACCAGGATAGAATGGCTGTAGCTAACTCACTAGTATTCTGCTTCTTCTACGAGTTTTCAGGATATAATTTCACAAGAATAACGAATTTAACTAACGCTGTCACAGGGTGGAATATGACCCCACAGGATCTGCTTAAAGTCGGTGAGAGAATAGTCACATTAATGAACATGTTCAATATAAAGCACGGTCTAGTCCCGGAGAGAGACTACTGGCTACCGAAGAGATTCTTCACAGCTAGAAAAGCTGGTGGAGCGGCTGGCTTAGTACCGCCTTTGAAAGAGATGAGAGAAGAGTACTTCAAAGTTAAAGGCTGGCCGAAGGGCATACCATCAGAGGAAAAACTCAAGGAATTAGGCTTAGATAAACTTTAAACCGTTAAAACGGGGTTTTTAACCCTTTCCAAATCTTTTATTTATTTTTAGTTTTTCTTAAAATGTAATATTGTTTTACTCAACTTTTATTTCAAAAACGCGCTTCTTCTTTGGAAGAGTTAATATAAGTATACCGTTTTTAAAACAGGCTTTCGCCTCTTCAGGTATTATTTTAGTTGGTAAAGTTATTTTCTTATGGAAACGACAGAATGCTTTTTTACGCTGAGAAGCCCACCATTTATCGAACGCTATTTCTTTAACAGTCTCAGCCGATATTTCAACTGTCTGCTCATCAGCTTTTATTTTAATGCTTTCCTTCTTAACTAAGGGGAGATCAGCGCTTACAACAATCTCATTCTCTTTCTCCTGTAACTGGAAGAGGGGCTCCATACATCCTTCTTCAATATCCCAGCTGGATTCCATTGATAAATCAGCTAGCGGGAGAGCTCTATCCATCTGTCTTCTCAGTCTCTGTAAAATCTTATCAATGTATTCATCTAAACCATAATATTCATCATTAGACACGTCTAACACCCCTACATATATAGTGGAGGTAGCTCATATTCCCTGGATTTTTCAGCTTGCTTCATCTCTTTAGCGGTCCGTCTCATTAAATCTCTCATATTTATTCTAATCTCATCAGCTTTCTTCAGTAAACTTTCAATTTCAACATTTAAATCAATTATTTTATTCAGTGTTTCTATCACAGAGGCAGCTGCACCTGGATCAGGGTAATTAGCATATGATTCGCTTAAAAGAGCTATAGAGGGAATCCCCTTCTTTTTACACTCTTTTAACAGAAGAGCGTACGGTCCAACCATTAAACCCTCTAGCAGCCGGGGTATATTCAACTCTTCTACTTGTTTAACAAGTTCAGAGCTTGTAGGCACAGCGTAGCAGGTTGATCTTTCAAGCTCCATCCTGTTAGGGGCGGGTATACCACCTAGGAAAAGGACGAGGCGTGGTTTTTTCTCCTGCAACCAGGATACTATGGCATCTACAATCTTATCCATACCGTTCACGGGTAAAGTGATCTCGGATATAAGTGATACTATGCTGCCTTGACCGTATATTCTAACAGGAGCCATTATCTCCCCGTTATGGATGACGATCATTGGAGGGAAATATATAGAGTCGATTGAACCTAAATACTTCGGTTTATTAATCTCTAATATGTGAGCAGTAGCTATAACACCTACAAGACCAGTATCCGGTAACCCTAGAAGAATTATAGGGGATTCAGGTATCTTAGCGTTCTCGTTAATCTCAACCTCGCGCTCCAAAAAAATCACCAGTAATAAATTATTATTATTAATTTTTAAGGTTACCTAGGAGTGTTATAATGTTTCAGGTATTTCGCTAAGCCTTTTCCTAATAAGCTTATTCAGAATATCCGGGTCAGCTTTACCT
>JAWBON010000040.1:0-10485 GCA_038826135.1 Candidatus Odinarchaeota archaeon | reverse complement strand
AACCCATATCGAGTTGAAGAGAGCCTTAGATCACTGGGGTATCGCAAAATAGACGGCTTAATAATTCTTCTACCCACTAAATTTTTAAATTATCTTATATTCTTCGAGAAGCTGGTTTTCCAGCTTCTTTTTCAAATTATTCTTACTGTAAAAAATATCCTTATTCATCACCAGAAGAGGGTGATCGAACGCGTCGTTGCAAAAATCAAGACCTGTTACCGGAGGCTTAACTAAAAGTATTTTTTCATTATATATGAGGTTTTCAATTTTCTCCATTATAAAATTCTTCACATCCTCGTAGTCTTCGCATAATACCTGTAGGGGCGTGTCTAAGAATAAAGGTCTCAGCTTCACAACTGTTCTGGAAGCTTTTCTTCTCCTAAGATTTTTATTCTCCACAAGCAGTTCGATATCACCTTTCCTGTCAATCGGTGGAGCTAGAAAAGCCATCTCTCCAGGTTTACTTGTAAACATTTCACGTAAAACCAGCTCGTTATAATCGCCTAGTAAATTATCCAGTTCTTTAAGCGATTTCAGAAAACTGTATCTGTCATCAACTTTCCGGTGAACAGTGTAGATTTTACCCCCAGTCTTGATAAGAGCCTGGATCTTTCCACTGATAACCAGGTCACTCGCCTTCTCCACATCTTTAGAATCCACTTCAGTGGCTGTGAAACCGTCTTCCATGATGCGTTCAAGATTTATTCGACTGTTAAAATAGAAGACCCAGCTATCGCGTTTAAAATAGGGTTCGCGGAGAATATTTAACGGCACGTGTATTCTACAGTCTTTTTTTAAAGCAAGTTCTCTGAGCGCGAATAACCTATGAGTGCCATCCGCTATAACATAAACCCCCCTATGCTCCGTGACAAGCACGGGGTGGAGGAAACCCTCTGAAGACACGCTCTCTAATAATTTATTTATCACAGTTTTATCCGACACTGTTGTCTCATGTTCAACTATTCTGTCAATATCTGAAACGTTGAATTCAACCTTGAAATCCGCGTTTAAACTGGGAAATTCAACTCTCCAAACCCGGTTATCAAAACTGAAAGTGATCATAGCGGAACCTCTCTACGCCTTCTTTTTATAATTAAAGATTTATATATATAGGTTTAGTATTTTTCACAGTGATATTTTATGGAAATTATTGAAAAAGTCGCGGCTGATATAAAAAATTTGAAGATTCAGGGTGCTACTAACATAGCTGTGAAAGCTTTAACAGCTATAAGCGAGCAGATGAAGATTTTAAAGCCGAAAACAGTTCAAGAAAGCCTTTCTCTTTTAAACAGGATGAAAGACATATTATTCCAGAGCAGGCCCACCGAGCCTACTATGAGGAATGGTGTAAAATATATACTATATAATTTTCAGAAAAACATGGGGGAAAAACCGCGTGTAAGCGAATTAGTAGAATCCTTGGCTTCACAATATATTACATTACTTAAAAACGCTAAGATGAAAATCCAGTTAATCGGCGCTAACAGAATAGTTGACGGGATAACAGTGATGACTCACTGTCACAGTTCGATTGTTAGCGGTATTTTAATAAAAGCCTTTGAGGACGGTAAAAAATTTGATGTAATATGCACGGAAACCAGACCTTTATATCAAGGCCATATCACCGCTAAAGAACTTGTTGAGAAAGGTGTTAAAACAACACTTATAGTTGACTCAGCTATGAGATGGGCTATTCAACAGAAAGAGGTTGATCTGATAATAGTTGGAGCTGACGCTGTAACCTCCGAGGGGGTTGTTATCAATAAGATAGGTACCCGGCTTCTGGCCCTAGCCGCTGAAGAATATAATGTGCCATTCTATGTAGCTACACCCGTCTTCAAATTCTCGCCTGAAACAGTGATAGGGAACCTTGAAAAAATAGAGATGCGGGATCCCGGGGAGATTTGGGTTGACCGGCCTGCTGGTTTGAAAATCGATAACCCCGCGTTTGAAACCGTGGCTAGAAAGTACATTCACGGAATTATAACCGAGCTTGGAATACTACCCCCAGCCTATCTTTACGGGGCTGCTGTTGAAAGCTATCCGTTTATATTCATAGATTAATAGATATCTTATGAAAGGTGCTTGATATGGTGGAATACACTGTTAAATTAATAGATATACTATGTGACTATAACCAGGTTATTTTAAACGAGAAGGATGCTAAGAGCTTGAGAGCCGCTCCGCGCGGTCGGGTTCAGATTAAATCAACCGGTAAAAGCGTGTTAGCCTCTCTTTTAACAACTAAAAGCATTTTAAAGGATGGGGAGATTGGCGTAAACCCGCGTATTCTTAAAGCCTTAAACGTTAAGGAGGGGGATACAGTTGAAGTTGCCTCTGCTAAAACACCTGTTTCACTCTCCTATATTAAAAAGAAGTTAAGCGGAGAAGATTTAACCCAGGCGGAAATGACTGAGATCGTTAAAGATATTGTCTCCCTGAATCTCTCACCTGTGGAAATGACCGCTTTCATACTAGCCCAGCACTACCAGGAACTCTCCGTGAGTGAAGTAGAGTATTTGACTAGGGCTATAACTGAAACCGGTGTCACAATAGACTTCGAGGAACCGGTTTACGATAAACACTCTATAGGCGGTGTACCGGGAAATAAAGTCTCTCTTCTAATAGTTCCTATAATCGCCTCTATGGGGCTTCTCATACCTAAAACAAGCAGCCGCGCGATCACATCCCCCTCCGGTACAGCTGACACCTTCGAGGTTCTCGCACCTGTGAATTTCCAGATTGAAGAGATTAAATCTCTTGTTAAAAAAACACGCGGCTGTCTAGTATGGGGTGGAACACTTAACATAGCCCCCGCTGATGATATTCTCATCGAAACCGTAGAATATCCTTTAAGCATAGATCCAGTCAGTCAAATGCTCGCCTCTATAATGTCTAAGAAACTGGCCATAGGCGTCGACTCTCTTGTATTAGATGTTCCTATAGGGGCTAATGCTAAGGTGAAAAGTAAAGAGGAGGCTGTCGCACTTTCAAGAAAGTTTGTAGAGCTCGGTGAACGATTAAAAATAAAAGTTGAAGTCGGATTAACATACGGGGATCAACCTATCGGGCACACTATAGGACCGGCTTTAGAGGCTAAAGAGGCGCTTGAAGCTTTAATGGGAGTAGGGACTTCAACATCACTGGTAGAAAAATCCACAGCCCTAGCTGGAATACTATTAGAAATGGCCGGTCTTGCAGCCAGAGGCCTAGGACAGCAAATAGCAATGGAATGCGTAAACAGCGGTAAAGCCCTTAAAAAAATGCAGGAGATAATTGAAAACCAGGGCGGTGACCCTAAAATTAAACCCGAAGACATCCCCTTAGGTGAACACACAGAGGATATACCCGCCCCATTCGCAGGGTACATCGTTGAAGTTGACAACAAAGCGCTTAACATGATAGCGAAAACCGCTGGTGCACCTGAACATAAAGGCGCTGGAGTATACTTATATAAGAAGAGAGGCGGATACGTGAAGAAAGGGGATCCGCTTCTAAAAATCTATGCTGAAAGATCCTCAAAGCTCAGCGAAGCTATCTCCATAGCTAATAAATCTAATCCGGTAACTATCGAAGGAATGCTGCTTAAACGCGTATCCGCGTTATATTAAAAAATTTACAAATAGTGAGGGGGATATTAGTTGATAGAATTTTTACTTTCCGGTTTAGCTATCACCATAGCCATATTAATTTTAACCTGTTTTCTCCTCATTAAACGAAATAGAGCGCTGCAGCGGGAGATAGAGGCTAAGATAACCCAGCAAAAAAGTCTCTCCACCACTTATGGCAGAATAAGTGAGCAGTGGTTCCCTTTAATGGAAACCTACCCTTATGACCCTCAAAACTTCAGGTTCATAGGTTCACCTATAGATGGCATACAATTCACAGATGATAAAATAATATTCTGCGAGTTTAAAGTTCATAAATCACAGCTTAACGAGGTTCAGAAAAAAATTAGAGAATTAGTTAAAAATAAAAAAGTCGAATGGGCTGAATTCCACTTCGACATATAATACTACTCGAACTCTATGGTTGCAGGCGGCTTCTGCGTTATATCATAATAAACGCAGCCTACACTTTTATTTTCAACCATTATCTCAGCAGCCAGTTCACTTAAAACCTTAGGTTCAATCTCCGCCACGGAAGCAGTCATAAAATCCCTAGTAGTAACCGCTCTAACCGCTATTACATAGTCTCCGGGTTTTTTATCCGAGATCAAGAATAGAATCCGTGTAAACTCCGGGTTTTTAGCAACAAGGTTTACGTGAAGTTTTATCAAATCCTTAATAGGCGGAATGTAAACTTCCCCATCTTGGAAAGCTTCAATAGCTGCTATGTGACCGTAAGATCTAACATCACCTTTAACACCTGTAGCCTTATTTCGGAGAATTTGAATATTAATATTTAAATCAGTTTTTGGAAAACTCTCTTTAACCTCGCTGATGATTTTACTTATTTTATCACTAAAAACATTGTTAATATTTGAATTATCAAGTATCACCGCGAAATATTGTTGAATATTATAGCGTGAAAGTTTCCCCTCAGTCTGCTGCGTGGCCTTCTTTAAAATCTTTATCTTCTCCTCGTTAAATCTGCCTACTAATCTGACAAGCAACCCCGGACCTGGGAAAGGCTGTCTTTCAGATAAAATCTGGGGGATTTGAAGAGATCTGGCGACTCTTCTAACCTGATCTTTATACAAGTACATTAAAGGCTCTACAACTCGGAAACCGTATTTTTCAACAGGGTTTATGCCAATCTGGCTGAGTATATTATGCTGGCTTTTAATACCCCCCCTTCGTCTCTATCCAATCCGGGGCGATCGTTCCCTGAATAAGAAACTTACACCCTTCTTCCCTAGCGATCTCGCCGAGTATCGTGTAAAATGTTTCTCTGAAGACTTTACGCTTCTCCTCAGCATCCTCCAAGCCGTTAAGCGCTTTATAAAATCTTTCAGCTCCCTCATATAATCTCATCGGAAGATTTAAAGGAGGCTTAGATAGAAGCTCAGCAACCCACTGCGGTTCTCCAGCCCTCATAAAACCTGTATCTATGATAACGCAGATTAAATTATCCCCTAAAGCCTTATGCGCTAACACCGCGCATGTTGTACTGTCAACACCACCTGAAACAGCGATTAACGCTTTTTCCCCGCCGAATATTTTTTTAAGCTCCTCAACCTGTGCTTTAATAAACTTATCCTCGTTGAACCCCATTCCCACCACGCCTATAGATTAAAAACACTATTAGTTAAATATTAATATTACTCAAATTTACAATAGAATAAAGAAGCCTATTAATATTTAACCTAGGTGCTATATTTGAAACTGATGGTTTATGAACACGCCTCCGGAGGAGGATACTGCGATAAGGCGATGACACCCTCACTTTTCAGTGAAGGATATGCGATGCTTAACTCCTCGGTTAGAGATTTTCAGAGAATTGAAAGCAAAGTGTATACGACACTCGACTACCGTATAGCGAACTTCACCCCCCCTCTAAACGTTGAAATCGTAACGATTCTAAGACCACCCCAGAAAATAATAAATATCTTTGATAAAGTCTGTAAAGAAATTGATCAAATAATGATTATCGCACCTGAAAGTGCGGATACACTCTATAATCTAACTAAGATAGCTGAGAGAAACCAGCTTATCGTGTTAGGTTCAACATCCGAGGCGGTGAAACTTTTATCTAATAAATGGGATGTGAAACGAGTTGCTGAAAACCTTGGGTTAAACACTCCATTTATTGAAAAAATACCTTTTAACAAATCCTTACAGGAAATTAAGGAAATCCTGGATAATCTAGGTTACCCTGCTGTTCTAAGAACCCCCGACTCGGTTGGAGGTGAAGGTATAATTCTAATTAACCCTAACAGTGATTTGAAAACCGCGGTGGCTAAGCTGAAAGCCAGTACCATGCACAACGAGTTTTTAGCGCACAAGTATATTAAAGGAATCCCTGCAAGTGTAAGCCTTATATCCAACGGTATATCCGCAACACCTATAAGTCTCAACGCTCAGGCTGTTAGCTTTGACCGGGATACCGGGGAACTGAACTATATTGGAGGTTACACACCCCTCAAATATAAGACGTCTAAACAAATAAAGAAAACCGCGCAGAAATTAGTTGAAAACATGTCCGGTGTTAGAGGATACATAGGAGTTGACCTGGTAATAGATGAACAGGATACCCCGTTCATTCTAGAAGTGAACCCTCGTTTAACCACAAGCTATATCGCTCTTAGAAGAATAGCCGATGTTAATTTAATGGAGGCTTTAAGACGCGCAGTCATCGACGGCGCTCTCCCTGAAACTATAAATCTTAAACGCTACGCGTTCTATTCAAAGGTTAAGATTAAAGTAACAGAGGCTTTAACAATAACGAGAATGCAAGAATTAGCTCAGACAAGCGGTATAATCACACCTCCATTCCCCACTGGACTAGACTACTCGGAAGCTATGATCGTGTCTGACGGTAACACTCTGAAAGAGGCTCAGAACGCCTTCGAATACATGAAAAACTCATTAGAAGCGTTAGGCGTGTCAGGTTCAGAGGGAGTTTAATGCAGGTGATCGCTGGTATAGATGTGGGGGGTGCTAACACTAAAATCACTATTATAGAAACTGGTAAAAACCAGGTTGTAAACTCTAACACTCTTAGCTTTTATTTTCCCTTCTGGAAAAAACCTCTATCAGATTTCCCCAGCTTGTTTTCAAAAAATCTGGGTAAGCTATCCAGTAACCTACCTGATTATTTCGCTGTGACTATGACAGCGGAATTATCTGATGTTTTCGCAACTAAGAGAGAAGGGGTTTTAAAAATAATAGAATTGTTTTCCTCAATTATCCCAGTTGATAAACTGTTCTTCTACACTGTTGACGACACTTTTCTAAAATATGAACAGGCTTTAAATAATCCTTTGAAACTCGCAGCCTCTAACTGGGTGGCTACAGGCTCATTTTTCTCGAAATCACTCCCAGACTGCCTTATCATAGATATGGGCAGCACTACAACAGATCTAATAATAGTGCATGA
The DNA here is from genome assembly GCA_038826135.1 of Candidatus Odinarchaeota archaeon. Classification (GTDB taxonomy): domain Archaea; phylum Asgardarchaeota; class Odinarchaeia; order Odinarchaeales; family Odinarchaeaceae; genus Odinarchaeum. Next base: position 3,444 of record JAWBON010000040.1, on the reverse strand, counting down.
AAATGAAGTATACAGTAAAGGTGCTAACGATTTAAAAAGACTTTTAAACAGTGAACTCTACTATACAGGCCTGCTCAGAACCCCTGTATGCGCTGTAACAAACACTATAACATTTAATGGAAGAAAATGCAGTTTAGCCGGGGAATTATTCTCTATAATGGCTGATGTCCACCTCATACTTGGAAATATCAGTGAAAAACAATATACTTGCGAAACACCTGATAACAGGCCTGCTACAGTGGAAGCCTCTTACAACCGGTTGAGTCGAATGCTATGCTGCGATAATGAGGAACTCTCCAAATCAGACTTAATAAAGTTAGCTGAGAGAATAGAGCGAACACAGTTTAACACTATTAAAAACGCGTTGAATAAAATTTTAAAATCTAAACCATGGTTGGCAAAAAACCCGGTTATCTTAACAGGTATAGGCCGGAAATGGCTTTATAAAATGTTTAAAACAGCTTCAACAGGTTTAAACATTAAACTATCAGATGAAGTGATAGGAGAAGCTGCTAGTGATTTAACACCCGCTTACGCTGTAGCTTATCTGCTCGATAATAAACTCGGTGGAATTAAATGAATAGAATAGACGCGGTTATCAAAATAGGCGGAGAACTGGTTTTAAATAAACAAATCCACGCGCCTCTCCTAAAAGAGCTTCTTAAAAACGTCCGATCAGGGAAAAGTCTACTAGTTATCTGCGGGGGTGGAGTGATGAGCGACCATGTTAGAAGTCTTTACAGTGAAAAAATAATATCAGATGAAGCCGCTCATTGGATGGCGATTCTTGCAATGGATCAGATGGCGCATATACTAGTTGACAACAGGTTGGATGTTAAAATTATCCGCAACCCTAGTCAAGTGAAAGAATCAGTTGAACACGGTATCCTCCCTGTCCTGCAGGTTTACTCATATCTTAAAGAAAACGATGAACTGCCTCATAACTGGAGTGTAACCGCTGACTCGATAGCAGCCTACATCGCGTTGAAAATAAAAACCCGTTTTCTAATACTTGTCAAAGACGTTAACGGATTATACCCTTCTCCTAAAATTGAGGAAGGTCAACTGATACCAGTGATTAAAGCCTCATCCCTTAATCTTGATAAACATAAAATAATTGACAGTTATCTGCCGAAAATTTTAAGCTTAAAACCTGATTATAAATGCTGGCTTATTAACGGATATCATCCTGAGAGAATAACTGAAATACTTGCAACCGGTAAAACAACCGGTACCGAGATACTTATTTAACTATGTGGCTATTAATTAAATCAAAACGGTGGGTTAAAGTTGAGCAGACCTAATAAAGACGAATACTATCTGAATATAGCTAAAGCCGTCTCCGCGCGTTCAACATGTCTGAGACGAAAATTCGGTGCGGTAATAGTGAAAGATGATGTTATAGTCAGCACAGGCTATAACGGGCCTGCTAGAGGCGTTGTTAACTGTCAGGAAGTAGGTTGTCTTAAAAACGAGCTTAACATTCCCTCCTATACTGGTTACGATTACTGTATAGCCGTGCACGCGGAGGAGAACGCTATTATAAATGCAGCCCGCCACGGCGCTGAAGTTAAAGACGGTACACTTTATCTTTACGGTGAAACAGTTCCTGACGGTCAGATCACAGAGGCGAATCCTTGTAAAAGATGCAGACGCGCTATAATAAACTCCGGGATAGTTAGAGTGGTTATAAGAAAAAGCGCGAGTGAAATCAAAGATTTCAATGTTTCAGAATGGGTTAAAGAAGACACTCAATTCTATTTAGAAGAGTTTAAGAAAACTCGCAAATCCAGGTAACTACCGGAGCATTCTCTTAACCTGCTTGATTTTCTCCAACACTATCCGACCGTTAACGCGATCCCCCCGCTCACATACAAGGCTGCGAACACCTAAAATATCATACCCTAAGGTTTTAACTGTAAAAAGATGGGTCTCCAGTATTCTACCCGCTATAGCTGTCTGAAAACCTTTAAGCTTACAATCATCAGAGAATTTTTTCAACTGCTCCAAGCTTAGAAAGTCGAATGTTGTTTTACCGTCTTTTATAAACGTATCTATCATGAGAACTGTTACATCTAAGCCCTCCGCTAAACTCGGCAAAACCATAGGATTTATTGACCCCGCTCTCCTCCAATCCGCGTAGCCTGCTATCACAATTCTACTAGAAAATCCGAATTCACTCTTAACCTTGCATAAAAGTTTAATAAAATCTCTTACAGCCGCCTCCGAGCTGGGCTTATATAATCCTATCTTAGCATAATCTACGCCGAGGCTTAAAACTCCTAAAAGAGCTTGGGTTATCAAACCCGGTTTCTCCACGCTATCACAAACAGCAGCGCTAATCTCTATTCCCGCGGGTGTAATCTTCTTTATCTCCCTGATAACCCACGGGTACTGTCCTCCTAAAGACCCCTCCGCGGGATTTTTAACATCTATAATGTCAACCCCGCCGCTTACAGCAATCTTCGCCTCTTCAACATCCACAGGGCTTACTAAAAGCTTCATAACTGAGCCTCTTTCAACAGATAAACTATAATAAGAGAAAAATACTCGGTGAAAACACAGCCTCTTAACTGGAGAACAGTTCAGCTTTTATTTTCTTCTTCAACTCTCCCTCTATAGTATCTGTGGGCGGTTTCTCTCTAAGCTCTCTGATAAAACCTAATATAACACTGATCCTATCATCGAATTTATTATTATTCTTCACATGGTAAAGCACATCCAGCAGCGCATCGTATACTTCCTCATTTTTACCGTTCTTATCCAATCCGTTTCTCAGCTTTTCAAAAGCGTCTTCAACACAGCTGACTCCTCTGACACCTAGCTCTGAAAGATCCTTTCTAATATTATTCTCAATAAGCTTTAAACCGTAGATGAAGCTCTCCTCAGAAGACTCCACCACCGCTCTAAGGTCGAGAACAGCGCTGACTATTTTTTTAACAGCCTCTTTTAAACCGTCAGGCTCACCCTCACCTGAAACAGTCTCTCTTTCTAAAATAGTGTTTAAGCCACTATCAATTTTATCCAATCTAGTAATAAGCTCCTCTAATTTTTCACTTGAAACAGCCCCCTCAGAAACACCTGTTTTTGAAAGCTTTTCATTAATGTTACTGGCAAGTTCTTGAAGCTGGTTATTAATCCGCTCAACGCTAGATTGAAGCTCTTCAACCCTGTTCACAACCTCGCTTACGTTAACGCCAGCTCCCCCAGCACCTGGCAAACCCTCCTTTAAAGAGGTTTGAGCTTCCTTAATCTCGTTAAATAATCCTTTCAACTCTTCGAAGCCTGTTTTAACAGTCTGCTCTAAATTACCTGTTTGAAGTTTAGCAATCTCCTCGTTTAAAACAGTAAGAACACTGCTTAAACCCTCAGTGTCAACAGGGCCTCCTGAGGGTTGAGTGATACCGCCGGATTTAAGTTTTTCCAGCAGTTCATCTACTGAAA
>JAWBON010000039.1:0-10492 GCA_038826135.1 Candidatus Odinarchaeota archaeon | reverse complement strand
CGCGTTTTAAATTAATCATTAACATTTATTATGTTCGATTAATCAACATACGTGTTTAAAAAATCTATTATAATAATTTATTTTCAAAATTGAAGGATTAAAAAAGTTTAAAAAATTAAATAAAGCTTTTTAAATTTTTTTTTTAAGTTAATAAAGTTTAAAATCGTTTAATAATTACGAAATAATCCAATTTAATTAACTGCACGCATATCAAAAATAAGCTACGTGTGGAAAATATGAGACAGATATTTAAAACTAACTTTGTCACCTCGCTCTCTAAAATATTATTATATCTGGTAATTCTAGCCGCTGTCCTTCTAATACCAGTTTACTATCTAAAACTTCTCCCCGCCAGCGTTTTCCCACATATCCTCTTATCATTGTCCGCTCCGCTACTAGCAGTGGTATTAACCTTATTTTTCTTTAAAAAAAAGCGTTTACACGACTGTGCTGGAAGAATCCAAGCCGTGAAAAAAAGTATGAGCGAGGGGATCTCGAGAATACTGGAAAGAGCAGAGGATGATGAAATCCTCCCCTTATTCAGAAGAGTAAGAGATTTAATTAATTTAAATAAGCCAGTTCAAGCGGTGAATATGAACCGATTAGCTTTAATAAAATTATTAGAACTTCAAAAACAGTTAAATTCTAATGAACCGGTTGTTTTAAAAAATAATGTAAGGTTACCGGTATTAGAATTAATTAAAATATGGGAGAATGTAGTAAAAACAGCCTTCAGGGAAAAACAAGTTACAGTAAGCTTAGCTGAAAATTACTTTACATCCTCATTCTATATGTATCTTTCTCTAAAACCTGGTTTGGAGAATATTTTTAAAAAAATACTATCTTGACTTTATTCAAGCTTTCACAATAGTTTATCCTAACCTGACTGGATAAAATAATTTAAATATTAAAGCAGTATCCTCAGATATTGTTATATCCTCACTTGTAAAGGTGACCTGAAATATTCAGAGAGATAATATATATTCCTAGTAAAAAGGATTACGTGCTCAGCAGGGATAAGAATATGGATTGTATATTCTGTAAGGCTTTTAAAGAACCTGAAGATTCAGGGGTTAAAATATTATTTAAAAATGAAAAAATCATGGTTGTTTTGAACAAGTATCCTTATAATCCCGGTCATTTGATGGTGATTCCTTCCCGTCATGTTGAAAACTTAACTGAACTTGAAGAGGCGGAGATTAACTATTTGTTTAGTAAAGTCGTGGCTTCGATTAAGCTTTTAAAAAAGGTTTACAATCCCCCTGGATTTAATATTGGTTTAAATATCGGCGAGAACAGTGGCGCTAGTATAAGGCATCTTCACGTCCATGTAGTTCCAAGGTACCGGTCTGAGACCGGTTTTTTAGAAACTATTAGTGGGGCGCGTGTTTTAGTTGAAACATTAGATCAAACATATGATATTTTAACTCCTCATGTTTCCATGTTAAAAGATTGAGTCACGCTGTGAACTCTCTTACTAAATTTTGAAGTATACGGGCATATTGATCACCGTATATTTCTCTTAATTTTAGCAGAGTTAATTCATTATAATCTGTGTTATTTTCACATAATTGGATTATGAGGGGTATGAAAGACAGTTTCACATAGCTGTGAGTGGTTAATACTTGATTATAAGCTTTAGACTGTTTAATATTATAACTTAACTTTTCCCTAGTATATTTCAAGAATTCTTTCATATTCAATGAAATAAACGTTAATAATGTTGGTAAAATAAAGAATATTAACAGAACATTCAGGTTTCTAATAAGGCTGGTAAATATATTAAGTGTTAAAACCACTGTAAATAGTATTACAAAAATTTTTATAATATAATTTTTATAACCCGTTTAACCACCCCCTCCCAGTAAAAATATGAGTATAAGAATTCCCGGTGAACTTATAAGCACCCATTCAAGGAATAGAATGGTTGGGGTTAAATTATATGTTAGAGCTGACATTATGGTTAGCGATGTAGCTAAACAGATAAAACCTGTTGAAATTGAAACTAAAAACTTCTTAAAAATGTTTAATCGCGTTTTTCTGCAGGTGCTATTCATAAAGACACCTCTCTTTAAATGACAGATGGATTGCGGAGTCTTTTTAAATATTTTCACCAGTTTTTAAAGTTTAACTGTTAGATGAGTTTAATATAAAACAGTTAATGGAGCTTAAAACCCGCTGAGAGCGTTCACACATGTAAAACTTTTAATTTCTGCTTATATTTTTATGTAAATTACGCGACATTTTTTAAACCCATATCCGATAGAGTTAAAATACTTTTTAGATTTCACATCTAATATTAATATTTGAATTCAAATCGTGGTTTAAATGAGTATTAAAAATATTATCAGCGAACTTGACACAGAGAGAAAGACTATTTTAAAAATAATTAATAATATTAAAACAGTTCTCTACGAGAAGAGAATACCGCGTTTAGCTGAAATTCTCAGAGAACCGGTTTACCTTTTTATAGAAGTGGTTTTAGTAACCGCTATTTCAATTATTACGATGCCGTTCCTGTACAATTTTATTTTCGCAGTCCCCCCATCCCCAATCACGGTTACAATTTACTTAATACTTGTAGTATTCATAATAATTATACCCTTTAACCTCCTCGTAAACAAGTTATCCGTATATTTTAAACAAAAACTCTTAAAAAAATCTGATTTAGAGATTAAATTAGCGGAGCTTACAAAATATGAGAAGAGTTTCTTAAGCATGTTATTCCCAAAGTTGAAGGTTGAAAATAAACCTAAGAAAATAAATATACTTAGCGAGATCGAGATAGATGAATCAGCTCTGAATACCAGTCTATTTTATAATGATTTCGAATTCAAAAATACTAACTTGGAATTTAAGCTTAGTGTAATAAATTTTCATAAAAATATCTCTGGCAAGTATCTTGTATACGACGAATGTCTTAATCTTAACCATGAATACGGTAAAGTTGACTTCATTATTGAAAATAATATTATATGGAAGAACATCAGCGGTGGTGATAATATGACAATTCGCTTTTTACCAAAACACCGGGGGTTAACTAAACTATTATACATGCTTAATACTTTATCTTCAATTAAAAAAACAGAGTTATCAATCGAACATAACCGTTTGAAAATAACAGTGTACGAACCAGTGCCGCCAGGTGTTGAATGGCTTTCAGCTAAAATACCGGAGACTATTGATAGCTTTAAAAATTTTATATTAGCTTTTATAATCAATCAGTCAACCCTACTGTGAGATAAACTGTTATTAAACTACTCTGTAAAATATATCCATTCATAGCCGTTATCGTATATTTTCACGTACTCGCTGCTACCATCGTAATAATTCTTAGAGTTTTCAAGAGGCTCAGTTAACCCATATGTGGGTGGTTGTGTAGGCCCGTTTAAAATCATCCAATCATCTAAAACCATGTATAATCCTAGTTTATGCGGGATTGAGATAACTACACTTCTATTGTCTTCATATAATAGCAGCGCATTAACTATAATACTATAATTCGGAGGATCCGCCATGAAACCTGTTAGAATATATCCTATACGCCAATCAGAAATTACAGTCTGTCCTTGAATATGATGTGAAGCCCATAAAGCTAAATCCAGCTCGGAGTACGTGTTCCAGTTTAAATATTTTAAACCGCCACTAGGTGTAGGATAAGCCCATATAATAGATGAAAACACACCGATACAGATTGCTGGTATTAGAATACCTGTGTAAATTTTTCTTTTAATTTGACTGCTGGAGTTGAATACACCCTGTAAAATTACACTTAAAGCTAAACCGCATATTAAAGCACCTCCTATAGAGGCGAATTCTAGGATTCTTTCAGTTTCAATTATCGGCAACGCAACCAAGTAGAGTATATACGGTAATAGGAGTGTAGCAACCGGGCCAGCGATAATACCGACTATTATACTAGACTGTTTATGAAAGTTTTGAAATATTATTAACGCTCCTAAACTGATCAATGATAAGAATACTACAGTACCGGGTAATGCTATCACCAAATATTCTATTGTAGGGGCTAGCAGATAGGAGAATGGGGGTACAATAGTAACTATTAGGGTTAAAATTAAACCTATTAACGTGAAAAAACCCCAGAGAGGGTATGTTAACTTGGAGAAATGCACGCTGTCATAATCGCCTTCCACTTTTATTCTTTTAAATATATAGATTATTAATGAGAGCGTGAGCCCTAAAACCGGTATTAGAAAATAGATTTTGGATAGGATGCTTGCTAAAACCGCTGCGGTTGTAAACATTAGACTCCAAACAGTTATTATTGAGAAACAGGATGCTACGATGATTATAGAATACTTTGAAACTCTACCAGTGCCAACAAGTGTGAAAATCATAGTTGAAGTTATCATTATAAACGCCATAAGAGCTGAGAAATCATGTGTTAAAACGATACACGCGTAGAGGAAAACGCTTAGAACAGCTGAGCTGGCGCTGTTTTTGAAAACAGCTTTTAAAAAAAAGCTTAAGCTTAGAATCATTAAAGGAAGAGTGAGAAGTTCGGGCCAAAACTGGTTTGTAGCGAAAATAAAACTGAATGATAAACTTGTTAAAGAGAACACGGATAAAATTACTATTTTCGGGTTATCTGTAACATTTCTTACAAGATGGTACATGCAGAAAACTGTTAACGGGCCTAGAAATAAAGGAAGATATTTCACTATATCGAAAACACTTATACCTGTTACCAAGTGTATTACAGCTGTTAATAAGTGGAGTAGGATACCACCCCTGTAAACCGCTATATCCACGTAACCGTGTTCAATAATCGAGTTGACAATTGACATGTGATACCATGGATCGAACGCTGTAGGCAGCACTGGGAAGCGTAGAATATTCACTAATTTTATTAGAATACTTAGAGTGAAAACCAGTGTCACGCTTATAATCAAAGGTTTATTATCCAAGTTAATCCGCCGCTTCAACTAATTCATTTTTCTTTAACTGGTATTTATACATGCGACGCGAGGATGTGTATTCTTTGAAAACAGAGGTGATTCTGTTTAAGCCAAGTCTTCTTATATTCCTGTACACTAATTCCCGCCTCCACTTATCTCCGAAAGTCCTCACCAACTGTTTTCCTATATAACGCCCTCTCTTAATGAATAAGTCGTAAGTTTTATCTATTAAAAATTTTATGCGTTCAACCGGGACTGTTTCAGGGAATATTCTAGCAGCGTTAACAGTCTTCCTCCAAGCGTCGGAGGGTAGGATGCCGCGCTTCTCAGCTTCAAACCACAATCCTGTACCGGGTAAAACATCCACTATATTCAATATCGGAACATCTATATCTAGACTTAAAATTAATTTCACTGTTTGTAGCATATCATTCCATGTTTCACCGGGCGCTCCAAACATAAAAGACCCTACCACCATGTTAATCCCAGCGTCCCTTGTTTTTTTAACAGCCTCAATAATCTGGGGTACTGTAATCTTCTTCTGGTAATAGTCTAAAACCTTCTGACTACCGGACTCCATCCCGTAGAAGATCGATTTAACACCGCTCTTCTCAGCTTCATGTAAAACTTCACTTCTAGCGAAGTCAACTCTGCTTTCACAGATAATATCCATATCTATATGTCTGTTTCTGAGGCCTTTTAGAATGCTGATAGTCCTCTTAGGTGTTAGAAAAAAATGGTCGTCGCTTATTAAAACCTGCCTGTAACCTTGAGAATAGAGGTGTTCAAACTCATCTAAGACTTTTTCAGGCGACCGATGCCTATAATTTGATTGAGTGAAAGCTGAGCAAGCGCAAAACTTGCATTGAAACGGGCAGCCTCTAGAAGTTAATATTGTTGTGAATTTTTTAGAGCTAAGCTCTAATTGACCGAACTGATAGGTGTAATTGAATGTTAGCGCTGAACGATCTGGCATAGGCAGCTCGTCAAGGTCGCTGATAAGATTAATTCCATTGCTAACTTTAATTCCATTACCGGGTTTATGATATGCTACACCTTTTAATTTTTCAACCCTCCCCCAGATACTGTTCTTCTCCACCAGTTCCGCTATCTTTAATATCGCGTATTCCCCTTCACCCCTCACTATTATATCAAATGAAGGCGAATGCGTTAATATTTCACGGTATAGAAATGTTGGTGATATACCCCCTCCTACTACAAGACAGTTAGGATTCACTTTTTTAACCTCGCCAGCCAGTATTATACTAGTGTTTACCGCGTCAGCTATTATTGAAAAACCTACAATGTCAGGGCCATAATCTTTAATAATCTTCCTAAAATATTCAAGCGTGAACGGTATAGTGCTGAGATCTAATAATTTCACATCGAAATTACTCGCTTTGAGAACAGCGGTTAAATACATTAACCCCATCGGGGGGAGGCTCCCATCACATGTGTACTCTTCATAAAGCTCTCTGTAGCTTCTCCTAAAATTAAGCGGAGGAACTATAAGCATAATCTTCAAAGGCAATCACCTATAAAACGAATTTTCACCTCACCTTCTAGGCTGGCATAAAACACCTACTTGGAAGGGTGTTTTAACAGTCTTCAAAACATTAAGCCCATTATCTGAGCACAGCTTTTTAAGCTGGTTCTCCAACATAGGTTTCTCATCACCGTAATACCATACCCCGAGCCTTTCCTGTATAAACCGCCATAAAATATAGGTTTTAGATGGAGTGGGAGCGAAAATAATAACATAACCATCCGGATTACAAAGTAAGCTGTGAAGTTTAATCAGTCTGTTAAGCGTCTCCCCCTGAAAATGCTCGATTAAACCTTCACTGTGAACAAGATCATAACCTCCATCTAATTTCAATGAAAATAAATCCCCTGCAATAAACCTGACATTAACATCCTGACCGTGAAAAACCTGTTTCGCTTTACTGATCGCAGCCTTAGAATTATCCACCAATGTAACTTCCCCTTTAAATAATTTAGCTAATGCCAGTGAAGTTCGACCACTCCCGCATCCCAGCTCCATTATCCTAGGAGATTTTAACTTCACATCTTTAAGTAATCGTTTATAGCCTCTCCAGAGTATAGCCCACCAAACAGGTACATTAGACCACGTTCTACCCCATTGTGTCTCCCAATCCTCCGGCACAATACCACCGTCAATTGTTAAAAACTATGTTTAAAACGATATGAGAATAATTTTATTATATTAAAAGTAACAGTCATAATAAAAACCTTGTTAAACAGGCGTTATACTTGCAGAGCAAACTTGCTTTAAAAATAATTATTGTAGGAGACGCTGCTGTTGGTAAAACAAGTCTAGTTAGAGGATATATAAAAGAAAAATTCAGAACAGAATATCTGCCAACCCTAGGCGTTGACATATACTTTAAACAGTTAAATATTAACAATAAAACCGTGGATATATCCATCTGGGATATAGCTGGGCAGAAAGGCTGGGAGATCATGCATAAAAGCTATTTCAAAGGAGCGGACGGCTGTATAGCAGTCTTCGACCTGACTAAGCTGAAAACACTTGATAGTCTCCCCGCTTGGATTAATAAAGTGAAAGAATACTCTAAGCCGGATATTCCAATCATCATCTTAGGAAATAAAAACGATTTAAAAATAGCTATAGAAGTTGAACCCAAACATATTAACAAACTAATCAATGAAACAGGTTACAGTTACTTTGAAACAAGCGCGAAAACAGGGGAAAACATAGAAGAAGCCTTCACAACACTGGTTAAAACAATTGTTAATAAGCTGAAATGAGAGTCATGTTATAAACAGCTAATCAATTATCTAAATTTTATAATGATTTATATATGTTTGTAGTGCGGTTCGCGATATCTGTTACTGAATATACTAGTGTATAATTTTCTTGAATGAGTTCAAAAGGATGGTAGCTCCACCACTCGGATACTATGATATAGTCGAAAACTGTTTCGTTAAGTAAATTTATAAGTGTTATTTGGTTTCTTGGAAAAGTGTAATAGTTTTCAAATTTAAAATCACTCCATACCATCACCTGATACATAAATGGGGTTAATATTACGCTCTCATTACTTTGTTTTAAATTCGTTACCATTAAGGAGGCTGTTCTTAGACTATCGTACTCATATATCGTCACTCCTACGTATCTGTTGTAGAAGCTTATCTCAGAGAAAATGTAGTAGATTGGTAGTAAAATTAAGAAGATTAGGAGCATAGTTTTCATTACGATTTTCCATCGACTTGGGTGATCGTTATTAATTAAACTAATACTAGTAATTCTGGGGTATAAGTTAAATCTTATCAAATAAATTAAGTCTGATAGAAATACGCTGAATAATATTATTAAGCCGAATATGGAGGTTAGTAGATATCTCCAACCAAGGTTTAAAAAAATTTTAGCCGGGTTAATATATAGTAATGCTAAATAGAATAAAACGGTGAAAAAGAATATTGAAGTTTCAAAAAAATATATTTGCTTGTAATGAACGGTTTTTAATATGAGATAAATGATAATAATACAGGTTAAAATTGTAAGATATTTTTCATACGTCCAAATAAATATGTTAAATAATAAATAAAAATTTGTTATAATAATATTAGCTAAGTTAAATAAAAATCTCTCAATATTATTTATTGATAATAATTCCGAATATCCCCGGAATTCAATATAACCGCCGATTAAAAATCCTATGGCAATAACACTAATAACTAAAAGGACAATACTCATAAATCGGATTCTATAATCTTTGATGAAGAGTAAGTTGACGAGGACTAAGATTGGCACCGCATAAAAAGCCACTTCTTTTGTGAAAAAACATATCGCCATTGTTATTATCGCCGGTAAAATAAATCTTCTATCATGATGACTTTTATATAAAAAATAAAATAAGACAACTATCCAGAAAACAATCGGCAGATCAATTAGATTACTTTGACTTGCATGGATAAAAAAACTGCTTAAAGTTATAAAAATACCACTTAGTGAGGCTTTCAATAAGTTTTTTGTAATATCAAATACTACACCGTATGTGACTATAGTTAGTAAAACACCGTAAATATAATTTACCCAAATAAAAACATCTAGTGAAAAACCGAACAATAAATATACCACATAATAAGTTATTAAAGAGGCAGATCTAAAAAAGCAGATAGGATTAGACAATATATTAGTGATATCTCTTGAATTTACTAAATAATAAGCTTCGTCAGGGTAAAGGTTACCAGTCGACCTTAAAGGATTGTAAATCACGCGGGCAGCTAGAGAAACAACTATCAGAATAGCAGTATTTAGAAAATGTAAATAATAGGTTTTATTCACTTGATGCCTCCAATATAATAGCCATTTAATGTAACTTTAAATTAGTAGTTGCTTATTACTTTTTTTAAGACGTATATTAGTTATTATATGCAAAAATTTAAAAATGGTATTGGCTTAAATTTTCACGTTTATAAATAATAAATATGGAGGATAGTGTGAAACTTATAGTTTAGGCTTTTTGAAAGCCTAAGTCTATTTTAACAGTTTGACAGTAGCTTAATAGTTAAGCTTTTAATAGTTAATTTGATTTTAAGCGGTGAACGATATGGTGAAGATAAGAAATGCTGATGAGATAAGGAATCTTATTACTAATTGTCCTTATGAGCGGCGGAGAATATTTTCTATAACAGCTCATATTGATCACGGTAAAACAACTATGACTGATTACCTTCTTAGAAGGGCTGGTTTGATGAGCGATGACGCTGCGGGTATGGTTCTTATGACTGATAGTGACCCTGAGGAGCAGCTTAGGAATATTACTATTTTCACAAGTGTGGCTCAGCTAAGTTATGATTATAATGGTGAAGAGTACCTGTTTCAGATTAACGACACACCGGGGCATATAAGCTTTACCGGGGAGGTGTCGCGTGCTCTGAGAGGGTCTGATGGTGCTGTTATACTGGTTGACGCGCTTGAAGGTGTTATGACTCAGACTGAAACTAATATAAGACTGGCGGTAGGTTCTGAGCTATGTAAGCCAGTTTTATTTATAAATAAAGTTGACAGGTTGATTAGCGAATTAAGATTGGAACCTAAGAAGGTATCCCAGAGACTTGATCAAATAATCAATAAAGTTAATGATCTTATACTTAAAATAGCTCCACCCGAGCTTGCGAAGAACTGGATTGTTAGATTTGATAAGAATAGTGTGGCCTTCGGGTCGGCTAAGCATGGTTGGGCTGTAACATATGATATAATAAAAGAGAAGAATATTCCTCCACTTATATTTTTTGAGAAATATAAGCAGGGGGAGGCTGGTATTCAATGGCTGCGTCAAAATCTCCCTCTTGATGAAGCTATTCTCAGAATGGTTATTCAGCACTTGCCTGACCCTAAAACCGCGCAGAAATATAGGCTTAGTAGAATCTGGGCTGGTGATGTAAACTCGGAGGTAGGTAAGAAAATAGCTGAATGCGATCCTAGTGGTCCTCTTCTAGGCATGTTCACAAAAATATTCATAGACCCGAAGTCTAAGAGACCTACTTTAATAGGCAGGGTTTTCTCAGGGACTCTGAGGACA
>JAWBON010000038.1:0-10556 GCA_038826135.1 Candidatus Odinarchaeota archaeon | reverse complement strand
GAGCGAGACTTCTGAAAAAAAGGTTGAAAACGTTATTTGCCCTCACTGCGGTTCAACAGTAAATAGTAAAGCTTCTTTCTGCCCTTTTTGCGGTCGAAAGATAGTAGAGTAACATGCATGTTCCATCATAGTATTTTTCATAATTAGGAAATTTCAGCTTAAAGAAGCGTCTTTTCTATTCCTAAGCTCTTTTATTATTATAAAGACTCCTAGGCATAAAGCAATCAGTAGCAGAAACCCGGCTACAAAGAATGGAGCGAATAAAGCAAGCTGATAGGTTAAGCCGGCGATGATAGGTCCAGGTATTCGAGCGATACTGCTCATAGATTCAGATACACCCATAGTTATGCCGTAATTTTCAGGGTTTGTTTTCTTAGATAGAAAACTAGATATTGCAACATCAGCCAGGAACACGCCTATCGACACAACTGTTATCCCTGTCATAAACAATATTATGCTAGGAAGTAAGGGTAGAGAGAAAACGCCGGTAACAGTTAAAATTACACCTGATAAAATAATAATGTCATCACCTATTTTTTTAGAAAGCCGTCCTACCAGTATAAACTGGATTATAAATCCTAGGATACCGATATATGCGAAGAAGATTCCCACAGCAGCCTCACCTAAACCAAATACATCCCAGCTGTAAAGCGGCAGTACAACAGGCATCGCTGCGAATGCGAACGCCATAGCAAAAATAATTCCAAGAGCCGGGCCGATAGCCGAAGATTTAAGTAAAACTTGAATTTCTTTAATATAAGAAGCTGGTTTAAACATTTTATAGTTAACAGGATCACCGTCTTTTAATTTAACGGTTTCGGGTAGAAATAAATATATAAAAACCAGATTTAAAAGAGTCAGAGCTGTAGCAGCTAAGCCTGGAAGCCAGAAACGCCCATATATATTGATAAAACCGCCGATAGCCGGACCCAGTATTATACCTATATTAGATGCTGCTCCAACCTTTCCGAGAGCTGAGGTTCTGGATTTTTCACCTGTTATATCTGAAATATAAGCGTAAGCGACACCGTACTCGGTAGCCATCCCCGCTATTAGCCTAGAGCATAACAGCATTATAAATGAATTCGCTGTTGTGAAAATAATGAAGCTGATTACAGAGAATAGAAGCGAATATAGTAATACACGCCTCCTGCCTATTCTATCGGATAGGCGCCCCAGAAAAGGCGCGAAGAAGAATTGCATTAAGGCAAAGGATGAGACTAAAACCCCTAGAAGTGTAGAGTTGGCGCCGAATTCTAAAGCATAAAAAGGAATTAATGGAATAACTAATCCGTAGCCTATTGAGTCAACCAATAAAGTTATAAAAATAATATTTAACGGGGGAGTCCGCTGCCGTTTAGAGACGCCGTTCTTGAAAGCACCCCCCCTCATATCAGCATCGTCCTGAAGCATGTATAATTCTAAAATATTACTGGGGATTAACCTCAATTTCACCAGGGCTCTGTTAACGTTAAAGGTCTAATATTATTACCTGGTTTTTCTCACCACCGGTCTCTCCCCTATGCAATATGCGTCACCGATAGAGACACTGGAACCGTAGTATTTTGAATTAATAGGGGAATACATGAATGGCATTATCATATCCCATTCAGGTAAACCCTTCTCATTAAGAGCGTGCTCATCCACTTTTATGTCAAGTATTTCTCCGATAAACATTGTGTGAATACCAACTTCATGAGTTTGAATAAGTTTACATTCAGCTATAAGCGGGAACTCTTTAACATATGGCGCGTCAACTAAATCGCTTTTTACAGGTGTCAGACCTGTGCTCGCGAATTTATCAACTTCCCTCCCGGAGAATATCCCTGCAAAATCTGACTGCCATAGAAAATCTTTAGAGGGAACGTTCACTGTGAACGCTTTTCTAGCCTTAATATTATGATAAGTGTATGTTGCTTTTCTAAGCGATACTGTAACGCACGGCGGCTTCGAAGAGCATATTCCACTCCAAGCGACCGCCATAATGTTAGGTTTACTCTCAGCATCATATGATCCGACTATCCAAACAGGCGTGGGGATTAAAAACGGTTTAGCTCCAAAAGATTTCTTCATATGCCACCCTCAACATGTTTTTAAAATAAATATGTCGAACAGTGATTAAAAAACATTAGTGTATTTTAAAAATAGAGCGTATTTAACGCTAACGGCTGAAGGCTTTTCCGATAGAGATAAGTGGTCAACTTCCCCTGCTAAACTTCATCAATATGTAAGTTAAAAATATATTACAGCTTAATATACAATACATCATATCTTCACTTACAAAACCATCGTCCAGAACTCCAAAGTTTAGATGTGCGACAGACCTATAATTAAGATGTACAAGGTTATTAATAGCTGTTTTAATAGTTATACCTGATTATCTGTAACTATTTAAAAAAAATTAAAAAAACTAGATTAAAAATACTAGTTTTTACTCTTCTTCTTTAACCGCTTTCTTAAAACCCTTCTTCAAACCACGCCCCGCGGCTTTAGTCTTATCCCATCCTTTTTTTAAGCCTTTTCCAGCAGCTTCACCTGCTTTTTCCGCCCTTCCCTTCTTCTTCTCCTTACCTTCACTCATATTTAATACACCTCTAAAAATATTTTATATGTTTATGTGCTAATATACTTAAGCTTCTAAATAAATATTATTGAAAAGTCTACTGACAGTTTCGATCTAAACGGGTTTATGCGAGTGAATTCCTTTTTACATTATATTATAATTCATCTAAAATATCTTTTAATGTAAACGCTTTTTCTATTTTATTAGCTGAAGCAAGCTGGTTAATAACCGATTTTACAGTATAAATTTTTTCCATTAAAGTATCTTTAATATACTTGTAGTTTTCTCCAATTCTAGAAGACAGTTTTTTAATTGCTTCTGTAATGGTCTCTAAGCTTTGTAAAAACTGTTCTTTAACTGAAATAATCCTATAAAGCCCCCCATCTAAAATGAACCGTTCTATTAGATTAATATTATGAAGTATTCTCTGGAGAAGGCGCTCAGATTTTTTAACCATAAAACCCGCCCACAGCAATTATTAATGAAATTTAAATAATCTTTTATAAATGCATAACTATTTAAAAATATATTACCTTGGAGGTTTTACTTTAATATTTTGCGCTGCAGTTTCCACGTCCCCTTACAGAGGTTTACCGCTTATAAACCGTCTACTTAATATATTATTATTGAGAGATATTTAGCAATCCATTACCTAACCAGTGAAGAGTGAGGATGAGCTTGCAGCACTTATATTTTATGAGGGGCTATAATGTTAAGGTACGCGTTTAAAAATGCGTTTAGAAGAAGAAATATAGCGGCTGTTTCAATAATTGGGATAGCTATAGGAGTCTCATTGATGACAGCTATGGCTTCATTAAGCGCTACGATAAGTGATCAGACGAATAAATTCGCTCAGCAGAATTTAGATTCTATAACTGTTCAGCAAAAAGGGCAGTTAATTTTTACAAGTCAGCTGAATTTTTCAAAAATATATAATATTACTAGGGTAGAACACATAGAGGCTTATTCCGGTCAGGTGATAGCTACAGTTCAATTAGGAGCTGGTTTTGTAAATCCTCAGCTGGTTGGAGTTAACGTGGAAAATGACACGGATATAGGCGGGCCCACTTCAAGTGTTATGGAAGGCCGTATATTTCAAAAGGAAAATGAGTGTATAATAGGTAAGATGAGCGCGGAGTTTCTAAAATTAAAATTAGGGGAGAACATCACATTATACACACCAGACTCGAAAATAGTTAATTTAACAATTACAGGTCTTTATGAAACATCTAATATACTCACACAAATGAATATTTATACAAGGTTGGAGACTGCTAGATTATTTAAACCCGGTTTCACAAACAACACTTACAGTATACTACTTATAAAAGCAGATAACCCGGATAATGTTAACCAAATTAAGAGTGAAATAGAAAGGATATCAGCGGAGGAGGAGCTCAATCTTGAAGTGATTCTTTTTGAAGAACAGCTTCAGACTATAAGCCAGTACACTAGTACGATAAATATATTAGTGATTTCAATATCCCTTATCGCGGGCATAGCTGGCGGTATGAGCATAGTTGTTGCGATGCTTATGAGCGTTATTGAAAGACTTAAGGAGTACGCTACATTGAAGGCTACAGGCTGGCAGAACACCGATGTTATTAAAGATATAATCTACGAATCGCTTATAGTGACTGCTGTTGGCGGCGTGGTTGGATTCGCAATAGGTATTCTATACTTAGGGGTGGTCTCCGCTTTCTTCAATATTTTACTGAACCCGCTTCACCCAATGGTCTTAGTTGAAATAATACTTTTTGTAATAGGTATGGGTATAGTTGGCGGTCTTTACCCTGCGTACAAAGCGTCTAAAGCCTCTCCTGTAGAGATTCTTAGGGGTGCTTAAATTGCAAGTTCAAAACAGTGAAAACGAAATTGAGATACGATGCGAAGACGTGACTAAAATCTATAAGTTAGGGGGGAGTCTGGTTAAAGCGCTGGATAATGTTAATTTAACCATCATGAAGGGCGATTATATTTGTATAATGGGGCCTTCTGGTAGCGGTAAAACAACCCTGCTGAATATAATAGGTGCTTTAGACCGGCCTACCTCTGGAAAAGTATACTTAGACGGCTCTGATATTACAAACCTCCCCGAGAGAAAATTAACTGTTTTCAGAAGAGATAAGATCGGCTTTGTTTTCCAAGCCTTCTATTTAATCCCTACATTAACAGCGCTGGACAATGTGTTAACACCTATAATGCCGAGGGGTGTTAAGCCTGCTGACAAGGGTAGAGCTCTTATGCTGCTTGAAATGATGGGTTTAAAAAACAGGGTTAACCATAAACCCGGTGAGTTGAGCGGTGGAGAGAGACAGAGAGTAGCTATCGCAAGAGCATTGATATCTGATCCTCCTATAATACTCGGGGATGAGCTTACAGGTGAACTTGACTCTAAGACTGGACAGGAGATAATGGATATTATTGAACGGTTAAATAGTGAATTCAAGAAAACTATTGTTATTGTAACGCATGATATTAAAGTAGCACGGAGAGCTAAGATCGGCTTAAGAATGGAGGATGGTAAAATCCTCAATAGTTGACGACGCTATTTTTACAATGTGTTGCACCGTTATATTTTTATACGATATGTATGATAAAACATATCGATAGATATGAAGTATTCGAAGACAAACACAATCCTCCTAATCATTATAATAGCAACAATCAGCGTAGGGGCGGGTCTAACAGTAATAGAGCACACTCAAACCCAGCAAAGACTAATCATAGCAACAACCACAAGCACATATGAAACAGGTCTACTAAACTATTTAATACCGTCATTTGAGGCACGCTGGAGAGTTGACGTTCAAATAGTGGCGGTGGGAACAGGGCAAGCATTAACCCTTGGAAGAACAGGCGACTGCGACCTACTAATAGTTCATGCGAGAAGCCTGGAAGATGAGTTCATCACACAGGGATATGGTGTACACAGAGTTACAGTGTGGTATAATGACTTTATAATAGTCGGTCCTGAAAGCGACCCGGCTAATGTAACAGGATTAGTAAACGTGACCGAGGCTTTCAAAAGAATATATTTAACAGGGGAAGCCGGGGCCTGCCACTTCTACTCTAGAGGAGACGGATCTGGAACAGAAGTGCGTGAAAAACAAATCTGGGAGCTCACAGGACTGCAAACACCCAACCCAGACACACAGTCATGGTATAAGAGAACAGGGCAAGGGATGAGCAGCACACTCCTCATAGCGAACGAGGATAGTATAGGCTATACTATAACAGATAGAGGAACATACGCTTCGCTCATAAACCGGTTACAATTCCTCGAAATCCTAGTTGAAAAAGATAAAGCATTACTTAACCCGTATAGTGCTATACTCGTCAATCCGGAAAAATTTCCGTATATAAATTTTCAGACAGCTGTGAAGTTTATAGCCTACATCTGTTCAGACACTGGGCAAGCAATGATTGACGGATACGAGAAAAATAATATGATATTATTTCACTCCTGCTACGGTAGAAGTAATTCAACAGAACTAGACTTCGACACGGATGAACAGGTCGCTGAGTACTTAGATTACTGGAATCCTCTCATCAGAGAATTCTACAGTTAAAAAAATATAAAAGGTGGTTTTAATGACGGATCCTATAATTGACGGCATTGTAAACGCGTTCATATTATTGTTCACAGGCGACCCTGCCACATGGCAGGTCATCTTACTTTCACTGAGAGTTTCAGGTCTAGCTGTAGCTTTCGCCTCAATGCTCGGAGTACCCGTAGGCGTTATAATAGGTATGAATAATTTTTTCGGAAAGAATATGATTATCAGTCTGATAAACACTTTAATGGGATTACCACCCGTAGTAGTAGGCCTTGCTGTCTTCATATTAATTTCAAGAACAGGCCCCCTAGGAGCACTATCCTTATTGTACACTCCTACAGCGATAATGATCGGCCAGATAATTATAGCCACACCTATAATAGCTGGTGTGACTTTGGCGGGGGTAAGTTCAATAGATATCTCAGTTATTGAAACCGCTAAATCTCTTGGAGCGACACGCAGTCAAACATGGGCTCTTATAGTTAGAGAGGCCAGAGTCAGCATTCTCAGCGGCGTAGCTGTAGGCTTCGGCCAGTCTATTTCAGAGGTGGGGGCCAGCATGATGCTGGGCGGAAATATAGAAGGATTCACTAGGGTTATGACCACAGACATAGTTTTACAGACAAGTCAAGGCAATTACGGTCAAGCCTTAGCCTTAGGATTAATTCTGATTATAATAGCTTTCATAATTAACAGTGTAGTTTTAACACGTTTACAATTACGCTCTAAAAAGCTTGCAGGTAGAAGAATAATGTCAATAAGACCGATACCGGTGAAGTAAGGTAAAGGTGCAATAGAGCATGCTACTAGAAGTTAAAAATTTAACAAAAGTGTATGAGGGGAAAACAATCCTAAGAAACGTTAATTTAAACATTAATAAGGGGGATATTTACACCTTAATAGGGCCAAGCGGAGCTGGCAAGAGCACGCTCCTTAGAATAATCGATCTTTTAGAGGAACCTTCAAGCGGGGAACTAATCTTCAACGGTGTTCGAACAGGGAATTTAAATAAAAGCCAACAGGTTAACTTAAGAAGAAGAATGGCGTTACTGCATCAAAAAGTCACATTATTTAATATGAGCGTTTTTGACAATGTGGCTTATGGGCTTAGCCTCCGCGGTGTTCAATCAAACACTATAAGGAGAAAAGTTCAAGAAGCCTTATTGAAGGTTGGATTATCAGAGTTTGAAAAACAGAATGCTACACTATTATCGGGGGGTGAAGCTCAGAGAACAGCTTTAGCAAGATGTATGGTTTTAGACCCGGAGTTACTTCTACTCGACGAGCCTACCGCTAACCTAGACCCTCCTAACGTTGCTTTAATAGAAGCTTTAATTAAAGATATGAATAAAGAGATGGGGACAACTATAATTATAGCCACTCACAACATGTCTCAGGCTAAAAGACTGGATGGTCGTGTAGGATTCATTCTAAACGGTGAAATACTGGAGGAGGGGAACGCTCAAGTAATATTCGGTAAGCCTTCAAGTGATAGGATAAGAGCGTTTATAGATGGTGTGATTATGTAACACCGCTGGGTGGTGAGCCTTTACGTAACAGGTATTCCGCAACCTCCCTAGCCCATTTACCAGTATACTCGTTATCTATAATTCTCTTAAGATAATCTTCCCAGCGGATTGGGGTGGCTGTCTGCCATTTTTTAAAGGCTTCAACAACGCTAATATATGCGGAAGCGTGGTTCTCACAGAACTCGCCCTCACCCTTATCACATATAGGACATGACATTATGAGCTGCCCCCGATCTCGTGTTTAACTTCATTTGAAGTCTTTCTACCCGGGCATTGAAGCCAGTTAACACACATATTCCATGGCCTCCTACCGGGCATGAACACTTTTATCACAGGGTAACCGCAATGCTCACACTTCTTATCTGTGGATTCAACCCGCCCTTTTTGAGGCAGTGGAAAACTGGCATTACATGAACCGCTGCGATAATTAGAACATCCTATAAATCTTTTATAAGATGACCTGGAGTAGATAACTGTTAACTCGCCTGTCCCGCATTTAGGGCATACACCGATATAGTTTTGTTTCTTCCATAGTTTTTTAAGCGCCGCCCCCAGATCTGTACCGATAACGTTCTCCCTCATTCTAAACTCTTCTAGAATAGGCTTTAATGCGGTAATCGACTCTATTATAACATCTTTCCTAGTTTTCTTGTTTTTTTGAATATTATCCAGGTCTTCTTCAATATCACGAGTTAACTTCACAGATAAAACACCTGGGGAATATTTCTCTAAAACATCTATTATTGAAAAACCCAGGTCAGTCATCTCCATAGGCTGGCTTGTAACAAAACCGCGTTTTATCAAAGTGTCTATTATATCAGCTCGAGTAGCCTTAGTCCCAAGGTTCTCTTTCTCCATAAGTTTAAGGAGAGAACTAGGATTATACCTAGGCGGTGGAGTTGTATATTTTTCCTCAACCGTCATCCGCGGAGTTTCAAGCTGTTGACCGATAGATAAAGAGGGTAGTATAATATCTTCCTGTTTAAAGTAAGGCTCGTAGAAGCGAAGCCACCCCAGTGATTTTATCTGACGCCCTTTAAGATAGAAAACATGAGGACCTATGTGAACTTCAGCCTTCACACTCTCCTTTAAGGCGGGTTCCCCGAATAAGGCGAAGAATCTTTTAGCGATTAAATCATAAAGTTTCCTCTCATCCGCGTCAAGTTCTCTTTCAGGCTTATTACCGGTTACATGAATAGCAGGATGAGCAGGGTCATCTTTCTCACCCTGATTAGGGACTATCCTGTCTTGACCGAGAATTTCTTCAGCTATTTTCCGATAAGCCTGCTGCTGAGTCATTCCCTTCAATATTTCTATAACGTTTATGGATTCCGGTATTTTCTGGCTACTAGTTCTAGGATAAGATATTAAAGCGTCAAGATAAAGTCTTTCAGCGATGTTCAGAGTACGCCTGGGTGTGAACCCGAAGAACTTATAGGCTTCAACCTGGAGAGTGCCGATGTCGAATGGAACAGGGGGTTTCTGCCGGTACTCTGTGGTTTTAATATCGGTTATAAGCGCGGGTTTACCTAAACACTCTTTGAGAGTTCTCTCAGCCTCAGATTTAACGTTTATTCTACTCTCAGAGTATTCTAACTGGTATGCGGTTTCATCTATTATGATCTCGGCGTTAATAACCCAGTATGGTACTGGTACAAACGATTGAATTTCCTTTTCTCGATGATATATGAATGACAGTGTCGGGCCTTGAACCCTACCTGTGCTCAACGCTTTATACAATCCACTGGTGTTTTTTAAAGCAAGAGTTAAAGCTCTGCTCAAGTTTATTCCGAACAACCAGTCGACTTCATGCCTGGTCTGCCCTGCTTCAACCATGTTAAGATCTAAACCATCCGACATGTCTTCAAAAGCGGATAATAACTCACCCTTAGTGAGAGTTGAAAACTTCATTCTCTTAGCCGAGTTGAGAGCCCCCCCACCGCAAGCGTATTTAATAACAGAGTATCCTATAAGGCTTCCTTCCAAGTCAAAGTCACATGCGTTTATAAAAACCGCTGCTTCAGACGCTAGCTTCCTAATAACCTCTATGAAGCCTTTAGTATTCCTAGCTGATTTACTAACCTTATAGGAGGGAACCCACGTAGTGTTAAAAACCGGGTAAACCCATCCTTCCCCTCTCTGAGTAACCGTGTAGAGATGACCTAAAGCGGATACTATGATCAATTGTTCCCCATTATGTTTAACACGGTAGTATGTAACGCCCCCTTCCTCAAACTTTTTTAAAGTGTTACCGTCGTCTAGAGCGTTGGCGATTCTTAAACAAGCTGAAGGTTTCTCAGTGATTATCAGAATGCTCATATCAGACCACTTAAATATTAAAGTTCACTTTCAATAATAGTCTTTAATATAATTCTTAAATTCCTCCATCTTCATTACTGGGATAGAGTCTAACTCTGAACTTTGCAATAAACAGTAATATTTAATATCACTATTAAAAACTAACTCTTTTATTATATTCATAGCGTAAACCATCTTTCTACGTTTAACCAAACTGGCTTTTACAGCACGGTTAAGATGGGGCTTAGAATAGCTCCCTACAGTATAGCCGAAGTCCATACCAAGTAGAAAAACAGTTCCAGCCTCGAAACATTCACATAAGCAGACCGCTCGATCCCCGTCTGTGAAACCTCCTATATTTAAAATATTTTTGTTAAAATCCACCTGACATGTTCCAAGAGTTCTTGATAACAAGCGTGTAGGATAATTTTTAATTTTATCAATGTTGTCACCATGAGCGTGAACAGCGATCAACCCCCCCTGAACTTGGTTTAAAAATTCTAGTTTAAACCCGTCAAGATCTGTTACAAGTATATTTGGGTTCAGCTTGTTTTCTATAAGAGCTGTTAAAGCACCGTCAACCGCTATAATCATTAATTTACGCTT
>JAWBON010000037.1:0-10918 GCA_038826135.1 Candidatus Odinarchaeota archaeon | reverse complement strand
ACGTTGACATAAGACATATTATGCTAGTAGCTGATCTGATGACGTTTGACGGTTATATAAGTCAGATAGGCAGGCATGGTATAAGCGGTAAGAAGCCGAGTGTACTAGCTAGAGCAGCATTCGAGAAAACAGTTCAAAACCTTTTCGAAGCGAGTGTTCGCGGAGACTTCGATGAACTTAAAGGCATAGCTGAAAACGTTATAATAGGTCAAACAATCCCTGTAGGCACTGGTTTAATAGGATTGTTAATGGAGCATTCTAAGAAGGGGGTCGATAAATGATTCAAGTTGATAAAGCTATTAAAATAGCGGTTAAAACAGGTAAAGTTACAATAGGGTCTAAAAAAACAGTGGAAGATATGAAGAAAGGTAAGCCTAAATTAGTTATCGTTGCAAGTAACTGCCCCGACCATATTAAATCCGAAATCCAATATTATAGTGAACTCTCTAAAATACCTGTATTAATATTCACCGGTAACAGCTGGGAGCTAGGTAATCTTTGTGATCGTCTTCACATGGTTGCAGCTCTAGCTATCCACGACCCTGGGGATTCTGATATACTTGGCGCGGTGGAGGAGAGCACTGGGGAGAAGGCGGAGGCCGAGTGATTTGACTACGATCAGGCTTAAAGTTGATGAAATAAACTATATCTCACTTTTCGAGAGTATAACCGGGGTGATGGCGAAAGACTGTATCATTGATGATAAAGGCTGTATTATTTTCGTAGTTAAGCAGGGTGATATGGGGCTTGCTATAGGTAAAAACGGTGCTACTATAAAACGGTTAAAAAACTATCTTTCTAAACCAGTGGAAATAGTTGAGTACTCTGATAAGCCTAACGAGTTTATTAAGAGTATACTATCTCCTGCTAGAATAAGATCTGTTGAATTAATAGAGCGGCCGGATGGTAAAAAAATAGCGCATGTTGATGTGGACCCTGAAGACCGCGGTATAGCTATAGGTAAAAACGGTAAGAATATTTTAAAAGCTCGTCTCCTAGCTAAACGTCATTTCGCAATTGAAGACGTGAAAATAAAATAAACAGTGAAGCTTTTTCAGCGCTGAGCCTTCTCTTTTTTACCTCTAAGTATAGCGTCTAATGAAACATTGTTAACTTTAATAACCTTCCATCGCACTCCCGGCAAGTCACCGAATGAACGTCCCCTAGCTCCACCTATACCTTCAACTATAACTTCATCATGCTCGTCTACAAAGTTGAGAGCGCCATCCCCCGGCAGGAACGCCGTTATCTGTTTTCCATTCTTTACCAGCTGAATTCTAACCGCTTTACGTATAGCAGAATTCGGTTGTTTAGACTCTATACCAACTTTTTCTAAGACAATCCCCCGAGCTTGGGGACTACCACCTAAAGGATCAGCTCTCTCATCTAATTTTAGAAGTCTCCTCTTATAATATCTATCACTCCATTTAAGCTCCTGCCTCTTCTGTGTAAGCTTTCTCGCAGCATACTCGCCTTTAGGTGACTTCGAACCAGCCAAAACTATTCCTCCATAGCGGATTATTAAAATACATAATATATTATTTAAATATTATGCTTAAAATTAACATTGAACCCGGTTAGTATAAATTATATTCTGGAGCGAATAAGGAAAAGATTTTATGTAATTTAATCACATCTCTCCGTAAGCGGGTTTACTGCTTCAGTCGCTCGGTGAGATCAGCTGGATGTGAAGATAAAAGTAATTTCTATTATTTAAACGGAAGCCTGTTACAATAGGTGGTAGTTTATTGAAGCCTGAAAGGGACGTGTGGTCTGATATAGAGGAAGCTATCCAAGGTAAACTGAAGAACTATGTTTTAGTTAAAAAAAGTCTCTTAGGGCTAAAATCTCTAGATTTAGATTCCATGAAGGATTGGATACAGGAAGTTTACAAAACCAATCTTGGAAGAGCGGTAGTATACACTAAAATAGAAGCTAAAGGCATAACAGTCGTCTACACTTTGGAAAATCGAATACAGAATTTATATTTTGGAAGTAATAGTGAAGAGGATTTAGTGAAGTTGGTGGGGGAATTTTTCGTGAAAACTATAATGGGCTGGTTTTAGATTCATATCACAACCTTAATAGAAGTTTTAATGGGGCTTACTTGTTAAAATCAGCGTGAAATTACTTCTTAAGAATTTTATAAAAGCCGGATTGTTCATTATTGCATTAAATATAAATATGGCTTAAATTATATTTACCTTTGAAAAAATATTGTTTATAGGAGATGAGTTTGATGGGAACCGTGAAATTAAAGAATACCACCGCCAAGACTTTGAAAATAACATGGAAAAAACAAATCATTACAATAGAGCCGGATGAGGTTAAAGAGGTTGATGAAGAGGTTTTAAAAGATAAGGACACCCAGCGGCTTATAAATTACAGGCTCTTAGAAAGAGTCTGAAACCCAACTATCCATATACTATAATCTTTTCCAAAACAGGTAAACGCCGTCAATATTTTCTTGGTTAAAATCATATTTTTCAATAAGCCTAATCATATGTAAATTATCTGAATTAATATAACAGTACACTTCTTTTACTTTAAGCTGTTTTAAAACTTGCAGCATTTCATCCATTAATTTAGTGCCCACCCCTTTATTCCTGTAATTCTCGTGAACAACCAGATAAAGTTCCGCTCTCATAGTGCTTCTATCAATGAAGAATCGCCCATCCCCTATTATTTTAAAAACATCACCCTCCCCGATCACCGCCACTAATGAATAGCTTTTTTTAAAATCTACTGCTAATCCGTCGGTGTAAAGTGAAGCTGTCTTTACTCTAACCGTTCTCCACGTTTCAACAGGCCTATGGTTTTGGAATAATTGACGTCGACTTTTATCAGATAATTCACTGTAAAATTTTAAAAGCTCTTTTTTATCAGTGTATTTTAAAGGTCTTATTAATATTTCAAGACCGTTTTTCAAAACAATTTTTTTATCACTAAAATGCTTCACAATCTCACCGTTCAATTAAATGTTAACTTTATAAGTTTAGTAGAAAATAAACGTTATAATCACAGCCTAGTATTTACTGATAATTTATTAATATTATTTTGTTTAATAAGTTTGAGGATACCAAGATGACTGAGAGATTCGGTTTCATATACCATGAGGATTATTTAAAATATGATTTCGGTAAAGGCCATCCGTTGAACTCTATTAGAATCCAGATGCATAAAGAATTACTTGAATTAAACTCATTTTTTAACAACCCTAACGTGTACTTGATTAAACCTGAACCGTGCACTGACCAAGATCTTTTAACAGTTCACACACCGGAATATATAGATTTGATAAAAAAGTTGAGTGTAGACGGTGTCGGGTCAGTTGACGATAAAGACACTCCTGCGTTTAAAAACATGTTTAATATAGCTAAGATCGCTGTCGGCGGTACAGTCACCGCTGTAGATGAAGTGATGAATGGAAAGATCACACACGCCTGGAATCCAGGTGGAGGTTTTCACCACGCTAAACCCTCGGCAGGCGGCGGCTTCTGCATATTCAACGATATCGCTATAGCTATAAAGCGTCTAATAAGCAAGTATAATTTAAAGCGAATATTGTATTTAGCTATTGACTCCCATCACGGAAACGGTGTACAAGATATTGTGTATGATGATAATAGAGGTTTTAGACTATCTTTACATGAGAGCGGGGAGACACTTTACCCTCACTCAGGTTTTGAAGAGGAGACTGGTATAGGAGAAGGTAAAGGCTATAATCTTAATATTCCACTGCCTATAGGAACATTTGATGAAGCCTATGTGCATGTAGTGTCTGAACTCCTCCCTTTAATAGCAGAGTTTTATAACCCTCAATTAATAGTGTTAGCCGCAGGCGCAGACGCTCACTTCTTAGACCCGTTATCGCATCTACAGCTTACAAGCACGACTTATATAAGAATTGCAGACATAGTTCACGATATAAGCCATAAGTATTGTAAAGGAAGATGTATTATACTTGGGGCGGGGGGTTACAATCTTAACGCCACTCCTAGAATGTGGTCTCTCATGGTTTCGAGGATATCTGGTGTGGAGGTTAAAGATGAGATACCTGTTGAATGGCGTGATAAATTCATAGAATTTTTCCAAGATAATGATGCTCCTCTAAGATTGATGGATGTTAACCCGCCTAGAATAGATCCTGAACGTTACAAGAAGATATCTAAATATGTTATGGAAATAACTAACCGGGTTAGAGAAAACATGTTTATGCTTTACGGCTTCTTTAAACTTATTAAATAACTTTCAGAACCCTTATCTAAATATTTAACGGTGAATGCATTGGAAAGCAACTATGGTATGGTACATCGTATCCTGGTATATGTGCTGGTTCTGAACATAGTTGTAGTGGTTGGTAAAATGTTTGTTGGATTTTTATCCAACTCGCTTAGTATGATATCTGACTCACTGCACTCATTACTTGACGCCTCCTCTAATATAATAGGTTTAATAGGGATCAATATAGCTAGGAGGAAACCGGATGAAGGACACCCTTACGGGCACACAAAATACGTTTCTCTAGCTACTTTGTCAATAGCGTTTCTACTAGTTATAACCGGGTTTGAAGTTTTTCAAGGAGCTATCAGCCGGTTTATTAATCCAGTAACGCCTGAAATAACTCTGCTTAACTGGATTGTTATGCTGGTAACTATTTCCATAAATATATTTGTTTCAAGATTTGAGAAAAATAAAGGGATTAAATTAAAAAGCAGTATATTAGTAGCTGATTCACTTCACACTAATACCGATATATATGTTTCTTTAAGTGTGATTGTCAGCTTCATTCTAATAATCTTAGGTTATCCTTTATTTGATCCGGTAATCTCTATATTAATAGCTTTAGTAATATTCTACACAGGTTTTTCAATAATCTCGAAAATGTCTGGTGCGTTAACCGATTCTTTAGTCATCCCTTCCGACTTGATAAAAAAAGTAGTTTATAATGTGCAAGGTGTTAGAGGTGTTCATAAAATTAGAAGCCGGGGGACTGATACAGAGTGTTTTATCGACCTTCACGTGATAGTTGACAGTAAACTATCTGTGGAGGAGGGTCATAGTATTTCGGTTGAAGTGGAGGAGAACTTGAAGCAAGCCTTCCCTTTTATAAAAGATGTTACAGTGCATATTGAACCGTTTTTTGAGCGCGGTGTTAAACGGGGATAGTGTATGAGATCTGAGACCACCTGTCCTTATCATCCTAGTAAGTTAATTATAGGTTACTGTAGTAGGTGTGGGCGGCCTGTCTGCGAGTTATGTAGTGTAAGAGTAGATGATGATGTTAACGGAGGCTTGAGTTTTTCTCAACGATATAAGAGGGTTAAAGAATTATTAAATAGTATGAGTGTTGAAACCTCTCGATATTTGTGTAGAAATTGTTATAGAATTAAACCGCGTTTTTCACTTCAAAATTTAATATATCTCGGTTCAGGTGCTTTAACCTTCCTGCTAGGTTTATTTTTTGAATTTATATTTTTAGCTTTAATAGGTGCTATAGTTCTAATAATAGGTGTTTACAATATAGTTGCCTCGTAAATTAACCTTGAAAAATGTGTTGTAATCTCATTTACCATATTAAGCCTTTATTTTAAAGCTTTAACTGGTAAGGTTAAAGAATTCATCGTCTAGAAGCCGCCTAGTTTAGTTAACCGAATAGTGTAATCCACTGTTTTCTGCAGTGTTTGTGGGAGATCCGGAACACTAATTGTCATAAACCCTCTGACTATCAGGGCGTTCGCCTCCTCTTCTGAAAGCCCTCTGCTCATAAGATAAGTTAACTGCTCCTGCTCTATTTTACCTATAGTGGCTTCATGGCTTAACTCCACACCTGTAGTTTGAGCTTCAAGCTCTGGGATAGCTACCAGACGGGCTTTATCGCTTAAAAGTAGACCGTTACATTCAAGATGCGCTCTTGAACCCGCATGATTACCTATAAGTTGCCCTCTCGCATATATGATGGATTCCTCTGTACCTATAGTTCTTGAAACAACCTTGCCGCTAGCCCCCTCTGCTTCAAGTATAATCCTTCCTCCGACATCGTACACGGAGTTCTCAGTCCCGTAGATGACAGAATATAACTCCGCCTTAGAATTTTTACCTTTAAGGTAGACGGTTGGATATGTTTGCAGGTCTCCGACAGGACCTAATATAATATAATTATTTACGAATATTCCCCCCTCCTCTACTATTGCAGCTGAGCGGGGTCTTACCAATGTTCTCTTACCCCAGCGGTGTATCATAGTGAATGTTAGTTTAGCGTTTTTTTTCACGTAGAATTCAGTTATACCTAAGTGGAGTGCCGGTTCAAGTATGTTTGGTGAAACACACCCGGTTACTAAGTGTATTTCAGAGCCTTCCTCAGCTATCACTATATTATGAATATTCTGTTTTATATTAGCGGATTTAAGCATCATACAGGCTTGGATTGGTTGAGGTATTCTCTGATCTTTCTTGGCTCTTATAAAGTATCCATTATGCAACTCTAATTCAACAGCTGAAGTATACTTATCCGTGTCCACGTTAACAGCAGCCCAATAGTAGTCTTTTATCCAACTGTATTTTCTAATAGCCTCCTTAATAGGGAGGATCTCAGCTGTTTGTGTTAAAGAATCGTATATAACCTTATTCTGGTCTACTTGAATATAGGAGCCAGCTGTCTCACCCTCCACTGGTTGAATGCCTACATTTTCCAGTAAGCCCCGCTCTTCTGCAGCTAATTCTCTCATACTGTACCTGTTAGGAGGATTTTCGTCAACTCCTTTAAAACTGTCTAAGTCTATGTCCGCGCCGAGCAGTGATTTTTTATTCTTCGCTTTAACAGCCAGCTCTTTCTTCTCATCCAAAATAATCACCTATGATATATTCCTGTTTAAAAACTCCCTGTAGCCTAGTTCTTCAAGCTGGGGTAAAATGCTTTTATCTCCGTCAAAAACTTTTTTACCTTTATCGATGATAAACACCCGGTCCGCTTCAAGATACTCTAAAATATATCTTGAATGGGTGATAATAATCATAGTTGTTTTACCCGCGTCTCTTATCTCTTTAAGCTCGCGGCCTACTAATTTAAGAGAGTCGTAATCTAAACCTGAGTCAGGCTCGTCAAGTATCATAACCTCAGGCTTCAAACTTATCACCTGGAAAAGCTCGCTCCGTCGAATCTCCCCCCCTGAGAAGCCGTCATTAATATCCCGGTCTTTTAAGTTTTCTATTAAAAGTTTTCTAAACCCGTCGCTTAAGTCGGGTGAACACTTATCCACAACTCCCAGATGTTTTCCACTTCTGTTCTCGGTTAATCCTCTGCAGTTCTGACATATCATGCAAATAAACTTATCTAATTTAACACCTTTTATAACAGGAGGGTTTTGAAAAGCTAAAGCTATACCCATTCTAGCCCTTTCCGTAATAGTTTTGTTAAGGATAGATTGTCCATTATATAATATGTCGCCTTGGGTGATTTTATAGTCTGGGAAACCCATAATAGCTTTTGCGATAGTGGATTTACCAGACCCGTTAGGGCCAACTATCGCGTGAACTCGATTTTTCTCAAAATTTAATGAAACGCCTTTAAGAATCGGCGTGGTACCGGCGCTGACGTGTAAATCTAATAGTGAGAGAATATATTCCCGATTCATTAGTTCACCCTATCCAATAAAACGGATTCTAGTATATAATCTTTTTATTAGATTTTTTCACCTGTAATTTAAGAGAGGTAACAGGAAGCTTTACTTGTTTAGTTGACCGTGTGAAGATTAGCGCAAGCTCGCTGCACAACCTCTGGCAGAGCTGGGTGAATATGTTGTGCTCTAAGAATATTATATACACTGTTATGCGCGCAATTCATCACGTTGATGACTTCCTGTATCAGTATTGAAGCGTGGGGTCCAGTTATCTGGCATCCGAGTATCTTGCCGTCCTCTCTGTTTAAAACTACTTTAACCAAACCGTTAGGTGACCCCATCACTTCACCCATAGCCACATCTCGGAAATGATAATGTCCGATTAATATATTTAACCCTTCAGCCTTAGCCTCTTCAGCTGTTAAACCAACCTGTGCGATCTGCGGGTTTGAAAAAACAGCGGAGGGTATAGCGGTGTAATCGACTTTAATTTTCTCCTTGTTCTGGGAATTATGCCAAGCAATTTCAACCTCATAATTAGCGACGTGTTTGAACATGTATTTGCCTATAGCGTCACCAGCAGCCCAAATACGTTCTTTACTAGTCTCAAGATATTCATTAACTTCAATGTATCCTTCAGCTGTTAATTTCACGCCAGTCACTTCCGGTTTAAGAAGATCAGAGTTTGAACGCCTACCTGTAGCTATTAAAACCTCCTCCGCACTGTATGTTTCCTCCCTGTTTGTCTTAAGGTTGATTACAGTCACGTTTTTCAATCCATTGCTCTGAAATATTTTAACAGCCTCTCGAAAAGTTAGAACATTAACCTTTTTGGAAAACTCCTTGTTGAAAACATCTGATATGTCATTGTCAAGGTAGTGTAGGATTTTAGGCCCTTTATGAATTACAGTGACTTTACATCCCATAGATGAGAAGAAATGCCCGTATTCAGCTGCCACATATCCACCGCCGATAATTATCATGTTTTCAGGTATTCTTTTAATGTTTAATATTGTATCACTAGTATGGTACCCTACTTTCTCTATTCCCTCTATATGTGGGATATACGGTCTGCTACCTGATACTATGAAGAACCGTTCTCCAGTGACTGTTTTATCACCAACTTTAATTGTGTAATCGTCTACAAACTCGCCGACACTCTTAAACCATTTAAGGTTTGGCGTCTTCCCCGCTGTTTTAGCTAATTCCTCCGCGCTCGCTGAGACGATCTTACGCATTCTACCAAATATTTTATTAATATCAAGTTTCTCTACTCTCGCATAAACTCCTAGTTCCCTACACTGTTCTATAAGTCTGATTATATCCGCCGGGTAAATTAAGAGTTTAGTTGGTATGCAACCCCTGTTAAGACATGTTCCACCAAGAGGCCCCATCTCGATTAAGGCGACTCGCATTTTCTCGTTGAGAGCTCTCTGAACAATAGTTAACCCCGAACCACCCCCCACCACAACGACATCAAATTTCTCAGACAAAATTGACCACCATAATAATCAGGTTATGTTAATCTATTGGATTATCCAGTTTCTAATAAGTATTAGATTATAAAACTGTTTTTATAATTTAAATAAACACCGAATCCACCGATAAAGTTAAATACTGTTTTTTAATATTTATGTGGTTGTCAGCTTAGAGGTGTATTCCATGCTGTTCGAAAAATTTGAAGCTAATTTTCTTAAGGATTGGTGGTATCGCCAATCGAATACGCCCCTAGGGGGCTAGTTTGCTTCGACTTCGATTCTGTTCTAACTCCTATAGAGATTATTGACGAGCTTGCAAAGATAGCTGGGGTTGAAGAAGAGGTTTGTGAGATAACCCGTAAGGCGATGGTGGGGGAGTTAGACTATAAGTCTTCTCTTTTAAAAAGGGTTAGTTTGATAAAAGGTTTAAGAGCTGATATTCTAAGGCAGCTCGGTCAGCGAATACCTATCACACCGGGGGCTAAAGAGACTATTAACTATCTTCAACGCTGTAAAATATTACCGGTGATTATCTCAGGCGGATTCTTTGAAGTTATATTTGAAGCGAATCATAGAATTGGTGTACCTTTAATACTTGCAAACAAATTAAAAACTGAGAACGGTGTATTAACAGGTGATGTCTCCGGTTTGTGTTTAACACCTGAATCTAAAGGAGAGCTTTTAGCATATCTAGTTTATTCACTTAATATCCCAATGTCTAGAACTGCAGCTGTTTGCGATGGAGCTAATGATGTTAGCCTGCTAAGGAAAGTCTCTCTCCCACTAGGGTTTAAACCGAAGGATAGTATAAAAACACATATAAGATACTGGTCCGGTAACGATCTCAGAGAGATATTAGGCTATCTGGTCGCTGAAAACTTTCTATAAGAAACAGTCTATTTCTCCAATTTTATTATTTTACCAGATGCGTCACGGGTATATTTGCCAAATATGTTTTTTACCGGTTCTAATTCGTTTATTTTAAAAACAGGGCCCTCCACGCATATTCGATAAGGCCCCAGGTAACAGCTCCCGCAAACACCAACCCCGCATTTAATATATCTTTCCAAGCTAACTTCTAGCGGTAGCTTTTTTGCAATAGAGTAATCGTATATTTTTCTAAGCATTAACTCCGGGCCGCAGGCGTAAACTCTGTCAAAACGAGTTTTTGAAACCGTGTTATCTAGTAAATCAGTTACAAATCCTTTATGACCAGACGAGCCGTCCTCTGTGCTTATTATAAGATCCTCGGGATTATGTTCAAAAACATTATTCAAAAATTTTACAAAAGGAGTTTTACTCAAGCTTTTGCCTCCGAGTAGAACCCGGACTCTCCTCTTCTCCAGGATAGCGCGCTCAACCATGGGGATCAGTGGAGCCATACCGCAGCCCCCGCCTATGATAAGGTTACTTAACCCAGGTGGGGAAAAACCTCTCCCATAGGGGCCGCGGATACCTATAAAATCCCCTTCTCTAAGAGCGCAAAGTTTTTCAGTCGCATCTCCGACCGCTTCAACAGTTATAGAGAGTGTGCTTCCAACACCTATATGCGACAAACCCATAGGCACTTCGTCTAATCCAGGTATCCAAACCATGATAAACTGGCCTGGTGTTACTTTACTTGACACCTCCCTATCTTTAAAAGATTCAAAGATGGACCAAGCGCCAGATGATGCAGTCGAGGCAGTTGCACAAGCCGACCAAAAACGCCTAGTCAAACGAGGCGACAAGACGTACATTATGAAAACAGCCAGGATTGGAAAAAGCAAGCCGTCGCCCCGCATACTTGCGCCGGCCCCTGCAATTTGCCCGGCGTGCCAA
>JAWBON010000036.1:0-11776 GCA_038826135.1 Candidatus Odinarchaeota archaeon | reverse complement strand
TTATTAAACATTTAGGGGAAAGATGTAGAAAAGAAGGGCTTAAAATCTTAGCTGTGCCCAGCTCCTATCAATCATATTTCGAACTAATTAAAGCCGGTGTTCCGTTAACCACATTTGATGAGAAAGCTAATTTAGACATAACAGTTGACGGGGCGGATGAAGTTGACGAGGAAATGAATCTGATTAAGGGCGGCGGTGGTGCGCTAACTCAGGAAAAGATTATCGGAACTTACACTAAAAAGTTAATCATACTAATAGACTCCTCTAAATTTGTGAAGAAGCTCGGTGGTTTTCCAATCCCAGTTGAAGTTTTACCTAAGGCGCTGACACCTGTTTCTAGAAAAATAGAGGCGCTTGGTGGTAAACCTGAAGTTAGAATAGCTAAGATGAAACTAGGACCTGTTATAACCGATAACGGGAATTTTATCATCGACTGCAAGTTTAACACGATCAACGATCCCGCGTCTCTTAATATGAAAATTAAAATGCTTCCAGGCGTTATTGAAACCGGCTTGTTTATAGGATTAGCAGATACGGTTCTAATAGGTAAGGGGGATACTATTATTGAAAAAGTGAAGCAGCGGGCCCGACCGGACTTGAACCGGTGACCCCTGGCTTAGGAGGCCAGTGCCCTATCCTGGCTAGGCTACGGGCCCATTTTTAATATAGCATTTATATGCAATCTTCCCCATTTATTTTTTGTTAACCTTTTAAAAAACAGATTGATGTTAACGTGCTCTAAAATAACTCTTAGATTATATGAAGATTACGCAAAGTTCATGTTATCTTAATGGTTTGATGGGATTGCAAACAGTGAAAACGTGTTAGAAGTTTTGCTAATATATCTGCTACTTTATTTAAAATCGGAAATACGTATTTAGAGACGTCGTTTTCAGGTAAAACTATAATAATAAGAAATATTTTTACATGTTAGCAGTTATTTACAGGGCGTGTTTGTTTTGTATATCCCGAAGTGTATGAGCACACAACACCCAGATAATGTTAGCACCCCGTTCTTTGCCGAGGAGAGTGAGCTGAGCGGGGAGGATGAAATTCAGGAGGCCTATTATGTTTTCTCTCATCTGGGTTGCGATGAACAGATGTGGGACTGTGAAGGTAAAGAAGTTGATAACTATGTTGTGAAAAAACTAATTACAAAATACCCCTCCTTCTTTAGAATGAAAAGGCTTGGTAGAGACATCTTCTTAACTTTGAGGATTCCTAATCCGAGTGTGGAATTAGCTGAAGCTAAAATACTGTTAGAGACCTTGGAGAGCATCCCCCGATCCTTTGACGCGGCGAATCTATTTTTTAAAGATGATTTACCCCCGATCTTCGAAGTGATCTTGCCGATGGTTACGTCCGCTAAATTTATTGATCGAATTTACAGGTATTACTGCGACTTTGTGGTTGGTAAACAGAGTAAGCCATTCAAGGAGGGAGATATCACTATCGCTGATTGGGTTGGAAGATTTAAGCCTGAGAGGATAAACGTTATACCTTTATTCGAAGATATGAAGAGGCTTATCGACTGTGATAATATTTTAAGAGAGTATGTGGCTGATAAAGATTTAAGTTACCAGCGTGTCTTCATAGCAAGATCAGACCCTGCTATGAATTACGGCCTCGTAAGCGCTGTTCTACTCAATAAAATAGCGCTTATTAAAATGCAAGCCCTATCTGAAGAGCTTGGTTTACCAATATACCCGATTATAGGAGTAGGCTCACCTCCTTTTAGAGGTAATCTAACACCTTTAAACGTTGATAAAGTTATAGGAGAATATCCTAGCGTTCACACGTTCACTGTTCAATCAGCATTCAAATATGATTATCCTCCTGAACAGGTTATAAACGGTATAAGAAAGATAAAGGAGAAGGAAACGCGCTCAGTGAAAAATTTCGACTTAGTGAAGGCTCTTGGTGTAATCTCTAAATACTTTAAAGAATACCATAAACAGATAGGAAAATTAGCATCAATTATCAACACAGTTTCAAATTTTATACCCAGCCGAAGGAAGAGGAAACTCCACATCGGATTATTCGGTTATTCTAGAAGTGTTGGTGAAATAAAGCTTCCTAGAGCGATCCCGTTTACAGCAGCTCTTTACTCGATAGGTATTCCACCCGAGATTTTAGCGCTTAACTCATTAGACGATAAAGATTTAGAATTCGTTGAAGAAGTATATGTTAATTTCCAATCTGATTTAAAAGACTCGCTTAGGTATTATAACCCCGACTCTCCCTTTATGCTAGATGAAATCCAACCTGCTATAAAAGAGCTCTTAAACGATGTACAAGAATGTGTGGAGCATAAGAAAATTACTGATCAAATAAATAAATTACTGGTAAATAATAAGACTGAAGGTTTAAAAGAGCATATTTTAAACGCTGCTAGTTTAAGGGGATTTCTAGGTTAACACTCCTTTACATTCAAGGTTTTTCAAGCGGCTGCGAGAAGCAACCGGTTTTATAATACGGTAAAGGCTACAACTATATTAATACCGCGGCTAAATTAATATTCGTAAATTATACCGTGGTGTTGTTTTTGGATTACAATATTATTACTGAGGAGAGTGAAGGTGTAAAAATTCTAGCTTTATCGGTTAAAAACGGTGTTCTCCTAATAGTATCCGATTCTGAATATATGTTCGGTACAACTGCAGTCGCCTTACCGGGTGTCTCAATTACCGGGGAGAGTGTTTCATCAATATATCCTGTTTTCGGAGTTAGGAATGATATTTTTGCTAAAAGTATAGCTGAAAAATTATCTAAGAAAGTAAATAAGACGGTGATAGCATCTGTTTTTATAAGAAACCAAGAACCGGAATTAATAGATAATGTTTTAAAACTTTTAAAAAAAGTAATGGAGCGGCTTTAAAATGAAGCTTGTATTAGCCATCACAGGGGCTTCTGGAGTAATATACGGTATTCGACTGTTAGAAGAGTTGAGGAAAAGGAGTGTTGAGGTTATTTTAATAATCTCCGAAGCCGGTAAGAAAGTGATAGAGTTTGAGACAGATTACAAGCTTGATAAAATTTCCAGTATGGCTTCCGAACACTATTCAGAATTAGATTATAAATCCCCTGTAGTCAGCGGCTCTTATAAAATAGATGGTATGATAATATGCCCTTGTAGTATGAAGACCGTGTCAGCTATATCTAACGGTTATTCAGCTAACACGGTTTCAAGAGCTGCTGAATGCTGTTTGAAAGAGGGAAAACCTCTAATAATAGTTTTCCGTGAAACACCTTTATCACTAATTCATTTGAGAAATTTAACTATGCTTAAAGAAGCTGGAGCGTGTATTATGCCCGCAGCTCCCGGATTCTACCATAAGCCTAAAACAAAGGAAGATTTAATTGATTTTATAATAGGTAAAATATTAGATCAAATTGGTATTGAAAATAATATTTACCGCAGGTGGGGTGTGCTAGATGATTGATCTCAGAGATTATATCGATAAACTTAGGGGTTTAAACATGATTAAAGAAATTAACCGTGAGCTTTCAACCAGATTCGAAATACCAGCCGTTATGAAGAAGTATGACAATGGGCCTGTTTTAATATTCAACAGGGTTAAAAACCATAGGATTCATGTTATCTCCGGTTTTGCTGGTTCTAGAAGGATTTACATGGATTTGCTTAATGTAAATAATATCGCTGATTTTTATAATAAACTATTATCGGGGATATCCAACCCTAGCAAACCAAAGCTGGTTTCTGAGGGCGATTTCTACGATAATACCTTAAAAGATGATTTGACAAAGCTACCGATATTAACCTTCTTTGAAAAAGATCGTGCACCATATATCACATCTGGAATAGTTTATGTTAAGAATCCGGATACAGGCATCCAGAACGCTTCAATTCATAGATTAATGATGGTGGATAAAAACCATTTAGCGATAAGAATCGTTCCAAGACATTTATATTCTATTTACCAAAAATGCAGGGTTAAAAAACAGGCTTTACCTGTTGCGATAGCTATAGGTGTGAATCCACTAGTAGCGCTCAGCGCATCAGCACCGGTGCCTTTCAACTTTGACGAGATGCATGTAGCTAACACGCTTTTAAACCAGCAGTTAACGGTTTGTAAAACGCCTAATACTGAAATCCAGGTTCCATCTCATTCTGAAATAGTTATAGAAGCCAGTATCCTTTCCGAAGATGTTGAGGAAGGTCCTTTTCTAGATATTACAGGAACATACGATGAGGTTAGAAAACAACCTCTTGTTGAAGTTAAACAAATCTACCATAGATCAAACCCGCTTTACCATGGTTTATTACCAGCAGGGGCGGAGCATAAATTACTTATGGGATTATTCAGAGAGGTGAAGATTTACGAGCATGTTAAAAACGTTGTGCCTGAGGTTAGGGGTGTTAATCTTACACTAGGCGGAACGGGGTGGCTTCACGCTGTTGTTAGCGTAACTAAGCAAACAGATGGCGATGGGAAAAACGTTATTTTCGCGGCTTTTTCAGGGCACCCGTCTTTAAAACATGTGGTGGTGGTTGATGAAGATATTGATCCATATAACATGGAAGAGGTGGAGTGGGCTATAGCCACAAGATTGCAGGGTGAGAAAGGTATAGTTGTGGTTTCAAACGCACGCGGATCAACACTAGACCCTTCGGGAGATCCTCAAACAGGGTTAACCAGCAAGATAGGGGTTGACGCTACGAGAACGTTAACTAAACCTAAAGAAGTATTTTTAAAAGGCACTATACCCCATAATCTCAATCTTGACGAGATTTAACAGTTGGGAACAATATGTATCTGAACAGGGAAGAAGAGAAGATTTTAGCGGGTGAATATGGTTTTGCATTGCAAAAGGCGATGAGTCTTATAGTCACCTTAGGTGATATATTCAAAGCTGACCGTTTGCTGGATATTAAAAGCTCCCAGATATCTGGCATATCTTATAAGAATATTGGAGACGCCGGTTTAGAATTTATACAGGATATGGAGCGTTTTAACGGTAGAATAAAAACAATCGCTACTTTAAACCCGGCGGGTATGGATTTTAAAGAATGGGTTAAGATGAGGATACCCCCCTCATTCGCCAGGAAGCAGTTGAAAATCATTAGAAGCCTGACAAGAATGGGGGCTATACCTTCATGCACTTGTACACCATATTTGATAGGTAACTTACCGCTTAGAGGAGAGCATATATCCTGGGCTGAATCATCAGCTGTAAGCTTCGCTAACTCTATAATCGGAGCTAAAACTAATCGTGAGGGCGGGCCGATCTCTTTAGCCTCTGCACTAGTCGGTAAAACACCGAATTACGGGCTTCATTTAGATGAGAATAGACTACCCACCGTGGTTGTCAAGGTAAAAACAGCTTTAAACTCCGTCTTAGATTATAGTCTTCTAGGCTACTACATTGGAAGCACTGTAACTAAAGGAATCCCCTTAATAGAGGGGGTTACATCATATACTTTAGAAGGTGCTAAGTCCTTATGCGCGTCAGCGGCCTCCTCCGGCAATATCGCCCTCTATTATCTTTACAAGCTTACCCCTATCCCTGAAGGCTGGTCTTATAGTGATAAAGAGGATAAGATAGAAGTAACAGACTTGGAGTTAAAAACTACACTAGAGCGTTTTAACCAATCCAGCGAAGTGGATATAGTCACTTTAGGCTGCCCCCATGCGACTGTTAATGAAATAAGGCAGATTGCAATTTTGCTTGAAAATAAAAAAATAAAATCCGGTAAGGCTTTATGGGTATGCACATCGTCTTTGAATAAATTTATCTGTGATAGATTAGGCTACTCTAAAATAATAGAGGCCGCTGGGGGTATAATCGCCGCTGATACTTGTATGGTAGTAGCTCCCTTAGAGCGAATGGGATATGCTGGCTTAGCGACTAATTCAGCTAAAGCCGCTCACTATGTTCCAGCAACATGTAAAATTCCTTCAACATTAACCTCGCTAGAGGAGTCTGTAAAGCTTGTAATAAAGTGATAGATATGATTCTTAAAGGTAGAGGTGTGTGTAAAGGTCTTGCTGAAGGTGAGGCTTTAGTTTCAAAAACACCGATTTCATTCTACGGTGGTGTGGATCCTAAAACTGGGAGAGTTATGGAGAAAGATCATGAACTTTTCGGTGAGCTGGTTAAAGATAAGATACTTTTTTTCCCATATGGTAAAGGGAGTACAGTAGGTTCCTATGTTATTTACCAAATGTCTAAGAATAGTGTCGCTCCTAAAGCAATTGTGAACATAGAAACTGAGCCGATCATCGCCGCAGGTTGTATACTAGCGGGTATACCTTTAATTGACGGTGTATCGGAGAGTGATATGAAGAAGGTTAAGAGCGGTGATAAAGTTCGGGTTGATGCTGATAACGGGCTTATAGAAATAAATTTCTAAGTAGCTATTTTCAACTCATAGGGTTCACTGGTTAAAATCTTTAAAGCTGCTTTTTTAACTTTCTCCCTGTGCTCCGCTATAGTGTAAACTCTTAATACGTTAAGATATCCTCTCATAGCCTCTATTATCTTTGAAACCTCGCTTCCCGGCTCAAGTAAACTATTCGTCTTCTTATCGAATACCGGTACCTCGAATCTCTCCTCTTTTGAGGAATAGGCGTAGGGTACTGAAGGTACAAGAGGGCTATCGATTACAACATCATCTTCAGCCACCCCCGCCTCCTCAGCTATTTCCTTTTCAATACTGGCTTTTATCTGTTCTTTACTGAATATTCTTGTAGCTAAATTCTCTTTAGTTATAACTATATTCTCGTACACGCTTTTAAGGAGGCGGCGATGTTCAAGATCATCCACTATTGGAGCTGCTTTTTTAGATCTTTTTAAAATCGGCCAAACCGTGTAATCTGTTAGTTCAATATACTCATCTAAATTATTAAGTGAAAAGAAAGGCTCATCCTCGTATGCTTTAATCAGCGCGTTGCCTATCATTATCTGAGCTGCGCGCGCGGTTTTATGGAAATAGATGCTTTTAAAGGATTCAACTCTTGCCAGTAAAAAAGCTTCTAGTGTATATATCGCAGTGGAACTTACACTTAATTTATTATTCACAACCTCCATCGTATATATCAGACGCCAGACATCGGCGGAGTACCCTGCACCAGTATGATACGAATCTCTAACTATATAATCCATTTTATCAGCGTCAACTGTGCTTCTCAATATCTGGTCTAAGTATTCTTTATTTCTATCATTAAGCTGGCCGACTGCTAGCCTACTGATTCTTTCAGGGTTATAACCCGCATCGCTTATAATATCTTTTAATTCGCCGTCTCTGATCAATTTTCTAGTCATATCCTCATGGTTTATTTTAAAAAACTTGTTAAGAACAGCTTCAAAAATATGGGAGAACGCGCCATGCCCAATATCATGTAATAATCCTGCTAGCCGAATCTCCTCTAATTCCTCTTCTCTAACGCTTTCAAGATTTTTAGATAATTCCCCTGCTAAGTACATAACACCCAGAGAATGCTCGAAGCGGGTGTGATTAGCACCAGGGTAAACATACTCTGCACCCGCTAGCTGTCTTATTCTTATAAGCCGTTGAAAAGTTTTAGTGTCGATCACATTTTTCTCCTCGGGAGTGAAATGTATGTACCCGAACACAGGGTCTTTAATAAACCCCCACCATTTTTTTAATTGCAAAAATACACCTCCAACTCACTATTCGAATATATCTGGGATAGTGTAATTTATAACCGGGCAATTATCAAGACATTTAAGGCAGTTAACACATTTAGATTTATCTATAATTATCTCACCGGACTTTATTTTTATCGCTGATTTCGGACAAACTTTTACGCAAATATTGCATTCACTGCACATAACTGCTCTAACTATTAATTTTATTATTTTATCTAGAACTTCTCTCTCCATCTCCTTCGCTGATATATTAAGTTTTAAACTCCCCTCCGCGAAAAGAGTTAAAGTGTAATCTCTGTTTTTTAAATATACTACGCCTAGATTTTCACTATATTTTGGGGTCCCTAATGAAAGTAGACTTAAAGTAATTTTTGCTAAATCTAATCCTGTGTTAAACTTACCCTCTACAACATAACCGCCTGATTTACACGGGCTTATACCGGCTGTAACTGTGAATTTAAGTTTCCCCCCAGCTGATTTTTTAACACTTTTAATATCAATATTTAATATGTTAGCTAATTCTCTCTGTTTCGGTCCAAGTGTCTTCCATCTCCAAAGGCCGTAGGTCGCCCATTTTTCGCTCAAACCGTATTCAGAAGCCCATTTCTTCAGAA
Source organism: Candidatus Odinarchaeota archaeon (assembly GCA_038826135.1). Classification (GTDB taxonomy): domain Archaea; phylum Asgardarchaeota; class Odinarchaeia; order Odinarchaeales; family Odinarchaeaceae; genus Odinarchaeum. Next base: position 3,527 of record JAWBON010000036.1, on the reverse strand, counting down.
AATTAATCCATTTATTGTAATCTTCGGGGTGTGTTCTCTTCATCGTATTCAACTCTGAGAGTTTGGTAGCTGGACAGAACATGCAACCGATTCGCTCATAACCTTTATTATAAAGAGGGTTTAATGGGGAACTCTTCCAGTACAAGTATAACCATACATGTAGAGCCGTCCACTCCCTTATAGGCGCTACATTTATCTGGTTCGGTACGTAAGGGTTAATCCAGATGGTTTTTTCTCTTGATCGTGGTATTGATTCATATCTTCTCTGCCCTGTGAAGTTTATAATATCTTCTTTAAAATATTCTTCTATTGTTTCAGTAACCGCGGATAATTTTAGTATTTTACAGCAATATCTGAAATCTCTTGCAGGCGGGCCGAATTTACCCAGCTCCGTCCAGAAATCGCCGCGCGCTCTCTTATAAATAAACTTATCTTTTAATTCTAAAGAATCAATTATATGTTTAACATGGTTAACTGTTTCTGCGAATTCAATACCTGTATCTATGAACATAACCCAGAAAGCGTCGCCGAGGGCTTCTTTTACAAGTAAAAGAACACATTGACTGTCCTTTCCACCGCTGAACGATACAACAGCTGGCTTATTATAAATGGAAACCGCTCTCTTAATTATAGATGTAGCTTTATCTATTTTACTCTCTAAATGTTTTTTATTAGCTACAAGAACGTCTTTCCAAGTCTGCCCTCCTTTTAAAACCGCGCTATCCGTCGGGGGGCTCGTCTTCTTAGTTTTCACTACCATGCCTTTTTGTAAATTATTATACTCCCGGCCGTTTAGCTTAGATATGCCTACGCCGATAACTTTCATATTACGGTTCAGGATTGTAACATAATCTTCTTTTATAATATCAGGGTCATATTCAATAATACCTGGAGCAAGCACATTCGCCCCCGCTATGATGTGCTTCTCAGCCCCCTCGTCTACAACAACGTATTTTTTCAATCTTATATTCGCAAGCCTTCTGGCCGCTTCAAGTCTCGGTATGAAAGACCAAGTTAAGGAAACAGGGTTAAACTCTAGAATACCTAGTACCTTGCCATCTAATATTATCTCATCGCTTCTTTCCATTGAACCTATTTTATTTAATATTATTATCTTATCATCGGGGATGAGTTTTGCACCAACGCCCTCACCATACTGCTGGTTAAGTGTTTCTCTGATGATTGATAGATCCCCTTCGAACGCCGGTCTTATATCCCCGGGTGGTGTTATATCAACATTTAAAGTTTTACAGCCGCATTTACCGCATTTATTTTTTAAAAGAATCGGTATATTACATTTTTTACACCATTTTAAAATAAGAGGGCCTAGAAAGAATTTACCCATTTAGTTCCCCGTTTAAAATTAAGAATAAGGACACTGTCCTCTAACTCTCAAAACAATTTTTTATTTCATCCCAGATCTCTTTTCTCAGCTTCAATATATCATGTATCTCTATTTCCTCAGCTTCCTTAACCGCTATATTTAACTGTATCACGGTCCCTACCGTGCTTATATTCTCAATGTTGACTGGAAATTCAACATCCAATCCTTTAACAATAAGCTCTGTTTTAATAGGCGGTATTGAAACTCTTAGATTTCTAACAACGCCTATCCTCCTCGCTTTAGAATCAACAACCTCTTTACCTATAAGCTGGCCGGGCATATTAAGTTCATATAATTCAGCGCTAATCTTCTTAGCATCCTCTGTTTGCAATTCTATCCCTCGTTAAATTATTATACAACCTTTTCTGGATTAAAATAAACCGACTAAAATATTAATTACACTTATATTATTATAGTAATTTAATTTAACTTTATCGGATTCAAAAACTAGCGGAGAAAATTATTTACTGAATGATTAAATAAGAAGTTGTAGATTATATTAATTACGATAGTGTTTACGGTATGACGTTTCATGTCTAGTAATTATTTCGAGCATCCTCTGATAAAGAAGAATACGATTGAGAGGCGTCTCTATCAAGAGACTATTTTAGCCTCAGCGATAGAGAAAAACACACTGGTAATACTTCCCACAGGTTTAGGGAAAACACTTATAGCTGCTTTGGTTGCAGCTTATAGGATTAGTAAATTTCAAGGGAGTAAATGCATTCTCCTAGCCCCTACTAAACCTCTGGTTGTGCAGCATTATAATACGTTTAATTCCGTTATGAACACGCCTGCTGATAAAATGCTTGTGTTAACAGGTGAGATTAAGCCTAGTGAACGAGTTGAATTATGGAATAAGGGGGTTATCTTTTTCACAACACCCCAGATATTAGAAAACGATCTTCTGTTAAAAAGAACCTCAATTTCAGAGGTATCCCTCATAATATTCGATGAAGCTCATCGAAGTATAGGGGATTACCCTTATCCGAATATTGCTAAAATTTACATGGAGAACTCCAAATATCCGTTGATTCTAGCTCTCACCGCTTCGCCGGGTTCGTCAGCAGATAAAATTAACGAGATATGTCGAAATCTATTCATATCTAATATAGAGGTTCGCGACGAAAGTTCAAGCGATGTTAAACCCTATATAGTTTCTACAAATATTTCATGGATTAAACTAGATTTGCCTGAAAATATGATAACTATTAAGAAAGAATTAGAAAGCATGTTGAAAGCTCACTATGAATTTTTAGTTAATAATAACTTCATACCCTCAAATTCAAAAAAATTTATGAGTAAAAAAGCATTGCTTGAATTGCAAGCTAAGCTGAGGCAATCGATTGATAAACAGGCTACTAATAGTTCAATATTATTAGCCGCTTCATCAATAGTAGCTGAAGCCTTCCGAATCTCTCATGCCCTGGATCTTATAGAAACCCAAGGGCTCGTTATCCTAAAAAAATATTTTGATAAATTAGAGAAAGAAAGTGTAAGGCCAGGCGCCTCACGGGCGGTTAAAACACTATTATTAAAACCGGCTGTTAAAAAGATTCGCGAAGATATTCAGAGACTAATAGCTCAAGGCGTAACACATCCTAAATTCGACTATATTATTCGAGAAGTCTCTGCCTGGCTGTTTAACAACCCTAAATCAAGGATAATAATATTCTGTCAATATCGAGAGCTAGCTATGCTTCTGGCTGAAACCCTTAATAGGGAAACTCGTGTTAAAGCTAAGAGATTCATAGGTCAAGCTACCAGATCGGGTGACAGAGGGATATCGCAACGTGAGCAGTTGAAAATTCTAAATGAATTCAAAGAGGGAGCTGTTAACGTCTTAGTCGCTACAAGTGTTGCAGAGGAGGGGCTGGATATTCATGAATGCGACCTTGTCGTCTTCTATGATTTCGCTCCAAGTGTAATCCGTTATATTCAGAGGAAGGGTAGAACTGGTAGGAGAACACCGGGAACTGTAATAATACTTTTAACTAAGGGTACTAGGGATGAAAGCTATTACTGGATGGTTACTAGTAAGCAGAAGAGTCTGAGAAGCATAGTTAAAAACGCTTTACCTGTTTATCATACTGATCAGCGAATCCAACCAACGCTTGAAAACTTCTTAAGCGAGGACGGACGG
>JAWBON010000035.1:0-11793 GCA_038826135.1 Candidatus Odinarchaeota archaeon | reverse complement strand
TCTTCATAACCTGACCTATCAAATAGTGAACCGCTCTTTCATCTTTTAAAGCGTCTTTAACAGCGCCAGGATATTCTTGAAACACCTGGTTTATAAATAAATTAAGAGTTTCTTCACTGGAGATTTTTTTAAGTTTTTTCTCCTCAACTAGGATTCTAGGATCCTTACCGGTTTGAACTATTTCACTTATAATAATCTTACCCAGCTTCCCGCTTATCACGCCTTCATCAATCAACTTTAACATTAAGACTAGTTTATCAGGGGTTATCTTCGACTCTGAAATCTCTATATCTAGTTCGTTTAAATTCCTTAGCAGATCACCCATAATCCAATTACTTATATTCTTATAATTTTTATAAAGACGGGCAGCCTCCTCGAAGAAGTCGGCTAGCGCCTTACTGTTGGTGAGGACCTCCGCGTCATGGGAGGGCAGCCCATATTGTGTTGATAAACGGATTTTACGCGCATCCGGAAGTTCAGGTAAATCTGTTAAAGCTTTACTTAACCATTCACCTGTTATGTAAATAGGAACAATATCAGGCTCGGGAAAATATCTATAGTCTTGCTCGGTTTCTTTGCTTCTCATGGAGACTGTGATTTTCCTAACCTCATCCCAGTGACGGGTCTCCTGTTCGACAACACTTCCACGTTTAATAAGCTGTTTTTGTCTTAAGAACTCGTATTTAATAGCTTTTTTAACCTCTTTGAAAGAGGACACGTTCTTTATCTCAACTCTTTTTCCACCTCGAAGCGAGATATTCACATCGCAGCGCATAGTACCCTGCTGACTACCATCCGAGACACCTAAATGCTCCACTATTGATCTAAGCTTCTTCAAAAATATATGAGCCTCTTCATCCGAGGTGAGATCAGGCTCGGTAACTATCTCTAATAACGCTACACCAGCCCGATTATAATCGATTAAACTATAAGGTGAAGTGGATATGGAGCCGACGTATACTATTCTAGCAGGGTCCTCCTCTAAGTGTATTCTTCTTATTCTGATTTTTCTTTCACTTGAATCAGTTTTTACCATTATATAACCGTCTCTGCCCAGGGGGATTCCGCCGACTCTATCATATTGACTGATTTGAAAGTTTTTAGGCATATCCGGATAATAATAATTCTTACGGAAAAATACGATTCTATCAGATAGCTGACAGTTTAAAACTTTAGCCACTTTTAAACCTAAAGTGATAGCCTCCTTATTAACCACCGGCAGCGCCCCCGGTAGGCCTAAACATGTAGGGCAGAGCACAGTGTTAGGTTCAAGACTTCTATAGTCTGCATTACAGGAACAGAACAGTTTGGTTTTCAACGCTGTTAGCTGAACATGGCATTCTAGACCTATAATAAGTTCACCTTCAGTCAAATTCACCACCGATAATATGCTTAGGTTTTAGTTTAAGATTCAGCTCGCATTCTAGTTTATAGGATAAATTTAACAGTTTCAAGTCCTCTAGGAAATCAGCTATAAGCTGCACTCCTATAGGCAGACCGTTACTTAACCCGCAGGGGATTGATATAGCAGGCAGCCCGGCGAGATTGACAGGCACGGTGTCCACGTCTATTCTATACATTTCTAATGGGTCTGAGATTTTTTCTCCCAGTTTAAACGGTAGGATAGGGGATGTTGGCCCTACAAGTATATCGTATTTTTTGAACGCCCGCTTAAAGTCGTCTTGAATTAGTTTCCTAACCTGTAGAGCCTTTAAATAATATTGGTCAAAGTATCCTGCCGTTAATGCAAATGTTCCGAGCATAATTCGCCGTTTAACCTCTAAGCCGAATCCATCCTGCCTGGTTTTTGAAAAGACATCGTTCCAATCCGAGTCTATATCCGCCCTGTAACCGTATCTTACTCCATCGTACCTTGCAAGATTTGAACTAGCCTCAGACATGGCGATAATATAGTAAGCGGGGATAGCGTGTTCCACGTACGGTAAAGATATTACATCGTACATGCAACCTATAGATTCTAATCTATTAACAGCCTCCCATACAGCTGATTCAACACGCTTATCAGTTCCCTCCCCGAAAAACTCTTTAACAACACCTAAACGCAGATTTTTAAGATCACTGTCTAAGAATAGTGAAGCGCTTCCAATATCATGGTTTAAACTTGTAGAATCATAGTTATCATACCCTTTTATGAAGTCGAATAGTATGGCTACGTCTCTGACATTCTTACCGATAGGCCCTATCTGATCTAAACTACAAGCGTACGCTATTAGACCGTAACGGCTTACAAGACCGTATGATGGTTTAAACCCTACTACGCCGCAGAAACATGCAGGCTGCCGCACACCTACGGCTATATACATTAAAGTATATAGATACCGCCTGTGTCGCTGCCCAGAGCGATGACAGCCTCGTTTGCTGCAACAGCCGCGGCACTACCACCGGATGAGCCGCCTGGAACCCTAGATGTGTCGAAGGGATTTTTAGTAGGTCCGAAATGACTGTGCTCTGTTGAAGAGCCCATTGCAAACTCATCCATGTTTGTTTTACCGATTATAATAGCTTTCTGGGAGAGAATTTTATTCACAACTGTGGCGTTATATGGTGGAATATAAGATTCTAAAATCTTAGAGCCGCATGTTGTCGGATGCCCCTTATATGAGATGTTATCCTTCACAGCGACGTTGACACCTGCTAAAGCAGGTGAATTCTCTTTCTCGAGTAAATGTCTGTCAACAGACCTGCTTAAAGATAGAGCTTCCCCTTCAAACAGGTTTATAAAAGCATGGATTTGAGGTTCAACGTGTTTAATATTCTCTAATAATTGATAGTTTAACTCTTCAACCGATATCGCTCGGCTTCTTATAAGGTCCATTAACTCGTATAAAGGCTTCTCATATAAGCGCTTCATTTCAATCACATCATTTTAGGTGCTTTAAAGAATTTACCTTCTCTATTAGGCGCGTTTTTCAACGCGTCCTCCGGGTCTAAGGACTCTCCCACCACGTCATCTCTAACAACGTTTTTGAGAGGCGTCACGTATAATTCTAAGGGCACATTACTGGTATCTACAATGTCAAGTTTTCTAAAATATGCTAAAATCTCATTTAACTGTTTAGTCATCGCTTCAACCTGCTCCTCTGTTAAAAAAATCCTGGATAACCAAGCCATATGGAGGACAACATTTTTAGATATCAGCTCACTCATATTCTACACCTAGAAATTTCATTAATATTATCCACTATTTTAAAAATATCCGGTCTAAGTATAGTTAAGTAATAGGGTTAATTAACTTATACCAAGCGTAAAATAATAAAATAATGCATGGTGCGAGTAGGATTATATAATATAAAGTTTAGTATTTAACGCAGCATGCTATAGAATTTAGTGTTTAAGCTTAATATGTTATAAGCCAGTTAACCGTTAAATAAAGTGATTGAATATGGTTTTAGAATCACTGGGTAAGAAATTAAGTGAAGCCGTGCGAAAACTTGTAAGAGCACCCCTGGTTGATGAGAAAGCGGTTAAAGAATTTATAATAGAGCTTCAGAGAGCACTCCTGGAGTCAGATACTAACGTGGAGCTTGTTCTAGATTTATCTAAGAGAATTGAAAAACGAGCGATGGAGGTTGAATTACCCCCTGGTATAACAAGAAGAGAATATGTTTTAAAAATGATATATGAAGAGTTAACAAACATTTTAGGTAAGAAAAGTGAGCCGATTAAGATAAAACCCGGTCAGAGTAACGTGATTATGCTTGTTGGTATTCAAGGATCCGGTAAAACAACCACAGCCGGTAAACTAGCGAATTACTTTAAGAAAAGAGGGGTTAAAACAGCGGTCATATGCACTGACACTTTCAGACTTGGAGCTTACGAGCAGCTTAAACAGTTAACTCAGCAAATAGAAGTACCATTTTACGGTGAAGCGTCTTCCAAGAACGCTGTTAAGATAGCTAAAAACGGTATAAGTAAGTTTAAAGAAGAAAAATTCGAGGTTATAATAATAGACACAGCTGGAAGACATAAAGAAGAGAAAAGCTTATTCAAGGAAATGGTTAGCCTGGCTGATGAGATTAACCCGCAGGAGATTATCCTGGTGATAGACGGTTCACTCGGTCAACAAGCTTATGTTCAAGCTAAAGCCTTCGCTGAAGCGACAAGCATAGGATCTATAATAGTGACTAAACTAGACGGCTCTGGACGCGGGGGCGGAGCGCTATCCGCTGTCGCAGCCACAGGAGCCCCTATTAAATTTATCGGGACTGGGGAGAAAATAGATGATTTAGAGTCTTTCGACCCGCCGTCTTTTCTGAGCAGATTACTGGGCATGGGGGATTTGAAAACATTAATCGAGAAGATAAAAGAGGCTGAAGCTGCTCCTGACAGAGAGGAGGCTAAGGCCTTCCTTAAAGGCCAGTTCACTTTAAAAGATATGTTAGAACAGATGGAGAAATTTAAAAAAGTTGGTACATTCAGTAAAATACTCAGTTATTTCGGTCTAGGAGGCAAATTACCTGAAGGATGGGAGTCAGAGGCCTCTGATAGACTGGATAAGTGGAGAATTATAATGCAGTCGATGAATAAAAAAGAGCTTGAAGAACCCAAGATAATAGATAGAGCGAGGATAAATAGGATAGCTAAAGGATCCGGGGCAAGTTCTAAAGATGTTAGGGAGCTGCTAGACCAGTATAACATGATGAGGAAATTCGCTAAGAGTGTTGGTAAAACTAGGGGAAGGGGCAAACTAGGGAAAATGCTTCCTAAAGGATTAAGCTGACGGTGGTTGAGTGAGATATATACTGATAGGGGTTGATTTCAGAGAGCTGACTGATGATAAACAAGATATCGATAATGGATTAATAACATCTCATCTTAATCTACTATGTAATTGCACTAGGTCAGCGTTATTAATAAGTGATGGAATTAGATTAAACGTTAAAACAGTGTTTTTCAACCCTTGGTTTAACAGTGTCGTAACTGTGGATGGTTCTAAAGTAAAATATATGGGGCCGGATCTAAGATCTATTAGTTTACTATTAGTTAAAGCGTTTAATCTACTGAGAGCTGGAGTGAAAAAGCAAACCGTTAATTCAACTCCAGGGATAACTGTTATTAGAGAATGTGTTTCAGACTACCTTAGACCCTTAGTAAATAGTGAGGATATCATATACTATTATAGAGAAGATTCCCCGAATATTGAACCATATATAAGCGCGAAGGATCAGTTTCTTCTTGTATTTCTTAAACCGTCAATAATCGATGATTCTCTCAAATTACTAGAAGAATTTAATCTGAAAACGTTCAAATTTAAGAGCGGAGTTAACATTAACCCCTATGAGCTGATCACTATATATCAAAACTATTTGGATATGATGTTAAATGGCCTATGATATTTTGGATAAAACAACAACTATTTTAAGAGAACATAAACTTTGCTGCAATTGTTTAGGCCGCATGTTTGGAATGTTAGCAACAGGGTTAACGAATAAGGAGAGGGGGGAAGCGATAATAACAATGTTGGTTATGAACGCTGATGAAATGCTGAAAAAAAGTGAAAACGCGAAAGCTGATAAAATAATAGAGGCTGTGAAAAATATTATAGGGTTTAAGCCAGTTGAGAAATTTTTATCTGAAGAAAGAGGTTTAAACACAGCTGTGGAGGGGGTTTGCTATATATGCGATGGTGTTTTCAATAAACTTGACGAGCTGTTAAGTAACAGTCTGAGAGAGTTAGAAAAATACGAGTTTAAAACATTCCTAGTCGGAACTAATGTGGATGAGCGGATAATTGAGAGAGAGGATAATCTTAGAGCCAGATTCGGAGTAATATGGGGGGAATCTATTAAAAGTGAATTAAACAGGGAGATAGGTAAAAAAATTAAACAGTATTTTAGAGACTGTGAAACCAGTTTTGAAAACCCCCATATAATCGTTGAATACTCGATTCCCGGCTTCCAAATCAGGGTAAACGTTAACCCTGTGTTTATCTACGGTAGATATAAGAAGCTAGTTAGGGGAATACCTCAGACAAAGTGGCTTTGTAAAGCCTGTAAAGGAGCCGGGTGTGAAAAATGTGGTTTCAAAGGGAAAATGTATGAAACCTCCGTTGAAGAGCTTATCTCTGAGCCTGTGATAGAAAAACTCAACGGTGTGTCAGCTAAATTTCACGGCGCTGGCAGGGAGGATATAGACGCTATAATGACGGGTGTTGGGAGACCTTTCGTATTAGAGGTTAAAGGTGTTAAGAAAAGATTTGTAGAGTTAGAAACAATAACGAAATTAATAAATCAACACGCGAATGGAAAAGTTGAAGTATCTGATTTAAAATGGACTTCAAGAAATATAATCCGAAGGATTAAAGCATTATCAAAGATAACTAAGAAAAAATACAGGGCGATCGTCGAGTTAAATAATAATATAATAGATGATAAAATAAGTGAGGCGGAAAATCGTCTTTTAAACACGATTATTCAACAGAGGACACCTAAGCGAGTAGCCCACAGGAGAAGTGATAAGCTGCGAGAGAAGCAGGTCTACAGTGTGAAAATAAAACGGCTATCAGATAATAAACTCGAATTAGTGGTTGATTGTCAAGGTGGACTTTATGTAAAGGAGCTTGTAAGCGGAGATGACGGTAGGACTAAACCCAGCCTATCCGAGATTCTGGGCGTTGAAGCTAAATGTATACAATTAGATGTTTTAAACGTTGACTTCCCGGATGAAGCTGCTGTATCTGAAAAACAGGATGTTAAAAATAATATTTAATAAGCGAGTCTTCTACAGATACCAAAGAGTTTTTATTTTAATTAATTATTCAGTTAGTTAACACTTGGAGATGTAATTTCACGTTTATCTAGGCAGGTGCCGAATATGGTTAGAAAAACTAAAGGTTACAGGAGTAGAACGAGAAAATTATTCTCGAAGAAGCAAAGGGATAAGGGAATGCCCTCTCTAAGCTATCTTTTAAGAGAGTATGAGCCTGGTGAAAAAGTAAGCTTATTTATAAATTCAACGATTCACAAGGGGCAGCCTCATAAAAGATACCATGGGAAAACAGGGACTATAATAGGTAGAAGAGGGCGCGCGTACCTTATATCTTTCAATATTGGTGGAAGCGAGAAAATAGTTATATCCAGGCCAGAGCATATTAAAAGCGCTTAAACCGGGGGGCATTTAAAAATGGTTAAAGAGAAGATCAAGGAAAACACTCTAACTCTAGCAGAGGTTAAGAGCATTCTCCAGAAAAGAGAGAAAGAGGGGGAGCTTAGCTATGTTCAACGAGTAACATTAGACTATGTAGGTAAGATGACCCCTCTAACTGTTCAGCAAGCTAGAAACCTATCTAAGGAGCTGGTTAAAATGGGTGTCAGTGAAAATACAGCCGTCCAGATAGTTAACGCTTTACCTGAGTATAAAGAGGAGCTGACGGTTTTCTTAACAGGTGAGAGGGATTTTACCCCTGAAGAGGTGGAGGAGATACTTAAAAAAATAAAAGAATATAAGCAATAATCTATTTTTATTATTTAATATTAATAAAATATTTTATTTAAAGAAGTGGTTTTAAATGAGTTTTCAAAGCTCGAAGAAATACGAGGAGTACGCCTATGTACTAGACTTCTTAAGAAACGGTAAGCTAGACGTGAAAAGGCAGGCTTACACACATGAACCTGTTATTCAAGCTGTTGGTGAAGAATTTTTCACATTACTCGAGCTTACACCTAAAAAGGATGTTACAGTTAACACGCATGAAAGAGTGTTTATCGGGGTTGGAAACCGGGATAAAATAGACCATGTTAAAAAGAGAATAGACTACGAGGAGTTAACTACAACAGCTAAAATGGAGCTGCCTGTAGCTGTTGAAAAAATCGTTGATAAGAGAGAGTTAGATTTTATAAATTTCTTTAATGAAGCCAGACCTTTAACAAATAGAATGCACCAGCTTGAGCTTTTACCGGGTATAGGGAAAAAACTCATGTGGGAGATAATAGAGGAGCGGAAGAGAAAACAATTCGACAGTTTTAACGATTTAGTGGCCAGGGTTAGAATATCCGACCCTAAAAAAATGATAGTTAAAAGAATACTTAACGAGCTTGAAAAACAGGATAAATACCAGATATTTACCAGATTCTAAAGAGTTTCACGATGTATAATTACAATCTTTTAGATGAGACGAAGAGAATACTGCGTGAAAATAGTATAAGATTGCGTAAAAGACTAGGCCAATCCTTTATAACAGATTCTAAGTATATTTCAAAACAGTTACAAGCAGGTGAATTAGATAAGGAGGACACAGTCTTAGAGATAGGGGCTGGTATAGGTAATTTAACAATTAAAATATCACCATTAGTAAAAAAAATATACGCTATAGAACTTGATGAATCTCTTGTCGAAATATTAAGAAAACGCTCAGCAGAATATGACAACATTGAAATTCTCGAATGCGACGCGTTGAAATGCGAGTACCCGCATTTTAATAAAATTGTAGCGAACATACCATACAATATCGCTTCACCTTTAACGTTTAAAATACTATCATATAAATTCGAGATAGGGGTTTTAATGTATCAATTAGAATTCGCTAAAAGACTTATAGCCAAACCTGGTAGTGCAAACTATTGCAGGCTGAGTGTAAATGCGGCTTTGAGAACAGATGTACAAATACTTGAAATAGTTCCCAGAACCGCATTCTATCCGAGACCTAAAGTTGACTCGGCTATAGTTAAACTTCTACCTAAAAAAGAAATTAAAATAAAAAGCAATCTTGAAGCGTTCACTAAAATAGTTAACGAACTATTTCTTTATAAAAATAAAAAACTTCATTCCGCTATTAAACACTATATGGATAGGTTAAATATAATAAAAGATGTTCAAAAACAAGTATTATATGAAGCCCCTTATAGTGATTTAAGAGTCAGAGAGCTGGATATAAATATGATAGATGAACTAGTAACTTATCTTTCAAACAAGATGAGGGATCTTCTATAAGACTCTCATATAACGGTTATATTTTTAACATACCGGATAATGTTTACCCTCCCTCAGAGGACACATTTCTCCTTCTAGAAAACATTAATGTAAAACCCGCTGACAGTGTATTAGAAATAGGCGTAGGCTCAGGATTTATATCTATTCAGCTAGCTAAAATTGCTAGAAAGATTGTTGCAACAGATATTTCCCCTGAAGCTTTAAAAACAGCGGTTGAAAACTCTATAATAAACAGTGTTTATAACATAGATTTCCGTTTAGGAGATTTATTCACTCCAATAAAGAAGGATGAAAAATTCACTGTAATCATCTTCAACCCGCCTTATCTGCCTACGAGCGAAGACGATAGAGTAAAAGACCGATTAGAGAACACATGGGATGGGGGTTGGAATGGGAGAGTGTTAATCGATAGATTCATATTCTCAGTTAAAAATTTCTTAGATGAATCTGGGCGACTGTACTTAATCCAGTCAGATTTAACTGGAATAGAAGACACCTTAGATAAGTTACAGTCACAAGGTTTTAAAAATAGAATAATCGCGCGGAAAAAATATTTTTTCGAAGAGTTAATTGTTATAGAAGGCGAAAAACTAGGTGAATGAAGAGTGCCTACTAATCTACCGCCGGAAGCGCAGGTGGCGGAGGAAAAATATAATGAAGCGACTACTTTACCAGATAAAATTAGAACTCTCCAAGATTTTATCAGTAAGATACCTAAACATAAAGGTACTGAGAAGCTTTTAAGTGTGCTTAAAACCAGGCTTGCTAAGCTTAAAAACGAGTTTGAAACCTCTAAGAAAATTAAGCGAGGTGGAGGTAAAAAGACCAATATACCTAAAGAGGGCGCTGCCCAGATTGTTTTAATAGGATTAACTAACACGGGTAAAAGTTCACTGCTAGCCGCTTTAACAGGCGCTGACGTGAAGATAGCGGATTATCCTTTTACCACTAAGGAGCCTGAGCTTGGAATGCTCAACTGCGACGGTGCTCTAATACAGTTAATTGAAACACCGGCTATATTTGACGGATTAACAAACAGTGTCACAGGCCCCTCCATATTTAGCATAATCAGAAACTCTGATGCGATATTAATTTTGATAGATTTATCTAAAAACCCGGTTGAACAGTATAATACTATAATGGATGAGCTGGATAGAAACAGTATAAAAATTAATAAAACCCCGCCTGCTGTTAAAATCAGAAAAACCGGGAGCGGCGGCCTTAATATCACAGGCTTACAGTATTTTAAAGGTAGTAGAGAAGATCTGATGGAGCTGCTTAAAGAGTCGGGTATATTTAACGCAACCATTCATTTCAACGATTATGTAACATTAACAGATTTAACAGATGCTTTAGATGAAAGAATTGTTTACAAGCCTGCTATAATAGTTGCTAATAAAGGTGATTTAGAGGGGTCAGCGGCAAATTATGAGATTTTAAAACCGCTGGTCGAGGGGAGGATTGAGGTTATAGCAGTCTCAGCTAGTAAAAACATAGGGCTCGAACTATTAAAAAACAAGATTTTCACAATGCTGAATATAATAAGAGTTTACACTAAAGACTCGGATGAGGGTGTTTCACCTAAACCTTTAGTTTTAAAAAACGGTGCCACAGTAAGAGATGTTGCTAAAAGATTAAGTGTGAAATTCTTAAAAGGATTCAAATACGCTAAGATTTACGGATCCTCAGCAAAATTTCCAGGTGAAAAAGTTGGATTAGACCATAAACTAGCGGATAAGGATATAATTCAAATATTCACCTGATAGATTCTTAGCTTAGTAATAAAAAATTAGAATATTTAGAGTCAGCAACCCACGATCTATCCGTGGGGTTTTCTGCCACAGAGCTGGTGAAAAATATGTTTTACACTTACCCGCTGGAGAATTTTAGGATTGTGCTTATGGAACCTGAAAGCAGCGGTAACATAGGCGCCATAGCCAGGTTGATGAAGAACTTCGGTCTTAAAGAATTAATACTCGTTAAACCTATAGCGGAGGTTAACAGTGAAACAATAAACTTTGCCGGTCATGGAGTAGATATTGTAAACAGTATTAAAATAGTGGATTCTTTAGAAGACGCGCTGAAAAACATAGATTTAGTAATAGGTACAACCGCTATAGCGGCATCCGACTATAATCCTGTAAGAAACTGTATTTCATCGCATGAACTGGATAAACTGGATTTAGCGAAAAAAGGGAGAACGGCTATAATTTTCGGGAGAGAAAGCAAAGGATTATCAAATAGAGAGTTAAACCGCTGCGATTTCACAGTCACAATACCAGCGGAACCGGCTTACATGACTTTAAACGTCTCCCACGCAGCTTCGATAATATTCTACGAATTACATAAGGTTAAAGCTAAAAGAGGCTTCCAAAAAAACAGACTGGCTAGTAAAGACGAGAAAGAGATTATTTTAAAATATTTCAACGAGATTCTGGGTAAAATCAACTATCCGGTGACTAAACTCCATATAGCGCATCGAATAATTAGAAACATCATCGGCAGAGCTCTAATCACTGGAAGAGAAGCGCATACGTTGATAGGGATATTAAGACGCGCATCTGAAGCTATTAAACCGATTAACCGGCCGTCATGAAAAGAAAGCTCCAAACCTCATCTTTAACCTTAATCAGACATCTTAAAGTATTTTACTGTATTCAAGGTTCCTATTTCCAGTTCTAAACTCAGATTCGATTAAAGATTACAGAAAAATTAAACCGAGGCTTATTAACAGCATCATCAGCGCTCAAACACCAGTTGAAAAAATCTAGCAATTAGATTTTAGAGTAATTTAAGCGGAAATATTTTTTGAACCGATTTTTAAAAATAATAGAAAAGTTAAAA
>JAWBON010000034.1:0-12155 GCA_038826135.1 Candidatus Odinarchaeota archaeon | reverse complement strand
CTATCTGAAGGAGACTGTTCTGCTGGCAGGTTTGAACTTAAACTTTTTGTTTTCAAAACAGTTTGAAGCCTACTTATTTCCGCATTTTTTTCAGCTATATTCTTTCTAAGACCCTCTATCTCCTCCTCTAAATCTTTTATTTTAACCTCTAAATCTTTGAGGCTATTATATGAGGGTGGTTCACGAATTGCAGATGGTTTAGATATAGGTTTCAGAGAGCCTAGTAATTTAGGGCTTTTCCTTGAAAATTCATCTTTAATAGCGTTAACTATCTCGTAAACATGGTTTTTAGGTTTCCAATCTCTTAATATTTTTAGAGCAAAACGTCCTGTAGCAGGATCTATAGTGGAGTGTCTTAAACCGGTTAGAGAGGAGACTGTGGGCGGTGAGGAAGGGAAGTTTTCAGGCAGAAGTATATCGATTAAACAATTTGAAACACGGTCCTCTGACTTAAACTTTATTTCACCAGTCCAGTGTTTTAAGTTGCCGTTAACAGGTGTAAATCCTGGAGCCATCTTATACATTAATTCAGCTTCCCTATACACAATCTCGTTATCCATAATTTAATCACCTATTATAGTATTAGCGCGAAACTTAGTTAAAAACAGTTCTTCTATAATCACCCCTCTTTTCTAGCGCTTAATTTTAAGCCTACAATTTTAGAAATACTCTCAATGGATTTAACAAATGATTCTTCAAGGTTTCTCTGAGCCTTCAACAAGTCGTTTAAAGCTTTTGAAAAATCATCTCTAAGAGTGTTTATGGAAGCGTTTTCATTCGATAAAGATTCACTCAGTGTTTTATTCAGCTGCACAAGTTTTTCATTAACAGACTCGAGGCTAATAGTATTATCCATAACAAGCTTCTTCACAGATTTAACATCTCTCCTAACCTCTTCAATCAATTTCAGGTACTCTCCTCTCAACGATTCAATCTCAGAGTCTAGGATATTCAAACCGTTCACAAGGTTTTTAAAGCTTTCAACCGTCGGCACCTCTCCTTTAGGTGTGTTAATCACCTTCAGTTCAACAGGTATTCTCTTATCTTTCAAACCCATAGAATAACCCCGCCGTAAATCTGATAATATTCTACACATCCAGTGTAAAAAAGATTACTAAACCTATTATTTTATAGCTGGTTGAATCCCACTTATTTATAATGTATCTTTTTATTTTAAAAAATTAAAATATAGTTAAGGAGGTTACCTAATGGTATTAGAGTCTGTTCCCGGTAGATTCTATATTTCAAGGAAAATTTCAGTAGGGGATTGGGTGTGGGATAAGTTAAAATGTATAGTCTGCGCCTCGGAAATAGATGAGTTCGAGGCAAAAGTTTTCTGCCCTTACTGCGGGGTACCCTCTCACCGGGAACATGTTTTAGAGTGGGTTAAAATTAAAGGTACCTGTCCTAATTGTAGCCGTAAGCTAAGTGTAAAAGATTTAACTTCTGGAGGTTAAAAATTGAAGATCGAGGTTGTTTCCGCTATAGGTGGAAGTAAAATGGTTTTCGAAGTTGAGTCTAAAACTACATTCGCTGATTTGAAGAAAAAGATAAGCCAAGTTAAGAATCTGCCTGCAGACACATTTGTGTTAGCCTTTAGAGGCCGTGAACAGGCAGATCATTTAACATTAAAAGAAGCGGGGGTGGAGGAGCAGGATAAAATATATTTGATTGTGAGAACAGAGGGCGGCTAGTTAAAAGGGGGTAAGTGAAATATTAGAAGAGGAGGCGTTCTATAGAAGGCTGGCTGTAGAAGCCCAGCAGTTAGAATTGGAGGAGCCTACCTTCCACTCTGTTAAAGGCGATGTGACAGCGTGGAGAGGGGTCATACTAGGTACAGGAATTTATGATAACGGTGTTTTTTACATAGATATAGAGCTTAAACGGACCTATCCTTTTGAGCCGCCGAGAGTTTTATTTAAAACCCCTATCTGGCATCCGAATATTGGATTAGACGGTCGTGTTTGCGTTGGTATTCTAGGGAAGGATTGGAGACCGGGTATTAATCTTGTCGGTGTAATAGAGACAATTAGAAATCTGTTAAATTTTCCAAACCCTAAAGATCCTCTTAACAGGGTTGCCGCTGAGCAAATGATGCTGAAGCCTTCTGAATTCGAAAAAACTGTCAGAGAATATGTTTCTAAATATGCTACATGGAATCAAAAAATAAGTTGATGAATATGAAAAAGATTGAAAGATACTCCAGACAGGTTATTTTAAAGAATTGGAATCAAAAAAGATTAGAGAAGAGCACTATCTTAGTGGCAGGTGTAGGCTCTTTAGGATGCTTCTCAGCGATGAATTTCACTCTTATGGGTGTTGGAAGACTGATATTAGTGGATTATGACACTGTTGAAGTTTCTAACCTTAATCGACAGATTCTATTCAGTGAAGAAGATGTTGGTAAATTTAAATCGGATATAGCTAAATTAAAACTTGAAAAACTGAACCCTTCCGTCGTAGTAGAGGCTTATAATAGCGATCTTAGAAGACTTGATAAAAAAATATTTGAAGAAGCGGATATAATACTCGACGGTTTAGATAGTTTTGAAACTAGAAGATGGTTAAACTCTATCTCCGTGGCTTTAAAGAAGCCTTTAATTCACGGAGCGTTATATGGATGGTGGGGTGATGTTCAGGTAGTGTTACCGTACCAGACAGCCTGTTTAGAATGCCAGCCTCTCATACCTAGAAATAGACTTCAACAATACTGTTCACCCGCTGGGAGGGCGCGTAGAATAAAAACAGATGGTAAAACAACTCCAACCCCGATAATCAACACTACATGTATGGTTGTAAGCGGGATACAATGCCAGGAGGCTTTAAAGATAATTATGGGTTTAAAAGATAGCTTGCTGAAAGAGTACCTCTTCTATGACGGGGAGAGCGGGCGATTCACATATATGGAGGTTTCTAGAAACCCTGAATGCATAGTATGCGGCGACAAGTATAATATAGAAGGAGAGGAGTTTGCTATAAACCCTTTAGAGGAGGTTAAAAACGCTACTGCCCGTTTAAACATGATATTCGGGTTAAAGGATTCTAAAATGATATATAAGGGAAGGTTTCTAGACCCGGAATTCAAGTTTAAAGAATATAATATAATAGAAAACGATATAGTATATTTGATCAGCGGGGACTTAGAGAAACCTGTTAAATTAAAATTCAAATTTATCTAATACTAAGATACGGGGAGCATTATTAAAAATAAGTAGAATCCTATAACAAGATATGAGATAAGCAAGGATTTTTTAAAACTGATTTTATAGAATTCCTTAAAACCGATTGATATGATGAAAGCGCACCACAACCAGACTCCGGCATCGATAATCTTGTAAACTATCCAGGTATAAGAGTTAAATAAAACAGCCATTTCCCCCGCTATCATCTCAGCGCTCTGGCCTTCAAATATAATAATACTAGGTAAAGTAATGTAAACGCCCGCGGCTAAAATAATTCTGCTGAATATTAGAGGGGTTAAACACGCTACAACCAGTTTAAACACGTCACTGTAATAATTTCTTACAACTACGCGTTTAGTAATCAACCAGTATACTAAAACAATAATAAACCATGTTGTAAAGGTTAGAAGCGTATTTACGAGGAAAACACTGATTAAAGAAGCTAGAAAATAATTGTTAAAAGTGGTTACAAAACCCTCGGAGCCTGTGACAGTTATGTGGAAGTATAAGCTTAGATAGGATAGTGACGTGAAAAATATTATCAGAGATGCGTTAATCCACGGAATCCGGCTGTCAGGCATCCTAGCTAAAAGTTTTAAAGTTTTTGTAGGGGAGTATAATATTCCGATGAGCTTCCTCCACAATGCTGGTGTTTGAGGCTCGGATTCTATTTCAAAAAGAAAATGGTCGCTTAATCTAATACCCCCACCGCTTTATAATAGTAAATACACTTAAAAAACTATTAAGATTATGCCTAGTATAATTAGAGCTGTCCCCAAGCATATATTGATATCTAACTTCTCTTTTAAGAAAAGCACGGCTAAAATAGTTGAAAACATAGGTGTAACGGAGGTTAAAGGCGAGGTTTTAGAAACCCCAGCGTAGTTTAGACCCAGCATTAGAAATAAGCCGCCTAATGCTAGTGAGAGAAAACCGCCTATAGTGGCCATCTTACCCCAGTAGGAATTATATTTTTTATAGAATTTTCTATCACCCAAGGTAAAATTTAAAGTGACTAAAAAAGAACTGAAATATAGAAGTCGGACAGTGGTCATTGTTAAAGGCGGTGTGTCTAAAAGCGCTAATCCGAAGAATACTTGGCCTAAACCCCACATTACAGCGGCTATAACCGGGATTATTAGCATATATTTAGGGTTTAAACCAGTATTTTCAATTTTACCGCTGTTGCTTCTACTTATGAGAAATATCCCGGTTATAGTTGAGGCAACTCCTATAACTACGAAGATTGTTACAATCTCGCCTAGTAGAAGTGTAGCACCCAGTATTGCGAATACAGGGTAAACTGAGACGATAGGCATTGTTTTAGAAACCCCCAGTCTTCTAAGAGAATATAAAAATAAATAGTCGCCTATTAGGAGAGCGAATGTTGTACCGAGGAGTATATAGATTATATTTATAACTGTTATACTGGTTAAAGGTGTTAAACCTTCGATAATCACTGTGAGTATAAAAGTGAATATAGCGGCTGGTACAGAGCGCATTGTATTAGCTAGTAATGGCGGTATTTTAGTGAGACCTATCCTGTCGAAAATGGAGCCGACAGCCCAGGTTAAAGCAGCCATGAGAGCGAATACTTCCCCTATCAAGCAGCTCATCCG
Source organism: Candidatus Odinarchaeota archaeon (assembly GCA_038826135.1). Taxonomy (GTDB): domain Archaea; phylum Asgardarchaeota; class Odinarchaeia; order Odinarchaeales; family Odinarchaeaceae; genus Odinarchaeum. The sequence continues at coordinate 7,354 of JAWBON010000034.1, read as the reverse complement.
TTAACATGTGTTAAAAATATCATTCCACCATGAATGTAAGGTTGACTGTTCTCTCCCTTGGCCCGTCTAATTCGCATAGGAGAATAGACTGCCAGGTTCCGAGGGCTAGCTCCCCGTTTATTACAGGAAGAGTGACAGATACACCTGTTAAAATAGATTTTAAATGAGCGTCAGCATTATTATCAATTCTATCATGGATGTATCCAGCCTGATAAGGAGCCTGTTTGTTGAAGAAATTTAGAATATCGGTGATAAGCCCTTTTTCAGCCTCGTTAATAATTAAACCGCAAGTTGTGTGTTTCACAAAAATGTTTACGATACCGTTTTTTAAACCCTCCTTGGTGATTATATCCCTCACCTGGTAGGTTATATTAATAATCTCGGTTCTCGCCCTGCTCGATACAGTTAAAGTCTTGGATACGACTTTCATTCACGTCACCACTCACTAATTTTATACCGGTTATATTCAAATCTTTTGATTATTATTTGCTGGTGCGCGGCGTTATTTAAAAAGTATATCAGCTAAATCCTTTAACTTAGGTATTCCACGTATCTCATCGCTGAATAACGGGATTTCTGTAATGTTAAACTCCGAGTATAAAGTATGGATTTCCTTTAAATATTTATCCTGCATAGTTTTTCTAGATCTGCAGAAAACACAGTCAGGCATGTCAGGGTAAATCATGTTAACTAATATATGGTCGACAGGTATCTCATACTCGTAAAGTGTTGATAGAAGCCTTTCAGTCTCATATATTGCCATAGCTTCAGGTATCATAACAACTATGAAGCTTGTTTTATTAGGATCGGATAACTCGGAGGATGCGGCTTCAATATTCTTTTTTAAAGTTTCAAGTTTCTCCAGAGAGTCATCGTGAACACTCTCCCCTCTGCCGAAGAATGTTTTAAATCTATCCCATATGCTGGATAATCTAAGTCTGAATGTTAAAAGTTTACCGAAAAAACTGTTTAATAAATCGGGTAGACTTAAAAGTCTAAGCGTATGACCTGTTGGAGCTGTGTCGAAGACTATTAGATCATAGTCGCTGCTTCCTATAAATTCCAGAACTTTTGAAAACGCTAGCGCTTCATCAGCTCCCGGTGGAGTTAACCCGCTTAAATCTGTTAAAAGGTCAGGCATAGGGAATTGAGGGGATAGAGAGTTTAAAGATTCTTCGCTGAGAGTCTCCTGATATTTTTTAAATTCTTTTTTAGGGTTAACTTCCATAGCGAACAGGTTTTCAACGCCTTTAACTATCTGAATATCCCCACCGGAGACATCTTGGGCGAAGCTGTCAGAGAGGCTGTGAGCGGGATCTGTGCTTATGATAAGGGTTTCCATTCCATGTTCAGCAGCCCATATTGCTGCAGCTGCAGCGTTGGATGTTTTACCAACACCTCCTTTGCCTCCGAATAAGAGGAATTTTCGCGGTTTATCTATTATTAAATCTTTTAAAGTCAATTTATCACTACTCCTATTCTCTGGTTTTAAATAATTTTAGGAAACAGTTTTAAAAATATAGTTCAGAAGCGTTGGTTAAAAAGCTTTTGAGAGCCTAATCTTATGATAATTATGTAGCAAGGCAACATTTTTTAACCTGAAAATATAAAGATTTAAATCTAAATTAACCTAATAATATTCAGTGAGGTAATATATATGAGTGTTGAACAGCTTGCTGGAGGTCTTATTGTAGCTGGAAGCAGCATAGGAGCTACAGCTGTTATTTCCATGAAGGGGGAGATCCTTTATCAAAGCTCGAATTGGAGTGTTGACGGAGCTCATACGGTGAATGTGTATAAAAACAAGGAGCCAAGTATCACTATACAAGGCGTTAAATACTCAGTTATAGATATCAACGAAGACAGGCTAATAGCTACAAACGTAGGCGGCCGCGGTCATATAGTCGGAGCTGTTATAGGGTCCAAGGCTCTATTAATAGGTTACGTCAGTCCTAACGGTGATGCGAGAACCGCGTATATTGAAATCGATAAAGCAGCGCGTCAATTAGCTAAAATATTATAAACTGTAGTTCTCATTCAACTAAAACTCATTTTAACTCAAATAGAGGTTTCATTCTCTCCACTAAATATACGAATTTTTTCTGAATCTTATACTTTATTTTTTCACCGCCGAATGTTGAAGACGCGGACACTATTAACCTATCATTCTTAACCTTTAATTTACAGATAACCCCGCTCGGAGCTTCAACCGAGTAACCTTCACCCAGCCGGCTGATTTTTATCTCCGGGTAAATTGATAGAATAGATGCTAATAATACTCCTAGTTTTCTGTAACTGGTTTCACTATTAGTTTTTAAAGAAGTCACTAGACTTTTAGAGAGGGTTGAAGTTTTACCGCTTGAGTGTTCAACACTCTTATTCAACTCTTCTATCGGTCTGATAAGAGGCCTCTCCTTTAAATCAGTGAAGTTAAACGGTTTACTGGCGTTCTCAACTTTTTCCAATACCGGCGTGGATGAGCTGGCGTTGATAATTGACTTTAACTGTTGCACAGCTGTCGATCGCTGCTCTGAATCAGTTTCAGGGTCGATTACAATTAGCTCTTTACACTTATTGCCTATTAAGCTTTCATTTAAATGATAACCGAATCTTCTTATCGAGTTAGCAGCTCTCATCGCAGCTCTCTTATGGATGAGGGATACAGCAGCTCCTATGTAAAGCCAGATTCTATAATTCTCTTCATCAACGACTAGTATAACCGAGTTATCATCGAATAGACTAGGGTTACCGTCTACAAGCTGTAAACCCCCATCTCTGTTTATAATAAATTGAAATGTTTTTCTCTCAGCTTTCAAAACTATCAACCTCTAATGGTAGTCCACGTGTTCTATGCCCTTAAACTCTGAGATTAGATTAATAGCGGCTGTTGCACCTTGCCCTACAGCTGTAGCTATCTGTCTAACACCGCCTGTGCAGTCTCCTGCGGCGTAAACCCGTGGCAGATTTGTTCTCTGCCTGTTATCAACTTTAATGTAACCGTTCTCTAATATTATACCAAGCTGCATAGCTAGATCAGTTGAACTTGAGGAGCCTACTGCTATGAAAACCCCGTTGCATTTAACTTCTTCACCGTTTTCTAATCTTAAACCCTCTAATTTTTCATCGCCGATGAATGAAATTATTCTAGGGGTTTTCACCGCTATATTTTTAGATTTAAGTTTTTCAATAAAGGCTTCATCCATCTCTATTTTTAAACCATTAGTATATATTGTGACATCATCTGTGTAATCTGTAAGCTCTAAAGCCTCCTTAGCAGCGTAGTTTTTAGAGCCTATAACGAAGACTGTTTTATTTCTGAAGAAGAACCCGTCGCATGTCACGCAGTAGCTTATGCCTTTTCCCTCAAACTTCTCCAAGTTAGCTATTTCCAGCTTCTTATACGATACACCCATTGCTATAATAAGTCCTTTAGCAGCATATGAAGACCTGTTAGTTTCAATAATGTAAAGATCATTCTTCATTTTCACTTTAAGAGCTTCTTCATTAACAGTTTCACTGCCTAAAAGTCTTATATGCTTACAACCTAGTTTAACTAGTTCACTTCCATCTATTCCTTCAGGGAAACCTAAATAATTGTTAACTCTACCTATTTTAAAGTTAAGGCAACCGCCTTTATCGATGAGAAGCGTCTTATAATTAGCTCTACTTGTGTAAATAGCGGCGGATAACCCCGCTGGGCCTCCTCCTATAACAATAACATCATAGGTCTTCACGCAACCACCTTTTATACGAGCAGGGTTTTTACTTGATTCTTTTCATCTGATTATTATACATTTCCACTATCTCTTCTTCGGTAGTGCTCTCCTCAGGGGATTTATCATCTCTTATGCGACCGGTGAATCGGGGGAATCTTATAGCCAATCCAACCCCGCTTTTTATTTTTGAAAAAGCACAGGTGTGAATAGGGCTTAGCGTTAACTCAGCTCCTTTCACTTCTATAACTAGTTTAGGGAGAATCCAATAATCAGGTTCAAGATTTGTTTCCACTCTAGGGTTTTTCGAGCGCACTATAAGGTTTTTCAGTATATTGGACAGGTTTGAAAGATCCTCGTCTTTGAAGCCGCTACCCACCCTCGCTACAGTCTTAAACACGTCACTGTCGGGATCATAACAGGCTGCTAGAAGTGTACCGTAAGTGCCGGCTCTCCTACCTTTCCCGACATACGCGCCTACAATAACTAGGTCAAGAGTGTCTGTAAGCTCCGATCTGTAATCGCGCTTATATTTTATCCAGAGCCAGCCTCTGCCACCAGCCTGATAGAGCGAGTCTTCCAGTATAGATTTAGCGATAACACCTTCACAGCCAGCGGAAACCGCTTCGTGAAAGAATCTTTCAAACTCATCCCTGTTATCTGTGATTATCTGAGTTGATAGCTCGCATCTATCGTTCACTCTAATAATTTTCTCCAGTAAATTTCTTCGTTCAGGATAGGGTTTATCAATCATCTGACGTCCGTCGCTGTAAAGACAGTCGAAGAAGAATAGTTTCACAGGGTATGTTTCAACAGCTTCTTCAACCTCGTATTTTCTACGCCTATGCATTAATTGCTGGAAAGGCAGTATTTCACCATTATCAGGGTCGACGGCTACGCATTCAGCCTCGGTGATGCAGGTGTCGCATTTCACTGAATCGCTTATTATTTCAACAGCATCAGGGTACTGCTCGGTTATAGACTCTAATCTTCGAGAGAATATTCTTATATCTGATTTATCCTTATGAATTTGGAAGCGTTCACCATCATACTTATACTCGACAGCACACCGGCCTATTTTATCAAATATTTCTTCTATTGTTGAAAGCCGCTGCGCTAGCATCATTCTAACAGGGACACCGACCTTTAACTGAATTGTTTTAAGCCAGTCCACTCCACTCTGAAGAAGATTCTTAGCTATTAAACCCAGATCAGAGCAAATATTGTAGGATCTCTCAATATCCTCCCTGCTAGCTTTACTCCCAGCCAAAGCTATTGAGAGCGCGTCCATAAGAGTCATGTCAGCTATTCCCAGTCTAAGATTACCGGTAACTATTCTAGAAATATATCTAGCCTCTATCGGTATACATCTGTGAAGTAATCCTGAAAAAAGTCTCTTCTTATCCTCGCTTGAGCCTTTCCCGGATAGACGCGTAATTTTATCAAGCTGATTATACACGTATTGAACTGTCAACGGCTCAAACTCCTGGATTATTGTTCTCTGAATCTTGTTTTTCAGAGCTTTTTCCGCAGCTAAGCCGATGTCACCAGTCTCTTGCAGAAGAGAGGTTACTTTTTCAACAGGTACACCGCTCGTAGCGGATATAACGTCTAAAACCGTTTTCTCCGCCATCCCGATCTCAGGGTAACCGTACCAGTCGGGGTGAAGTTTACCCTGAGTCATATACACTACTTTATCAATATCTTCCGGATCCAGCTTAGATATCAGCTCTCTGAGGATATCAGTCATCTCGAGCCGCTTAGTTGTGTTTTCCAATCGCTGATAGTACTCTGAAAGCTCGCGGAATAGCAAAAAACTCACCAATAATAGTTTAACTCAAATAATTATTTAAGCCCTATTTTTCTATGAATACCGCTATAGGAACACTGGCGCCTCTCAGCCGCTTATAATGCTCTTCGTACCCCATTTCCATATTTCGATTCCCGTGGGTTCCTATAACGATAAGCAGCGAATTCTCTTTAAGCTGTTTATGCAATGTTAATATCCATTTATCTGTGCGGGTGATCAGTTTTTGAGCTGTTGTAATAGGTGGTTGAAAATTATAGGTTGAGTACAGTCTCTCAAAATCTAAGAAGTGCATCCATAAGAGATCCACACGGTTTAATAGTTTAATCGCTTGAACATAGGTTTCAGTGTCATCTTTTGTTATAGTGGTGTTAAAAGCGGTGCCTAACAGTTCTATATCGTTAGAGCACCCTATTAATTGAGCTTTCAAACCATTGTTAACAATGTAGTTGAATAGATTGAAACTGTTACCGCCAGCTCCGCCGCGTATTATAGTGGTCATTACATTTTTAGTGAAAGGATCATCAGAGTTCAGTAAAACAATCGCTTTAACATTTGTTATTATGAAACGCGGTTTATAATATACACATTCGAATAGGCCGAAATTATCTAAAAGTATTACAACTATCCGCTCGCATTTAGCGTTCTCGGTGATGATTCCTATAGGTTCAGCTAAAAATTCAGTTTTCTTTAAACCTAACAGCGTTATTAAAGTCGGAGGGATCTGGTTTAAATCAGCCTCTGCTGTCAGAAACTCATCACCAGACATAACATCCCTCAAGAATAATCTCATGATTCTATATAGTTATTGTTATCTTTAACATAATATAGTGTAATTTAGATTATTACTTTTAGCAAACATCTTTAAAATAGTAGTTTTTAATATAGTTAAACTTAATAAAATAACTGAATATGGTTAATGTCTTAACTAAATATTAGAGGAATGTTTTTGAGTGAAGATATAGAGATAATTTTTCTAGGCGGTGCGAAGCAGGTAGGCAGATCCTCTTTCCTAGTTTCTTCGAAAAAAGGCTGTTTTCTATTTGATTCAGGTGTTAATCTAAGTGAAGGGGAGGAGGGAAAGTACCCGCTTGAATCACCTGATAAACCAGACTACATATTGTTAAGCCACGCTCACCTAGACCACTCAGGGTATGTGCCAGCTATGTTAGGTAAATATGGTTGTAAACTGCTCACTACACCTCCAACCCAGGATATCACCGAGATACTTTCTACGGATAATCTTAAAATAGCTAAAGAAAGCGGTGAAACAGTCCCGTACACTATGAATGACATCATGTTAATAAGAAAGAATTCCTTCGATGTGAATTTCAGGGTTAAATATAAATTAAAAAACGATGTCACTGTCACCTTTTACAATGCGGGGCATATAATAGGATCCTCGATGATTAAGCTCACACTCGGGGATAAAACTATTTTCTATACAGGCGATATCAGCACCAGACACACTCGGACACTCGATATGGCTGATTTGAAAGCAGAGGGCGGTGACATTGTAATAATGGAGTCAACGTATGGTGGTCCTGAGGATAAACACCCTTCAACTCAAAAAACTGAGCGCAAATTCGTGAGCGATATAAACCAGACTATTAAAAACGGCGGTAAAGTTTTAATCCCCGTTTTCGCTGTTGGTAGAGCTCAAGAGGTTATGATAACAATAGACGACTATATGCGGAGCGGAGAATTAGCTCCAGCGCCTGTTTTTATCGACGGTTTAATAATAAGAATAAACGAGCTTTACAAGCTTTTCTGGGAGTGGCTTAAACCTGAAATACAGAAAAGAATAAGGTATACCCGTCAAAGCCCATTGGAT
>JAWBON010000033.1:0-12519 GCA_038826135.1 Candidatus Odinarchaeota archaeon | reverse complement strand
AGTGGCATATGTAGATTGTCTTATCAGCTTGTTTTTCAACTATTTTACCCAATTTTTTTCCGCAATAGCAAACGTACCCTTTCAGTCTAGCAGGGTTACCGTACACTAAGCCGTAGTCGGGTACACTCTTCGAGACTACGCTGCCAGCGCCGATAAGCGCGTATTCTCCGACAGTTATACCGCAAATGATTGTTGAATTAGCACCTATGCTGGCGCCTTTTTTAATCAATGTTGGTGTGATCTTGCTCTGATCCCAAATAAAGGATCTTGGGAAAAGATCATTTGTAAAGGTAACTGAGGGGCCTATGAAGACATCGCTTTCGATTACTACACCTTTATATATTGATACAAAATTTTGGATTTTAACCCCGTCACCTATTTTAACACCTGTATCTATGTATACAGATTTACCTATGGTACAATTTCTTCCGATTTCAGAACCCTCACGGACATGAGCGAAGTGCCATATTTTTGTGCCTTCACCGATTTTATCACTTTCAACCACTGCTGTGGGATGTTTGAAGCTTATTTTTTATCACCTCAACGATTTTTAAATTAAGCAATCCTTGTTCAAGGGTGACTGGGAAGGGGTTACCTGTTTTCACTGATATGATAAACTGTTTTAACTCCTCTTTTAAAGGTTCAATCTTATTGATAAGCACTTTCTCTATAATGTTTTCTTGAACATATTTATCATCTTCAACAGAGTATTTTGTAGGTTTCTTATAGATGAAAACCTCCTGATCCATGAAATTACCTTCTATTGACAGCCCGTCTCCTTCTATATAGATTGTTCTAATTTTTCTAGGGGAGAGTCGACTTGCGGATAATAATACAATATTGTTTTCGAATAATGTCACTACAGTGCAAAAATTATGATTACCAAAAGGGTTAATATCATACTTTACTGTTTTATTAAAGAAGATGTTCCAGACTATATCTATATCGTGAATCATTAAATCATCTATAACCGAGGAGTCGGTTATACGAGATGATGCGGGATTATGTCTTTTTATTTCAATATATTTAGGGCGGTCTAAAAGTTTAGTTATTTCTCTAATAATAGGGTTAAATCTCTCAATATGACCGACTCCTAGGATGACCTTGTGTTTTTGATAAATTTTTAGAAGTTCCTCCCCTTCCTTCAAATTGGCTACGATAGGTTTCTCAACTAGCACGTTCACGCCTTTTTCTAAACATGTCTTAGTTAGTTCGAAATGATTCTCTGTCGGAACGCAAATGCTTGCGGCATCGACCTTTTGGAGTAATTCAGGTAAAGAATTACATGGGGTACAGCCTTCGAATTTACCAGTTAAATTAGCGACTTTCACAGGATCAGTGTCATAGTAGTATACTCGGTCGACCCATCTTAATTCAGAGTAAACTCGAAGATGATTTCGACCCATATTTCCTATACCTATTACGCCAACATCCATTTAAATCACCATTCATTTATTACTGACGCTACATAGTTTAAATCATCGCCTGATAAAGATGGGTGTACAGGTATGCTCACAACTTCTCTAGATATATTTGTGGATACCGGGCACAGTTTTTCATCATAATTCAGCTTTCTATACAATGGTTGGAGATGAACAGGCTTAGGATAGTGAATAGCAGTCGCCACGCCTTTCGAGTGGGTATAGGCTACAAAACTTTCTCTATCGATGACTCTTAAAACATATTGATGGTATACGTGAACAGAACTCTCACGCCTAAAAGGTTTAACAACCTTTCTGTTAATTATATTCTTATTATAGTAATCCGCATTTTTAATACGCTTCAAGTTTAAATTGTCAAGTTTTTTTAACTGAGCTACACCTATTGCTGCTTGAATATCGGTCATTCTCAGATTATATCCTAAAACCCCGTGCACGTACTTCTCTAATTGACCGTGATTTATTAACAGCCTAAGTCTTTCAGCTATATTTTTATCATTGGTTGTAACTATCCCACCCTCTCCTGTAGTCATATTCTTGGTGGCGTAGAATGAAAAACAACCGATTCCCTTAGACCCTGTTTTTACAGAGTTATATACGGCGCCGTGAGCTTGAGCGCAGTCCTCAACCAAGAAGAGATGACGGTCTTCGCATATCTCGCCTAAAGCTTCGAGATCACAAGGTTGACCGAACAGGTGAACGCAAATAATAGCTTTAGTCTTACCTGTTATTTTCTCTAAAACATCGTTTACATCTATTGTGAAAAATTTTTCTTCTATATCCGCGAACACAGGCTTTGCATTCTGGAAGAGAATTGAGTTAACTGTAGATATAAAAGTAAAATCCGGAACAATCACCTCATCCCCTTGACTTATTTTCAAAGCTTTTAAAGCAATGTCTAGTGCAGCTGTACCGTTAACTGTAGCTACAGCGTGATCAACGCCTATGTAATTGGAGAAATCTTCTTCAAATTGTTTAACCCATTTCCCCTGGGCGAGAGAACCTGATTTTAAAACGCTGATAACGTTATTTATCTCTTCCTCTTGGATGACCGGTTTAGCTATCGGTATCATATAAAGGCTACCCTGCAACTGTTTATTGAAAATTTAGCTAAGATGCTTAAATAATTAGCGATGAAATTCTAGATAACATTTAATTCTTAAACTGTTTTATTTTAATTGGATTACTGACAGGGGTATTGGAAATGTTAACCCATTATGATGAGGTTGTAAAACATAAGCGTCTGGCTAAATACCTGGTTTGTAAAAAAATAAGGAAAGCAACGGGGATTGTTAAGGATCTGCAAGAAGCTTTGAAAATACATGATAGAGTGGCTGCGGATTTCCCTAGTGCGTACACTGGTTTAATAGTTGACCCGGCTAAGATTGGTGAAAAAAGTTTGGAGGGGTTAAGTTTTCTAGAAGTTAAGAGGCTTACAGCTGAGAGAATGCTTGAAAAGTGTATTCTATGTGAGCGAAGGTGTAAAGTTAACCGTTTTAAGGATATGACAGGGTTCTGCGGGGTTGATAAGACTGCCAGGGTTTCATCCTATTTTCTACATATGGGGGAGGAGAGGCAGCTTATACCCTCCGGCACGGTTTTCTTCAGCGGCTGTACTTTTAGGTGCGCGTATAACATGCGCCTTTAGACGCGTGTACGCAATGCCAGAACTATGATATATCTTTTAGACCCGGATCCGGTTATCCCGTGAGCGATGCGCAGTTAGCTTATATTATACTTGACCTTTACAGTTCAGGGGCTAAAAACATTAACTGGGTTGGGGGTGAGCCTACACCTAATCTTTACACGATACTGGGAGCTCTATTACTAAGTGATGTTAACATAGCTCAAATATGGAATAGTAATTTTTATCATTCAAATGAAAGTATGAGTCTTCTGATTGATTTGATAGATCTTTGGCTTCCTGATTTTAAATACGGTTCGGATGAATGCGCTAAAAGACTTTCAAGTGTTGAGAATTACTGGACTGTTATAACTAGGAATATTAAGAGGGCTTATGTTAATGTCACTGAGGGTTTATCCTCTATTATTATAAGACATTTAGTGTTACCTAATCACTATGAGTGTTGCTCTAAGCCTGTTTTAGAGTGGATAGCTAAAGAAATCCCTAACGCACCGGTTAACATAATGGAGCAGTACAGACCCTGCCATATAGCTGTCAGCGATAAGAGATATTCTGATGTTTCTAGACCTGTTTATCGTGAGGAGGTGAGCCGGGTGCGAGAATTAGCTGATGAGCTGGGTGTTAACTGGAGAAGTGTTACACATTGAATAATATATTTTATTTCAGTACTTCTCCTATTAGGTATCCTGGTCGACAGTCGACTATTCTGATAATATGTTTTTCACCCAGTGTTAGATTATTATCTGCTAAAAGTATGGGTTTATAAGCGAAGTTTCTTGCAATATAGCCGGTTTTAGGAGCGCTCTCCACAACCGCAGCCTCACCTATCCAGCCTATCCATTTAGAGTTTTTCTCTAATGATATTTTGCGAACAATCTCTGTTAGCAGCCTGCTTCTACGTTTTATAATCGCGCCTTTAATCTTATCGGGGAGGTTTACTGACAGTGCGCCTGGTCTATCGCCGTATCTGGAGATGTTCACAATATCCGGTTTTAATTCTTCTATAAGTTCCAGTGAGTGTTTGAATTGTACTTCGGTTTCACCTGGGAAGCCTACTATTATATCGGTTGAAACTGTTATATCCGGGTGGGTTGCTTTAAACCTGTCTATAATCGTTTTAAAAATTTCAACAGTGTATCCTCTATTCATAGAGGCGAGTGTTTGATTATCTCCTGATTGAATCGGTAGATGAATAAACTTGTATATTTTACCGCCTTTAAAAGATTCTAAAAGTGTGTTAATAATCCTATAAGCGCTTTTAGGGTTCATCATGCCAACTCGAGTCATGAAATTGCCTTGGAGAGAGTTAACTTCAACTAGCAGCCGGCTTAGATCTGTTTTAATATCTAAGCCGTAGGCTGCTGTGTCTTGAGCTGTTAACCATAATTCTACACAGCCTCTGCGAACCAGTTTGGAGGCGTATTCTATTATTTGCTCTACGGGGTAGCTTCTCAAACGGCCGCGGGCGAATCTCACACAACAGTATGAGCACTGGTTTAAGCAACCGTACGCGATGGGGATAATGCCTGTTTTACTCTTGACTTGAAAATCCCTGAAAACAGGTAAAGGTAGTTCTTCATCCACTATTATACCTGTTTCTCCTTTTAAAACACGTTCAGCGATCACGCCTATAAGCTGGTATGAGGAGGGTGTTATTATAGCGTTAAATGAGGGTATGGCTTGTTTAACACTCTCCAAGTTTATTTTCGGAAGGCACCCGGCTATTATCATCCTTTTACCAAGTTTATCTATTTTTCTAAGATAGTTTAACACTTTTTTCTCAGTCGGCTCTTTAACAGCGCATGTGTTAACTATTATTATATCCGCTTCTTCAAGTCTTGAAACAGTGAAGCCTTTTTTTAAAAGCTCGCCTATTAAAAACTCGGTGTCTGATATGTTTAGTGAGCAACCGAATGTTTCAACATAGAATGTACCGTAGGCCACAGATATCACATCAAACCGTGTTATATTTTACTGAACGGTTAATAGAAGGGTTTAGTTAAATATAAATTCTAATTATGAACTATGATAGTTGATAAGTCTTGGTGGTTTTAATGATTGTCGCGGTGATCCCTGCCTATAATGAGTCAGCTCATATTAGAAGGGTTGTGGAGGAGACTAGTAAATATGTGGACAGGGTGATTGTGGTAGATGATGGTAGTGTAGATGACACCGCTGAGATTGTTAAACACATGGATGTGATACTGGTAAGACATAAGACTAACATGGGAAAAGGTGTGGCTTTGAAAACCGGTTTCAAGACGGCTTTAAAGACGGGGGCGAGTATCGTCGTCACTTTAGACGGGGATTACCAGCATAAACCTGTTGAGATTAAAAGACTACTCTCATATTTGAAGAAGACTGGTTCAGATATAGTGGTGGGTTCACGATTCCTTACAAAAGAGAATATTCAAGCTATGCCGGCTGAGAGAATTATAAGTAACATGATTACTTCCGCGATTTTACGGTTTTTTTTCAGGGTGCCAGTTACAGACAGTCAATCCGGGTTCAGAGCTTTTAAGGCAGCTGTTCTGAAGATTGTTGAAACACGTGACCGCAGGTTTGCAGCTGAGACTGAGATACTTATAGATGCGAGGCAGAAGGGGTTTATTATCAAGGAGGCGCCCATATCTATCAAATACGGTTTTGAGAAATCTAAAATTAACCCTTTGCTAGATACTTTTAGATGGTTGAGAACTGTATTTATTAAAAGAGTTAAGTCCCTGTTTAGGGATAGAAGAAAGAACTGGAGGTATATTATACGACAGGGTTTGAGAAATTCTTCGCTAAGTTAAGGGATTCACTTGATAAACAAGCGGGTTTTGAAAAATGGCCTTCTTTTAAACCTGAATACAATGAGGATGAGTATTTCTGGTCTACTATAGGTAGTCTGGGAGAGGTTTTAATACTTCACTGCTGTAACTGTGACGGCCCGTCTGATCCACGTCACGAGGTTTGTGATAAGTGTATTGAGAAGAGAAAGCTAACAGCGGGTGAAGATTATAAGAAGAGAACAGGCAGTCAACCCCCTTGGAAGACTTTAATATTGTGCAGGATATATGCGGAAGACTAGGTGAAGAGGTATAGTTTTGCAGCAATTGAACGAGTCTACTAAAAAATATTTTGAAAAACTTGAGGAAGAGTTTAATGAAATATATAGTATTGCACGTCAGGCTAGAAGTATAGGGCTTGACCCTGACACTGAGCCGGAGATCACACCCGCCAGGGATGTTGCTGCTAGAGTTGAAGGGCTTATAGGCCCTAAAGGGGTGGCTGAGAGGATAAGAGACCTGTCGGCGAGTATGAGCAGGGAGCAGGTGGCTTTTAAAATAGCTGAGGAAATCGCTACAGGTAAGCTAGGCCGGTTTGATGAAGAGAAAGCGGCGGAGCTTGCTATCCGCGCAGCCTTAGCTATTTTAACAGAGGGTATTACCGCTGGGCCTATAGAGGGTATAGCCGGTGTGAAAATAAAAAATAATTCTGACGGGTCACGGTACTTAGCGATCTATTTCGCAGGGCCTATTAGAGCCGCCGGCGGCACTGAAGCCGCTCAAACAGTTATAGTAGGGGATTTTGTGCGTAAACTCCTCGGTTTAGAACGTTATAAGCCTACTGAAGAGGAGATAGAGAGATTTGTAGAAGAGATTGAAATATATGATAAGATAATGAACCTCCAGTATCCTAGCACTGTTGAAGAAAGGAGGGAGGCTCTGAGGAATATACCGGTTGAGATCACAGGGGAGCCTACTGAAAAAGAGGAGGTATCTGGTTTCAGAGACCTGCCTAGGATTGAAACAAACCGTGTGAGAGGTGGGGCGGTTCTGGTTTTAAACGACGGAGTGTTATCTAAGGCTCCTAAAATAGCTAAAATTGTTCAAAGTATTGGAATTGAAGGCTGGGATTGGCTTAAAAATATTAAGCGTGCCTCTGCTAATGATAGTAAAACCCAGTCTTGTATAAGTGAAATACAGCCGAGTTCAAAATATATTTCTGATGTAATAGCCGGCCGCCCTGTTTTCGCTCACCCTTCAGCTATAGGCGGCTTCAGATTAAGATACGGGCGGTCGCGGAACACTGGTTTAGCAGCGTCAGGTGTTAACCCGGCTACAATGTATATTTTAGACGGTTTCCTAGCCCCTGGAACTCATATAAGAACTGAAAGACCGGGGAAGGGTTCTGTTGTACTACCTGTGGATACTATAGACGGGCCTACAGTGCTGTTAAAAGACGGTTCTGTTATTCGAATTAACACTGTTGAAGACGCTTTAAAACACGGTAAAAATGTTAAAAAAATACTTTTCCTAGGGGATCTTCTCTTCGGTTACGGTGAGTTCCTTGAAAACAATCACCCACTTATAAGATCAGGATATGTTCCTGAATGGTGGGTTCAAGATTTAAGGAAAAGTGTGGGAGAAAACTTAGCCGGCGATTACGGGGAAGCGGCTAGAAGAGTGGGGGTTAAAACGGAAAGACTTATGGAGCTTGTAAATAAACCGTTGACGGTTAAACCGAGCCCTGATGAAGCTATCTTAATATCTAAGATTCTTTCAATACCGCTTCACCCGGATTACACATATCACTGGCATGATATAGGCGCGGGAGATGTTATAAAACTCCGTGATATTGTGGTTGCCTCACACTCTCCGCAGAGCACTATATTGAAGCTGCCTGTTGAATCAGGTGTTAAAGAGATCTTGGAAAAAATATGTTTACCGCATAGATTGGAGGGTGATAGAATAATTATAGAGGAGCATGCTCAGCCTCTTCTAGAATCTTTAGGTGTGATGAACCCTAATAAGATTGGTGTGGAGGAGATTGGGAAAGACGCGGTCAACGGGTTAGACGCGGTTAACAAGATTTCAAATATTAAGATTATGGCTAAAGCCCCTCATTACATAGGGGCGCGTATGGGTAGGCCGGAGAAAGCTAAAATGCGGGCGATGACACCGCCTGTAAACTCTCTTTTCCCAATAGGGCTGTCAGGGGGTAGTAAAAGAAGTATATTAACAGCTTGTGAAAAAGGGTTAATTGAGGTTGAAGTAGCCAACCTCCAGTGCTCTAAGTGCGGTAGGAGGACACTTCAATCAATATGTGACAGCTGCGGAGGCAGATCCATAATTGTAAACGTGTGTAATAGTTGCGGAGCACGTTTAAATAAGCCTGTATGCCCGAATTGTAAAATCGAGACTAAACCATTTGAGAAAAGAGAGTTGGATATCCGTTTAATATATCAGAGAGCTTTAAAAAAACTGGGGCTCAGCAACGGGGTTGATGTTAAATGCGTTGTAGGTATGATGAGTGATTTAAAGATTCCTGAACAGTTGGAGAAAGGGATTTTAAGATCCAAATACAGTCTTAGCGTCTACAAGGATGGTACTATAAGGTTTGACACTACTAACACGCCTTTAACTCATTTCAAACCAGTGGAGGTGAAAACCCCTGTTTCAAAACTGGTTGAATTAGGCTACACACATGATTATGAGGGTAATCCTCTCACATGTGAAGATCAAATCCTAGAGTTAAAGGTTCAAGATATAGTTATACCTGAAGCTGCTGCAGCGTGTCTTGTTAAAACAGCTAAATTCGTAGATGAATTATTAGAGAAGCATTACGGGTTGAAACCATACTATAATGTTAGCAACCCGGCTGATCTTATAGGTCATTTAATTATCGGTCTAGCACCTCACACATCTGCGGGTATTCTAGGTAGAATCGTAGGGTTTACAAGCACCAGCACTGGTTACGCTCACCCGTTCTGGCATGCGGCGAAGAGGAGGAATTGTGATTCGGATGAGGATTCGATAATGTTAGGGTTAGACGCTCTTTTAAACTTCAGTAAGAGCTTCCTTCCAGGCAAAAGAGGCGGTATGATGGATGCGCCTCTGGTTTTAACAACAAGGCTTAACCCCTACGAGGTTGATGATGAGGTTTGGAATCTAGATGTGGGTTCAGGGTATCCTCTGGAATTCTACCAGGAGACGTTAAAATTAACTGAGCCGAAGAGGATTTCTAAAATGATACCTATAGTTGAACAGCGTCTTAGCGGAGCGGATGTGTTTGAATGCTTCAAGTTCACCCATAACACCTCTGACATTAATAGAGGGCCGGTTGAAACCTCTTATAAGAGGCTTGGAGCTATGCTGGAGAAAGTTGAAGCCCAGCTTGGTATGGCTGAGAAAATAGTAGCTGTTAATGTTTCAGATGTTGCGTTAAGGGTTATATTATCACATTTTCTCCCAGATATTATAGGAAACCTTGGCGCTTTCACGAAACAGCAGTTCAGATGCCAGCGTTGTAATAAAAAATATAGGCGTGTCCCGTTAAACGGTGTATGTTATAATAAAGGTTGCGGCGGTAAAATACTTCCAACCGTGTATAAAGGAGGTATTGAAAAATACGTTGAAGTCGCTGAGAAAATGATTGATAAATATAAGTTACCAGCGTACTTATCTGATAGATTAGAAATAGTTAAAATGAATATTAAAGCACTTTTCGAAAGCGATAAAGTTAAGCAATCGCAGCTCAGCCAGTTTTTCTAGTCATTAAGCTTTTTAAAAGATCAACGTCTCTGATTAAACCTGTTAAGTCTCCTTCAGCATTCAACACAGGCATCTGGTCGATGTCATAGGCTCTCATTTTATTAGCGCAATCAGATATCGACGTATACTCGTTAACTGTTACAACATTTCTTACCATAATCTCTGAGATAGGGTTAGCTGGCAGGTGGAGGACTCTTCTAGTTATATAGAGTATGCTAGCGGACTCCCAGTCCCAGTCGGATCCTTCACCTGTAGAGTGGAGATTAGATGTACTCTCTTCGATTTTAACCTCGCTTTTAGATATTATGTCACCGTCTGTGACTATTCCTGTTAACTGACCTGTGTCGTCTAAAACTATTAGAGACTGGGTTTTAGCTAGACGCAGAATTATGTAAGCTATGTTGATAGGGGTTTTATCCCATATAGCGGTTACCTGTCTTAAAACGTACGGTTTTATACTGCTGGTGAGTTCAAGCTTGGCTATACCTTTCCAGATAACATCCGCTATGGTTACAAGTCCTTTCATATCCTCTCCGTCGACTACAGGCAGATATGTTACATCTTTCTCCAACATGATCTTAGCGATTTCTTGAATCGGTGTATTCTCTGAAATGGTTATAGGATTCCTAGACATTATAAGAGCTAGCTGGGTTTCAGATGGTTTACGCATCATATCGTTTCTTGTAACTATTCCAAGCACTTTTGAGGTACCTTTTTTAAGAACAGGTAGACCTGAAACACCGTATTTCTTGAATAATTCAATAGCGTCCTGCCTTGTTCCAGGAACTTCAGCAAACTTAAAATCCACTGTCATTAAATCTTTAGCTAACAAGTTAATCCCCCTTCATAATCAATGGTTATTTATAGGAAGATTCGGTGGAGAATATTAACTGATTTTATAGTTATATAGTAAAACAGGTATCCTAAAACCCAATTTTTTTCGGACACCCTTTAATTATTATATTTAAATTCACTATTAAATATATCTATAACTGTTTCACTTCCTTAACTGTATATATTCATAGGCTCCTCTGCTTGAATCGAAGCAGTAATGGAGTTTCTGAAAGTTTCTCCTCAACTGTGAAACATCTTGAGCTACTCTTTCAGCTGGTTTTTTATCAATCACAACTTTTTTAATCAGTTCAGCGATCACCTTCATCTCAGACTCTCTCATCCCTAGTCTAGTCACCTCGCTTACACCAAGCCTTATTCCACCCGGCCTCATATAATCTCTACCGTTTCTAATATCCCAGGGAAGGAGGTTCCTGTTAACTATGATATTAGCCATCTCTAGATCACGCTCCACCTGCATTCCATCCCCTAGTTTAGATATGTCAACAAGGATAGTATGAGATTCTGTGAAACCTTTATGCTCCGCGACAACGTTAAACCCTAATTCGTAAAGTGAAGCCGCCAGTTGTTTAGCGTTCCTAACAATTTGAGAAGCATATTCTTCTCCAAACTTCATCATTTCAGCTAGAGCTACACCCAGCGCGGCTACATTATGAAGATGATGGTTGCTTGTACTCCCGGGGAAAACAGCTTTCTTAATGTATTCAGCGTATTTATTCCATGATAGAACAACACCGTGCTGCGGGCCTGGCAGGGTCTTATGGGAGCTGAAGGTCATTGAGTCAGCTCCCTCTCTTAAAGGGTCCTGGAAGCGTTTACCAGCTATCAAGCCGGCTACATGAGCTGCATCATAGTTGACGAACGCCCCGTATTCTTCAGCGATCATTTTAATTTCTTTAACCGGGTGCGGGAACAGGAAAACACTTGCCCCTAACTGGTATAATGAGATATGATCCCCTTTCTCCTCAAGCTCTTTTATTTTCTTTCTCGTAGCATCTAAGTCGATGCACATCTCTTTTTCATCGAAAACAAAGTTTTGAACTTTTAAACCGTGAACTTTACCAGCTGTCCCCCACATCTTCTCCTTACCGGAACTTATATGACCGCCGTCAGGTATGGATAAAGCCATTATACGGTCACCTGGATTTGTAAAAGCCGTGTACACTACCAAGTTGGCGACTACACCGGAAATCGGTCTAACATCAGCGAATTCAGCGTTATAAAGCTGTCTCGCCAGCTTAGCTGTTATTAACTCAACCTGGTCTATGTATTTACAGCCAGCGTAGACTCTTTCACCAGGCCAACCTTCAGCGTATCTGTCGCCGAAATCACATATCATCGCTTCTTTAACAGCTGTTGAAGCCACATTCTCGCTAGCTATCAGATTAATAGTGTTAGACATCCAACTATGATGCTGCTTGATTAAATCGAAGATAGTTTCATAATCATGTTCGAAAGTCATTACACCACATCCTAATAATTCAATTTTATAACGCTAGTCTTATAAATCTATACTGATAATTTAGATTCAGGTGGGATGTTATGTCTAAAACTAGGAAGAGAAGGGAAGAGGCGCAGATGCCTATAGCGGGCGCTGGCTTGATTAGATTCTTCCAAGATGAGTCAACAGGGTTAAAGGTTGGTCCTAAAGCGGTGGTAATCGGATCCGTTCTGATAATGTTAGCGGTTTTCTTCCTGTACTTGATGTTTCCATTATCATAATAAGTTATGAAACCTATTTTTGTGTAAATTAAAAATCCAGCAGTGTTTTCTGAAATATATCCTGGAGAGGTTGAGCTCTAATCCCTAGCTTGACTTCTATGGCTTTCGCTAAATCCGCCGCGAAACCATGGCACGTATATACTTTTTTAGGTGAGCATGCTTCAACAAAGTTTAATAGTTGATAGTAGTCTGCGTGGCTGCTTAAAGGAAAAGCAGCTGAGCAGCTTCTAGGCTTATATTTAAGCGCCCAACCGGATGCGTAAGCTATTTCTAAATCTTTTCTTTCAAAAAACGGTTCAAGGCTTTTAAAAGAGGAGACTAT
>JAWBON010000032.1:0-13530 GCA_038826135.1 Candidatus Odinarchaeota archaeon | reverse complement strand
TCCGGGATAGCATAACAGATTCTAAAATTGTATTCAGATCCTTTTCCGAAGATTGCTCCTGGTGTGACGGCTACGTGCGCCTTATTTAAAAGCTCAATTGACAGCGTCTCCGAGTTAACGCATTCTAAGTCACGTGGGAAAAGATAAAACGCTCCAGCTGGAACATGATATTTTAATCTGTTAATCTTCCTTAACCCGTCTACAATCATGTTCCTCTTATTTAAGGCTGAGGAAACCAGGTTTTTAACATATTTTTTATAGTCGGCTAGAATTTCAAAACAAGCTTTCTGCGCAAAAGTCACGGGAGCTGTCACAGTATGCTGTTGAATTATATTCATCTTATCAATTACACTCCGAGGCCCAGCTGCGAAACCGACTCTCCAACCAGTCATACAAAACACTTTGGAGAAACTGTCTATGATAATCGTTCTTTCAAACCCGCTTTTAATAGCTGCAGGACTATAATGAACATTACCATCATAAGTGTAAGCCCAGTCAACTTCATCTGATAAAATATAGAAGTTTTTCTCTAAAGCTAAGTCTACAATAAATTCAAGATCTGATTTATCTAGTATTCCACCTGTGGGATTATTAGGCGTGTTTAAAACAACCAGTTTAGTCTTATCTGTAACCTGCTCCTGGAAGCGTTTTCTATTAAGTCTATAAGGCGGGTCAGTTAACACCTCTTTAATATTTCTCACACCGAGCAGTGTAGGAATAGCTTTGAAACTGCTCCAAAAGGGAGTTAGCAATATAACTTCATCACCCGGTTTTAAAAGAGAAGCGAAAACACAGTAAGATGCAAACTTAGATCCGGGTGTGACAATTATTTCCTCAGGAGAGTACACGACCCCTCTGCTCTCTTTAAGAAAACAGGATAATCCCTCTCTTAATTCAGGGATGCCTTTAGTCGGCGAGTATCTATTGTAACCCTCTTTAACAGCTTTACATGTGGCTTTTACAGCGTTTTCAGGAGGGTTGAAATACGGCTCCGCGACATCGAACCGCGTAACTTTTATCTTATCACGGTTTTCAACCACTCTTATCATGTCACTTATAGACACTGGGGAAATAGGAATATCCGCTTCCTCCCACATTATATCACCCCGATATTAGAAAAACAAAAAATAAATAAATCTATCCATAGAATTAAAATAAAAAGGCAGAACTAATTTAATTAAAAATGGTGTTGAAAAATGAATTCGAAACAAATACTTGAATCCGCTTTAAAGAGTAAATTATTAAAAGATCCTTACGTTCAGAAAATATGGGGTCTTGTAAACAGCAATGATTTATTTAATAAATCAGCGGACTATCTTAAAAAACTTAGGAAAAACCTCTTAAGAGAGGCGTTAGATTTCTTCTCTCGTAGAAGCGATTATTATAAAGAGACTTTTGAAAAATTAGATGTTAACCCTAAAAACGCGGATTTCCAGGATTTAGCGAAGCTCGCTGTACCAGCGGATATGCTCAGAGGAGAAGGGCATAAACAATTCTTAATAAAAGACGCGGAACCCGGAGGAGAGTATTTTACATCAAGCGGAACCACCGGTAAAACCCCTGTTAAAATATACAGGAGTCCAATTGACCTAGCTATAATGATTAAAGCTAACACAGACTTATTTGAATATGTTTACGGCGATGTTTTAGAGCAGAATAAAGGAATAGCCTTATTCATGGCAGCTCCAGAATTAAGACATAAACTAAACTTCGTGGCATTCGTTGATCTAACACTAGATAATAAAAAAATCCCATTATTATATGGTATGAATCTGGTTAGAAACAAAGACGGTACTACGGATTGGCAGAGACTTGAATTAAATAAAGAAAACGTTGTCAAATTCCTTAAAAGCAAGGAAGAGCCTAAACTGTTTTTCACAGCACCAGCCGGCGTCTACCTTATGGCTGATAAATTTGATAAAATGAATTTCTTGAAAAAATTAATGTACCGGTTAGTCACTACAGCCCCGCCTGTTAATCTTGGAAAAGGAGGTTTAGTTGTAACAGGGGGAGGGACTAAAGGATTCACGGATCTACCCTCATATGATAAAATAGTCAGTTTATCAAGAAAATATTTTAAAGCTAAGAGTAAACATGGGGAAGAACAGCCAGCGCCTTTTATGGATGTTTTAGGAATGACGGAGACCTTAACCGCTTTAATCGACCGCTTCGGTGTTATGGATAAAGTACCATACCCCCTATCACATGTTTTTCTACTAGACCCTAAAACATTCGAGTTAATAGAAGAAGACGAGGGCAAGGAAGGTGTGCTTGGGATATTCAACCCGTTCACAACCTCATGGCTTGAACTATTCTATCCAGGCGATTTTATGAAAGCTCATAGTTCTGATAGATTCTACGGTAAAGAATATACATATGTGAGAAGATTTACACCTCAAGAGGGATGGGATCTTCAAAGAGCCTGTGGTGGAACATTAGAGGAAATGATGAGCAGGAAGTAGAGGTTTAAAAATGGATATAAAACCAATGACGTTTAAACCCACAAATGATGTTGTTCAAAAAACAATCGGGGGAATTGACGTATTCGAACTCGGTGAGAAGTTTTTAGAGGAGACTCTAAAAGAATCTAAGTTAATTCAGTTAAGCTTATCTAAGACCCCTATAGAAGACCGAATTATGATATTTAATAAACTGGGCTTGCTATGGCAAGAGAAGCTAAAGAGTGGAAGGCTAGAGAATTTAAAGAAAACTTTATCCGAGTCTACAGGTTACAGTGAACGTCTAATCGAATTAGAGTTTAATCTAGTATCATATATGTTAAGCGAGGAGAATATTAGACGAAACTTGGAAGCGTCTTTCAGTAATGGCATTGAAGGCCTTTATAAATTCATTCAAATATCTGAAAAAGAGTATTTCAAGTATATGCCGGCAGGACCTGTTTTTATAATAAGCTCCGGTAACTCTCTGATACCACCCCTTATACCAACAACACTCTCACTTATAACAGGAAATTTAACTATACTTAAGCCCTCACTTTCAAATTATCTTGGAATCATCGAAGTTTATAAAAACTTGAAGGAGCTTGCTGAACAAAACGAGCTGGCGGAGAGAATTCTCTCATCAATAGTAATAAGTTATTTTACACATGACAGCCCAACCCTAAAATATTTGTTAACTAAAGCTCACTTAGGTTTGGTGAACTTCTGGGGTGGGGAACCAGCTAGAACCGTTATAGCTAAACTTATAGCTGAAAACCCGCATCACCCTAAACTTGTCGTTAACGGTCCTTTAACAGGCTTAGCTATTATAGACGCGGCTTCAGCTGAAACAGCAGCTAAAGAGCTGGCTTTAAACATAATAATCTACGATCAACAGCTCTGCAGCTCCCCCACTCAAGCAGTGTTTATAGGTAAAGCTGAGGAGGCTTCGTTGTTCGCTGAGCGTGTAGCGAAATTCTTAGACATTATCGGCGGTGAATTTAAAATGAAAAATAAAGGCGATAGCCTTTATCTTCTCCAAAGCGCTAGAAGAACACTTCAATTTAAAGGCGTCAAAGTATTATCATCAAGTAACCAGGATAATCCGTGGACAATAGTGATTTCTAAGGAGAAAAGTGTTTTAAACGAGTTAACGGATAGTCTTCCAGAATTCAACATATACAATCGTAAAAGATTCATTGAAATAATAGTTGTGGAAAGATTACAGGAAGCGCTTAAACACATAGAGCAGGTCCCCTTTAACACTGCTTTTAAAGGTGTTGACAAGGTTCAATCAATAGGGTTAGCTTTATCTAACGCTAATAGAGAGAAAATAATGGAAGACATAGCGAACACAGGTATATTCAGAGTTACAAACTTAGGGGACATGTATATGAGAAGCGCTTTAGAACCATATGATGGTGCTGCTATACCATCAATGTTCACATACACGGTATATAGGAGAGATTGTAAACACCCATATGAAATATTTTAGTCTTTTAAAGGTGTTCTAGATATGAAGATCCTCATAACCGGTGCGTCAGGATTTTTAGGAAGCCATTTAATAGAGCATTTAGCTAGCAAAGGATACCAGATTATAGGTATGGTAAGAGAGAACAGCAACATAGAATTGATTGAAAACTTAGTCTCCGAGTTAAGATACGCTGATCTTTCTAAACCTGAAACTATTAAAAGCGTTGTTCAAGGAGTTGATGTAGTGATTCATCTAGCAGCCTACTATACTTTTCACGGAAGTAAAAAACTCTATCAAAAAATCAATGTCGAGGGCACCGAGCACTTAGCGGAAGCGGCTTTAAAAAACAAGGTTAAACGGCTGATTTACTGTAGTACAACCGAGGTTATTGGGCCTGTGCCAAATCCACCCGCGGATGAAGACACTGAACCTAACCCTGTATACGAGTACGGTAAATCTAAGTTAAAAGCTGAGGAGATAGTTAAAAAATACGGTTTAAAAGGCTTAGAATACACGATAATAAGACCGTCTGGAATATACGGCCCCAGGAATGTTAACGACGTCTCCTACTGGACTATTACATGTTTCGCTAAAAATTCTCTTGGGACAAGATTCATCGTGGGTAGTGGTGAAAACCTTGTTCAGTTTGTTCATGTGAAAGATGTTGTAGAAGGTTTTACTTTAGCTTTAGAAAAAAGCGATAAGTCGAGAAACCAAACTTATATTATCAGTGAAGATAAAGCGTACACCTATAATGAAGTTTATAAAATATTAGCTGAACTTACAAATAGAAAACCTCCTTGTAAACATATTTCAAAAAATCTAGCCAAGCTTATGATCGCTCCAATACAGGGGGTAAACAAGCTGCTTGGAAGAGATAATTTCTTATATCATGTTAGCACAGCAGACTCGGTTTGTTGTAACAGAGCGTATAGCATTGAAAAAGCTAAGCGTGAACTAGGTTATCGGCCAAAATATGATTTGCGAAGCGGGTTAAAAGAAACGATTAACTGGTATATGGAAAACAATTACATTTAGAATATGTAGATTATATTCGATAAAGCTATAGCTATCGAGGATAGTAGCAGAGCATTCGAGAGTATTTGAGTCAGCCAACCATTAGAGGCCTCATAGAAAACAGCGCTGATAATTGTGGAAACAGATACAAGAAGGATTATGAAGGGAAGACCCAGTAGTATGAAAGAAACATTCTGTTGCAGAATCACTGTTGCAATTAATATTTGAATTAGAAGCGAAGAAAGCATAACCGTTATCTGAATAATACAGCTAGTTATAGCTGACAATACTCCCGAACCCAGCTCATGTCTAATTAAACCACGGAAAAATAACTCATATAATAGGAAAACCAACAAGTATACAGGCAAATACAACATTAAAAATGCTAGTCTAACAGGTGATGTTGACAGAGTAGATGTGGTATTACTGCCGATAGTGGTATAGAATAGTATGATTAATAACACTCCTAAAATAAACCCTGCTATCAAATTATAAATTAGATTACGAGTTAACATAAGGTTAAAAAATCTTTTAAAAAAAGATTTACCTATCTTTCTCCTAAGCTGAACCCCTCCTAAAACCCCTATTGCGATAGAATTCCCTAAAAACAGCGCGGTGACAAAGTTTGTGAAAAGCAGCGGGCTTACTATAAAAAACGGTAAAGATAACAAAACAGTTAACCCAGCCCCACCCACACTTGCCGCTATAAAACCTATTACAGAGTATATAAACGCTTTACGGGGTCGTATATCTACAGTAACTAGAGGCGTACCATTCCGCTTCCTAAAATATTGCAATATTTTATGACCGAACGGTAATAAGATCATTAAACCACCTATAACAGCTGAGAACACACATGCACCGATAAGATCACTGTTAATTGAAGAAGACTCTTCCACCCCTAAAACAATTCTTGTAACCCATTTAACGATTTCATCTATAACAGGAGGCCTGTAAAGTACACTAAGATGATCTGAATAATCATCTGTGAAAAGCTTTTTTTCAGAACCGCCTGCATAATATATAATATTAGGCTCACCTGTTCCGTTAATCGATTCATAGAATGCGTTAATAACAGCCTGGTTATCAATCACAGTGTCCCCTTCAGATATTATCAATAGAAGATTTTCAGGGTCAGTAATATTAACAGATGAAGGTGAGATAGCAGGAGCGATTCCAACAGTAGCTAAAGGTTGAAGGATTTTACTCATATTTACAGCCACACTTCCACCCATACTGTGACCTATAAAAACAAGCCGGCTTATATTACCTAAAGATTTACTAGCTAACTCACCTAGTACAGCTTGAATATCAGCGTCGAAACTGTTAACATAACTCATAAAGCCTCCACTATCCCCATGCCCTCTTAAATCCACCAGAACAGATACCACACCTTTATCAGCTAAAGCAAGCCCTATCATCTTCATCATTTTCCTATTACCTGAGAAGCCGTGTATTAGAACAGCCACAGGCGCGTTACTAGAAGCTGCAGGCTTCTTTATAACATCGAAGACCACAGGCACACCATCATCTGTTAAAACCTGCATTGTTGTACAGGGAGTGTTAATATTGCTAACACTCACGATTGTAATTGACGGAGTGAGAACAATTATACCAACCAAAACCGCTATTATATGAGCGTGTTTTAGCATGAAAAAACCTCTAAAATCAATCGGACAACCCTTTTTATAAATTTTATTTAAAATACCTAGTAGAAAAGTTTTTTTATAGCGGAATAATGGATATAATAATTATTTTACACAATATTTTTGAAGGTGGATTATTTGGAGAAGACTTCGAATATAAGCGGATTCTACAAGTTAAAGATTACTCAGCGAAGAGAACTTGTTAAAAATTTCGCTGGATTAACAGATAAAGATTTAGAGACACTCGGCGACGTGGATGACCCGCTTACAAGCGTCGCTGATAAAATGATTGAAAATGTTATAGGGACTACGAGAATACCTTTAGGTATAGCCGTTAACTTTCTTATTAACGGTCGAGACTATCTTATCCCAATGGCTATAGAGGAGCCTTCTGTTGTAGCAGCTGCTTCTAATGCTGCTAAACTCGCTAGGATTCGAGGCGGTTTCTACACAAATAGCACCGACCCTGTTATGATAGGTCAGATTCAAATTCTCGGAGTAAGAGACCCGTATGCTAAGAGAGTTGAGCTTTTAAATAATAAAGCAGAACTGCTTAGAATAGCTAATGAGCAGGATCCTGTTCTAAACAGGTTTGGGGGAGGTGCTAAAGATGTTGTTGTCAGAGTACTTGACTCTGCGAGAGGCCCCATGCTTATCATTCATCTATTAGTTGATACTCGAGATGCTATGGGTGCTAATGCTGTCAACACTATGTGTGAGGCGCTTACTGATAAAGTATCCCAGATCACAGGGGGCAGAGTTGGTTTAAGGATTATTTCAAATCTTGCAGTTTACCGTTTATCAAGGGCTAAAGCAACATTTGATAAAGAGGCTCTTGGTGGTGAAGATGTTGTGGATAAAATAATCGACGCGTACGCGTTCGCTGAAGCGGATGTATTCAGATGCGCTACACATAATAAAGGTATTATGAACGGTATAACTGCTTTAATGCTGGCAACATGTAATGATACAAGAGCTGTTGAAGCTGGCGCTCACGCATACGCTGCTTTAAACGGTGGTTATAAGCCTTTAACAAGATGGGAGAAAGATGTTGAAGGGAATTTAGTAGGTTCGATAGAACTGCCTATGGCTGTGGGCTTAGTCGGCGGGGCTACTAAAGTTCACCCTATAGCTCAGCTTGCAATAAAAATCTTGAATGTGAAAACCGCTAATGAATTAGGAGAGGTTGCAGCTGCATTAGGTTTAGCTCAGAATTTCGCGGCTATTAGGGCTTTAGCAACTGAAGGAATTCAGAGAGGGCATATGAGGCTCCACGCTAGAAACATAGCGATTACAGCCGGCGCGGG
Source organism: Candidatus Odinarchaeota archaeon (assembly GCA_038826135.1). Classification (GTDB taxonomy): domain Archaea; phylum Asgardarchaeota; class Odinarchaeia; order Odinarchaeales; family Odinarchaeaceae; genus Odinarchaeum. Next base: position 5,648 of record JAWBON010000032.1, on the reverse strand, counting down.
AGAGGATATTATAGATCGGGTGGTTGAGGAGCTTATTAAAATCGGTAAAATAAGAGTGGATGTTGCTGAGAAAATAATTAAAGAACTTCAAAAAACTAAATAGCTGCGTAAAGTTCTCTCCAAGGAATATACTCAGCCACCATTTTCTTAGTTAAATTTATTCTGTAACTGTCAGATGGGCGGATTTTACCTGTAAGAGACTCAAGAATTTTAACAGTGGTATAAGTGTCTTGGGGAACCATTATAACCGTGATATTTTTCTCCTCAGCCTTAACCAACACCTGTTCTGTGGGTCTTAGATTCCCTGTTAGAATTATTACAGAAGCATTCGTCTCCACAGCGGCTGATATAATATCAGGCCTATCCCCGCCTGTTATAATAGCGTTATTCTCAGACCTTCTGAAATATCTTAGAGAAGACTCGGTTTGCATAGCACCTATGAATATGTTTCCAATAATCCTGTTAACATCACCGTTAACGAGCACATCACCTTCTAATAATTCTAAGACTTCTCTAACGGTTGGAGAAGTTATCTCATAGTTTCGGGGTATTACACCCCACACTTTAACACCCCTACTATTAAGTATTTTAGAATACTCGTTTCTAGCCTTATCAACCATGTGCGGTGGTACCTGGTTTAAAACAGCCCCCACAAATGGTATCCCTCTCATATCAAAAATATTTTTATAAAATAGTATTTTCTCTATAGAATTATCACTGACACCGCCGGAGATGATCAGAACTTTTGAATTTAAAAATCCAGCGACATCTATATTATTTAAGTTGAACGCGGTCATGGTTTCAGGTGAAAGCCCGCCCTCAACCATTATTAAATCTGATTTACTAGCTATCTTAGTATACTGCTCTAAGATTTTAGCCTTCACCGCTTCCACATCTTTATTAGCGTAGATGCTCAAATAATTCGGTTCTATTAAGATAGGGGCCAGTTCACTGACAGGGAAAGATAGTTGTAAAGCTTCTTTCATCAATAAAACATCCGGGTCGATAAGCCCCTCTGTAACGGAGGTTTGAGGTCTACCTACAGGGCGAAAATAGCTTACCTTAAATCCATGCTCCACTAATATTTGCGAGAAACCTAATATGAAAGCTGTTTTACCGGAGAATCCCTCCCAAGAGGTTACAAATAGAGATTTCATACTATCACCTATAGTTTTTTTCAAGTATATAAAGACATTTTAACATCAACAGCTATGCATCCTTTCCCCTTATTATAGACGAATATGGGATTAATATCCAACTCTGAGATTACAGGGAAGTCCTCCACTAACTGTGATATTGTTAAAATCGTCTCAACCAATTCTTTTATATCGGAAGAAGGCTCCCCCCTCACTCCCTTAAGCAAATTATAAACTTTCGTCTCTCTGATCATCTCATCTACATCCCTAACATTCACAGGTATGAGTCTGAAGGAGACATCTCTCAGAAAGTTAACGTATACTCCTCCCAATCCGAACATTAATAAATGCCCGAATTGAAGATCTCTGTTGACACCGATTATTATCTCTCTGCCTTTATCAACCTGTTCATAAACTTCAACACCGTATATTCTAGCTGTGGGGAAAAGTTTATGCGCGCTGGAAATCATCCCGACGAAGATTTTTCTAACATCCTCATCAGATTTCACATTTAAAGCCACACCACCCACATCGGATTTATGGATTATATCAGGTGAAGCTATTTTCAAAGCTACAGGGTAACCTATTCTAGCAGCGGCGTCGCACGCTTCATCACTGTTCGTGGCTAAAAATACTTTAGGAGTTTTAACACCGTAAAAGGAAAGAATCTTACACGCTTCACCCCCAAGCAGAGTCCGCCTGTTTTCACCTAAAACTTTTTGAATTATCTCCTCCACAGGTTTTCTATCAACCTTAACCTTGAATTTTTTATGCGGCACCTTCTTCCCAACTATAAATTGATAACGAACTAAAGCAGATATGCTTTCAACAGCATCCTCTGGAAAACTGAAAACAGGAATATTATTATCTGACAGGATCCTTTTAGCCTCAGCCACCTGCTCCCCGCCCATTATAGCAGCTGCAACAGGTTTACCTATTTTAACTATAAGTTTAACTAGTTCAACAGCTGTTTCAGTAGGTTTAGTAGTCGCTTGAGGGGTTAGAATAATAATCAGAGAGCTGATACCAATATCATCCGCAAGTACTTCTAAAGCCTTATAATACCTATCAGGTTGAGCATCCCCTAAGATGTCAATAGGATTATATATAGAAGCGTTTAACGGTAAACATTCTCTGAGAGCATTCAAAGTTTCAGGTTGAAGTTGAGCGAGTTTTAAACCATGTTTCTCACACGCGTCTGTAGCTATAATGCCAGGGCCTCCCGCGTTGGTTAAAATACAAACAGAATTATCTTTGGGAGTTGGCTGTGTGGAGAATACTTTAGCATAATTAAATAAATCTGATATTGTGTTAACCTGTAAAGCCCCGAACTGTTTAAACACGGTTTCATAAGCTATATTGCTACCAGCAAGGGAGCCTGTGTGGGAGACAGCGGCTCTCTGACCGGCTGCTGACGAACCGGATTTTAAAACAAGCACAGGTTTTTTCTTAACAACTTTTGTAAGAGATTTAACAAACCGGTTGCCGTTCTTCACATCTTCAATATATAACAATATAACTTTCGTGTTAACATCCTCGGATAAAGCTAGTATAAAATCAGATTCATCAAGATCCGCTTTATTACCTAAACTTATAACTTTACTGAAGCCTATTCTATTCTTAAAAGACCAGTCTAGTATAGCTGTCCCTAAAGCCCCGGATTGAGAGATAAACGCTATATTACCTTTAAGAGGCATCTGAGCTGAGAAAGACGCGTTTAGAGGAGTAAACGTGTCTATAACACCTAAACAATTAGGGCCTAACAGCCTCATCCCATATTTACTGCATATTTCTTTAAGAACACGCTCTCTTTCAGCCCCCTCTTTACCTGTCTCTTTAAACCCCGCTGAGATCACAACTATGTTCTTAACACGATTAACACCACACTCCTCAACCACATCCAAGACGCTGTCAGCCGGTATTGCTACAACAGCTAAGTCTATTTCATCCCGTACCGCGTTTACACTTGGAAAAACGGGGTGGTCTAAAATAGTCTGGTAGTTAGGGTTAACAGGGTAAATCCTACCTTTAAACCCGTATTTGATAATATTATCCAAAATATTGTAGCCTAGTTTACCAGGCTTAGCGGAAGCACCTATTATACAAACCGATGCAGGGTTAAAAAGTGTTTTAAGAGTTGTGTCGGAGTCAGGCATGTTCACCATCACTTGTATGGTTATTTCAAACGGGATACTTATAGAAGTTTCGGCTTGAAAAACTTCAGTGTTAAACTTAAAATTTATTTAGTGAAACCTGTAACTAATATTTTTAATACAGTTTGGAAAAGTTATCTTCAACAAGTTTTAGCTTAATCATATATTAACCAGTTGACTTATTAGATAATCTAACTGAAATGTTTAAAACTGAAAATGTTTAATCCCCGTTAAACCAGACTTTTATTATACTTGTTTATTAATGTTAAAATGGAAACGTTAAAACAACCACACCGACGATTATTATTAGAATACCTAGTATTTCCTTCCAAGTTAGCTTCTCTTTAAGAAAACGATTACAGTAGAATGCTGCGAAAATATATGTGGTAGATAAAACCGGTACTATTATACTTATCTGGTATCTGGATATCGCCATCAAGAATATCAGCCAGGCGGATAATTGAAGAATTATTGCTACAGCCATATACTTGTTAAGAAGTTTTTTAACATTCCCGCTGAAATCCTGTTTAAACTCGTGAACTCTTATCTCTCCAACAGTCATCGTAGCCTTCTTAAATAGAGGTGTAGCTACACCGAATATCGCAGAAGCGGCTACCGCTAACAGTACACTCACTAAAAGATTCTCTAATTGAAACATTAACTATTCTCCTCTAATTTTTTATCTCGCACATTCAGTGACTTACTTGGTGAAGAGAGATGGCTTAACAGGTAGATGCCTATTATGATGATAAATATTCCGATAGTTTTCGGAACAGTGACGGCTTCACCTAGAAAAATACTTGACAGGATAACTATTGTTATATATGATGCTCCGCCGGAGAGAGGGTTAATTATAGAGGCTTTACCATTAGCTAAAGCTACAACATAGATTATGCTACCGATTAAAGCCATGCTCATGCCTAGTAGAAAATGCCAGTTAAGAATAAGCGGAACCCAGCTTAGAATATCATAGAATAAAAAATTAGTAAGGCCAGCCGCCTCCATGCTAATTTTTATAAGCGGGTCTCCGAAACCGATTAATCCGCCTGCGAGCGCGGCTACAGCCTCATTTCTAACCGTGTAAATCAACCTCTTAAATAGGAAAATTACATTTTATATATGAATCTCTCCCAAGACTTGACAGACGGAAGTTCTTCTGAAAGCCCCTTCCTCTTCCGAATATCAAGTATCTTAGAGACCTGGAGATTTTCAGGTAGAGGTTGAAATCCGGTAAACTCGTATCCGAAGAATGCTTTTCCGGACGTTGCACTTCTAAACTCGTCAGCTATTCCAAGTGTTTCAGCGGTTGGGATTGAAGCGGTTATAACAGCAGTATCCTCCTCCGTCTCCATGTTAATAACCTGACCCCTATGCTTGTTAATCACCTTAATAATCTCGCCTTCAGTTCCGAGAGGTGTTTTAATGTTAACTTTAAGAATAGGTTCATAAAGTTTAGGTTCACCGCTTAAAAAGCTGATGTTAAGAGCGGAGGAGACCATCCCAGCTATTTCATGATAGCCTGTGTGAGCCGGGTCAACGTGAACAGTCGCATCAGTCATAATAACTTTAAGATTCATCACAGGCTCTTTAGCAAGTGTACCGCCATTGATAAAATCTCTGAAAATAGAGATAATATACGATTTTATCCGTTCAAGTCTCTGAACGCCACTAGTATTATCGATGAAAATATTTGTACCATAAACATCCCATATTTTTCTAACCAGTTTCGCATCCCAGTGAGCTTTCACTCTAAGTATGTCTCCTCTGGCTCTAGGATCCTGATCCGCTGTCACCTCACCTTTCTTTATAAGCTCCACTGTAGTATCATCTAAAGGTTCAATGTAAAGTTTTATACGGTTATGGCCGTTCGGAGACTTAGTGTGTATTTCTACACCCTGTTTTATAGCTTTCTCCCGGTACACTATTACAGGCGGGCTTACATTTATCGGAACCTGATCGTTTATTCTTTTAGTTAATATCTCTATTTGAAGAGGGTCAATACCGCTAAGAATGTATTCGCCGCTCTCCTGGTTAAATTTAAATTCAGCGGTAGGATCAGCCATAATCCACTTAGATACAACATCTCCTAGTCTAGCTAAATCCTGCGGATCAACAGGTTTTATACTCTTACTAACTACAGGTTCAGCTACATATGTTATCTCCTCGAAAGGAGGAATAGATGAACCTGGTTGAATAAAGGTTTCACCAGCGGGTGTAATAAAACCGAATACTGCGAACAGGTTCCCAGCGGGTACACTTTCACAGTCTAGTATATCAGTTATCTCCATTAAACCCAGCCGTTTAATCCGTTCCTCTTTTTTCTGGTTAACTAAGTATACAACGTCACCTGTCCTCAGAG
>JAWBON010000031.1:11666-13792 GCA_038826135.1 Candidatus Odinarchaeota archaeon | reverse complement strand
TTGCATATTATGAGTCACTATAACAATAGTGAGAGACTCCTTAAGATCCAGCATAAGATCCTCTATTTTAGCTGTTGAAAGAGGGTCTAGTGCTGAGCACGGCTCATCCATTAAAAGAACATCAGGGCCTACAGCTAAAGCTCTAGCAATACAAAGTCTTTGTTGCTGTCCTCCTGAAAGACTTAAAGCATTATCCTTCAACCTGTCTTTAACCTCATCCCATAATGCAGCTCTCTCCAAACTCTCTTGCACAAGTTTATAGATCTTAGACCGGCTCCTCACTCCGTGAATCAGCGGACCGTAAGCTACATTCTCGAAAATAGACTTAGGGAAGGGGTTAGGCTTCTGGAAAACCATCCCAATCCGTCTACGAAGCTCTACAACATCCACGTTATTCCCGATTATATTATTGTCGCCGAAGATTACCTCCCCCTCAACTCTCGCACCATCCAAGTCACACATCCGATTAAATGTTCTGATAAGGGTGGTTTTACCACATCCGGAAGGTCCTATTATAGCTGTTATGCGATTCTTCTTAATTTCAAGATTAATAGATTTTAAAACATGAGCTGAACCGAACCATAAGTTCAGGTTTCTAACCGTTATAGTACTAGGTAACGCTTTAAAATCTTCCTCAAATAGAAATTCTTTAATCCAGTCATCGTCAACAAGCATTCTAATTCACCTTATGAAACTCGTATGACCTCAAATTTTCTCCTCGCCTTATTTCTAATGTGAATAGCTAAAATATTAAGAGATATTATCACTATTAAAAGTATAAGACACGCTGCAAAAGCTGCAGGTAAAGTATACTCTAAACCTGTTGATTGAAGCGTTAAATTAAATATTGTGAAAGGCAAAGCCATTGATGGAGCTAAAGGCGAAAAAACGAAACCGGATAATCCTACAGCGTAGACGAATAATATAGGAGCTGTTTCACCACCTGCCCTGCTTAAACCGAGTATTCCACCAGTCATAATACCTGAGATCGCATTAGGCAGAACATGATCCCTTACAGTCTGCCATTTCGTAGCGCCAACAGCTAAAGCAGCTTCACGATAACTTTTAGGAACAGATAAAAGAGCCTCCTGAGCTGCGGCTATAATAACTGGCAACGTCAACAGGGAAAGGGTTAAAGCAGCCACCACTGCTGATTTTGGAAAACGCAGTATAATTAGGAAAAACACGAAGCCGAAAACGCCGTAAACAATCGACGGCAGGCTGGCTAAAGTGTTAATAGCCATTCTAATAATCCTTGTAAAAACATTATCTTTAGCGTATTCGACAAGATAGATAGCTGCTAAAATACCTATTGGGAGACTGAATATTAAAGTGAAGATCATAACATAAACAGTTCCAAGAATAGCCGGTCCTATTCCGTAAGTGTCATAGTTTCCTGGCGTCGGGGAGCCGAATAAAGCAGGCTTCAACGCAGGAATACTGAAGAAAACTATGGTTCCAATTATCCATCCTAAGAAAATTAAAGGTATCGCTGTTACAACTCGCAGAAGCCAGAAATAAATTCGCTGCCTCACATGTTTAGAGATCACCGTCTAATCCTCCAACCAATCTTCTTAGAAATTATAGAGTGAGCAATCCAATTAACAAGCAAAGTTATAACTAAAAGAATAAGCGCTACTGCAAATATCGAATGATACCATATTGAGCCGATAGCGACCTCCCCGAAGTCTCTGGCGATTAAAGCCGTCATTGCTAGAATAGATTGAAGAGGATTAAACGCTAGAAGAGGACTGTTACCAGTTGCCATTAAAACAGCCATAGTCTCACCGATAGCCCGGCCAAAACCTAGTAGAATAGCTGTTAAAATACCAGGTTTAGCTGCGGGAAAAGTAATTTTTTTAAGAGTCTCCCAATCAGATGAGCCTAAAGCCAGAGCCGCCTCTTTGTATTCACGGGGAACAGCTGTCAAAGAATCCTCAGCTATGCTAATAATGGTAGGTAACGCCATAACAGCCAGTATAATAGCACCGTTCAAAGCGTTAAGACGCGTCACCACGGCTTCACCGAATAAAACAGTTAAAACAGAAGACATTATCACAAGCCCGAAGAAACCGTAAATAACTGAGGGGATACCCGCTAATAATTCAACTAAAGGTTTTAATATA
>JAWBON010000031.1:0-11656 GCA_038826135.1 Candidatus Odinarchaeota archaeon | reverse complement strand
AAGTCTACACGCAACCTGTGAAATATACATAGCACTAACAACACCAATAGGTATAGCAATAGCTAAAGCCATAATGGTTACAAAAAAACTACCCCAAAGAGAAGGCAACAATCCATATTGAGGCGTACTAGGTGACTCAGGCCTCCAAGTCAAACCTAAAAAGAAGTCTAAAGGGTTAACCTGAAGGAAGAAGGGAATCGCCTCATAGATAATGTAGACAAATATTAACACTACAAAAATAACTGCGAGCCCGCCGGCGGCTAACAGTACTTTCTCGATTAAAAACTCTATCCAATTTCTCTTAGAGCTGGGAGGCTTCAAATTTACTAATCCATTCTCTTTATTAATACTACGGGTTGAGCCCGCCATTCACATTCACACCAAGCATGTTTCAAAAAGCAATAGAAGGAAACCAGTATATTAATTTTTATGTAAACATGATTTGTGTGAAAAATATTTTCAATAATTGAGAGTACAGTAAATTTTATATGCTTTTTAAAATCTAATTCACGTAGAAGCAGGTGAATTTATGGAGATGGATGAATTCCAAGTAGGTTTCAGCAGACGTCTGCTTATTTTTATATTTCTCTGTGCTCTTGGAGGGGGTTTCCTCGGCGGGTTTTTTCTAGGAACATATGTTGGTCCTGGAGGCGGAGGTTTCGCAGCTCAAATAAATATTGAAGGTTCAAATACATTATTTGAACTCCAATCCACTTGGGCATACTATTACATGCAAGATAATCCTGGTGTGAATATTATTGTAGGAGGAGCAGGCACATCTGTTGGGATAAGCCAGCTTATCAATGGCATTGTGGACATAGCGGGCGCTTCTAGACTTCCTAAATCATCTGAATATGCTTTAGCCAATAGTCGTGGTGTTGATTTACATGTTATACCTGTTTGCATAGATGGTATAGTTATAATAGTCCATCCGAGTAATCCCATCAGTAATATTAGCCTCCCTATTTTAAGAGGTATTTATAACGGTTCTATTACAGAGTGGGGTCAAGTAAACTCCACACTTTCAGGTTTAGGTAATATAATAGTTTACTCTCGTGATCCTTCCTCTGGAACATATAGTTATTTTCAAGAGTATGTAATGGAAAATGACGATTACACTAGTAGTGCCCAGCCTTTAGCTGGTAACTCAGCTATTATATATGCTGTAGCGGCAGATATTAGGGGTATAGGTTATGTGGGGGCTGCTTACGCTCAAACTAGTAGTGTTAAAGTTATTCCAGTTAACGACCCGGTTTCAGGCATCCCTATTGAACCGAACCCCGAGAATATTAAGGATTTCACATATCCTATTGCAAGATATTTGTATATGGTTACTAATGGGATTCCTCGAGGTTATATAGCAGCTTATATTGATTGGTGTTTGGGACCTCAAGGACAGGTGGTGGCGGAGACTACAGGGTATATGCCTGTTTACTCTTTACCTGTTTAGTGGTAAAGTTTTTATAGTAATAGTGTATGATTATTATGTAGTATTACTACAAAATTGTGATAGAAATGTATGAAGAAACAGCTGAAAAAAACCAGATTTGCAATATTAAAAATGCAGTTGAAGCCATATACATATTTGATAAAGCCGGCACCATACTAGCCTCATACAACAATAACACAGTAGACGTGAAACTAATAGAAGCTTTAAAACATAATTACCATACAAGCATAAAACACAGAGGAATCAATACGCTTAGATTTAACTGTCATAAAATATGGTACGCTAACGAGGGAAACATAATTTTCAGCATGTTAACAAACAGCAATATCCCGGACAAAGTCAGCAAACACATATTAAGATTGATTAAAAAACCATTCCTTCAAGGATTCAAAGAAAACCTTGAAATCTACTATAAACAGAGAAAAATCATCCAATCATATGAAGAAATATTAAAAGGATGCTGCTACCCACCATTCATAGAAATACTTGTAAACGAATTAGAGGAGAGAAAGTAAAGCGAAAACTTCACTCCTCATTCAAGTGAAGTGAGGGCTGATTTTGAGCAGTCAAAAACACAGTAAGCCTAAACTGGTGAAAACGCTTATTAAACCATTAGCAGCCATAGCCATATTAATAACCGCTATCGGAGTGGGATATTTTTCCATATCAGCCTATCTTGGAAGCAGCACCCCAATAGTTGTAGTAACATCTGAAAGCATGCACCCTGTATACTGGGAGGGAGATATATTATTCGTTAAATACGCTACACCAGAGGAGATAACAATAGGCACAGACATAGTGTTCCATGCAACATGGATACCTGACACAGACCCTAACTCTGACATACCAGTAGTCCACCGCGTGGTTGATAAACAATTCGTCGACGGTGAATGGTATTTTTGGACTCAAGGAGTAAACCCTGATACAAACCCCTACCCGGATCCTGAACCAACCCCCTACTCCAACGTGATCGGCAGAGTTGTGTTTACAATACCTAGAATAGGCCTCCCACTGGTGATTCTAAGACCTGTAGCAGGCTACCTTCAATATTTGCTTATCACAGTGGTAATCATATTAATAGTTTACATAGTATACGATTATTATAAAGAGGGAGAAAGTGAAAAAATTAAAGCGGCCGAGGGGGAGAAAATATTTTGGACGGAGGAAGAGTTTAAAGAAACAGAGCGGGTGGCTGGAGGCGAAGAAAACGAACGTAAGGATTCTAACGGGTAGAAACCCCGAACATCCGCCTATACTCTTGGAATAAACGATACTCCTTATCTGATACAAGTACCCTGCCGTCAACCACCCGGTTATATAAGTATTCGAATACTTCACTCACCTTTAGCAGCGAGTAGAGTTTCACACCCTCATCTTTTAAAACATCTCCGCTATACCTGCCATCCTCGCCAACCTCCTCACGGTCTAATAGGATAAGAACACCCTGAAAACGTAAATCATGCTCTTTAAAAGCTGTTCTAACTCGATTTATAAGGTCGATTTTTGTTTTACCTGTTGTAGCCACATCATCCACTAAAAGCAGCCTATCACCTTTACATAATTCGCCTACAAACCATTTCTCAGATGCAACACCATAAGATTTCTCCTCTTTCCTATCATACCCCCACCTCACAAGTATATTATGCTTCTCGTAGAGTAAAAGAGACATGGCCGCTGCTAACGGTATAGCCTTATAAGCTGGTCCTAGAATAAAATTAAATTTAACACCGCCAACCATGTCGAATACACCGTTAATATAAAACTCACCGATCCTGAGGAGACCGCGACCGTCACTTATAGTCTTAGCTATGTTAAAGAAGTACGGGGATAAACGACCGCTTTTAAGCTTAAACTCCCCGAATAGGAGGGCCCCGCACCTTGATAAAAACTCTATAAGATCAGTTTGCCAGTTCTTCAACTAAACCACCACTTAAAATACTAATAAAGGTGTTATAGATAACACTAATAAAAGCATTGACACCCCCCAGAGTATTTTCCTCCCCCTTGTAAGAGGTGTAACATCATCTAATGGACCCTGATTCTTTAAACCCCCTATCAGAAAAACCAGCAAAGCCATAAGCCAGTATCCTAAAACTATAAGAACTATAATCATAGCATATGAGGCGTACTTGCTCCATTTCTCACCTAAAACAGCTCTAGCAGAGTGCCCGCCGTCAAGTTGACCTATAGGGAAAAGATTAAGAGCTGTTATAATAAGACCCAGCCAGCCAGCGTAGGCTATAGGATGCATGAAAACAACACCTTCAGGTGATGAAAAAAGCACTCCCTGAACTATTATGAAAATCAATGGCACGGGTAAAGGTGAAAGACCGGGGTATTTTTCAAGAAGATAAGCAGCGTAAGATGGACTTATAATCTTAGACATAAGCGAACCTATAATAATAACTATAAGGGATACTGTAAAACTCATCAAAGGCCCGCTAATACCCATATCGAAAAGCGTATCCCTGTTAACTGGAGGAGTTCTCTGAAGAATTATAGCACCGAAAGTCGGTAAACCTATTATCGGAATCCCGGGTATAAAATAAGGTAGACTGGTCTCTGAGCGAGCGTTTTTTAAAGAAACCATGTGGCCTAGCTCGTGAAGCCCTACAATTCCCATAAGACTTAACGTGAAACCGAAGCTTACTAGTGGAACACTGCTTTCAGGGTAAACCTCTAAAAAAGGCCCGCTTATAGAGAGATACACGCCGGTTGAAGCTATTGTGATCAAAGTTACCAGTAATAGAATTATATTAATTGAAACACGGTGAATCTTCATTTGGTTTAACGGTAAAAGCTTAAGAGATACCCGCCCGCTTTGCAGGGAATCGGCTTCCCCGCTAAAGAGTTTAGGCATAAGACCGTAATATTTTAAGAACTCGCAGAACTCTTTAAAAGACTGTTTTAATCCAGATTCAACTCTAATAATATATGATGGAGGTTTAAAACTACTCTCTTTAAACGCTACTTCAACCTTGAACAACGAGCGCACACGCTCATCTATATTCTTTAACTCCTCATCAACGAGCATACCACACATATTTTAATCCAGCTCTAAAACCATACTACGAGTACAAGAATAATATAATTAGAAACAGTAAATATATGTTTTCATACCAGCAGTGTAACAAAAAATATAAATTAGAGATTAAATCCATGATTTAAAAATCATGTATATACAGGTGGGATCCAGACGGGGAATTTTCAAGGCTGGAGAGTCAGATTCGCAGAGGAAAAAGACATACCAGACGTTATGGAGCTTAACAGAATATGCCTTCCTGAAAACTATCCTGAAATATTCTTTAAAGAGCTCTTGTTAAATTATCCTAAACTGTTCATAGTCGCGGAGAAAGACTCTGAAACCGTTCTCGCCGAGGACCGTGAAGCGTTCAGTTTAATCCGTGTTATAAGAGAAAGCGGGTTGAAAAACATCTCGGTAGAGAAGCTCATGGAGATTAAAAACATCAGTTACGATGAGTCGAAACAATTATTGGAGAAAATATTATACTACTCGGAGCGATTGCCAGCCCCGTTCAAATTTTTTAGAAAATATTTCGAGGATGGTTTAAGCAGATATGAGCTTATAGACGACCCTAAAATTATAGGCTATATTATGTGCAGGGTTGAAAGCGGGATCTCAAGCTACGGATTCAAATGGGTTAAGAAAGGGCATATAGTATCTATAGCTGTAGACCAGCCTTACCGGAAACATGGTGTAGGTCAAGAAATACTCGCCAGGGCGATAAGTGAAATGGAACAGGCTAACACTGCGGAGCAGGTTCTTGAAGTTAGAACAAGCAATTATGAGGCTATACGAATATATGAGAAACTAGGTTTTAAAACATTAAGAGTTATGAAAGGTTATTATCACGACGGTGCTGACGCTTATCTTATGGTACGAGTTTCTAAGAAGAAAGGCTGACAGCTAATATTCCACTATATATTAAATCTGGGATGCTAATACATCGGGAGCTTGCTCCCTCTTCGCATTCAAGATTTCTCTAACCCTCTTATCAGATTTATTAATAGCGTAATTTACGAAGCGTCTGATAAACCAGCCGGCTATAGGGTTCATCCCCGCCGTGTGGTCAACAGCCAGCTCTTTTAACCATATTTTCAAGTGATCCCAGCATGATAAGAATACATCCCAGTGGGCTTTAATCATTCTATCAGTTCCGAAGAAAGGTTGATCCGCTAACTCCGCTATAGGTACACAGAATAAAGGAACTATTACACTCTTATATTTTTTAAGCCGGTCTAGAAGCTCTAAAGTCTTCATAACATCATCAGCAGTCTCATCAGGGAAACCTATTATTAATGTTGCTGCTGGAACCCATTTGTAGTCATGACAGTAACCGAAGGCTTGCTCAACTATATTAGGCCAGTCTTCAGGTTTAAACGGTTTAACTTTACCCTCCATGTACTTTTTTATAAGCTTAACACTACCGGTTTCCACACCCGTCTGACAACCCATCCAAGGCTTAATCTTAGAGGAGCCTATACCAACAGCGTGAGCTATATCAGCCAAAAGTTTAGGATCCTGACATGTGGCGGCTAGAGAAAAATGGCTGGCACCCACACCCAGACACCCGTCTAAATTATTCACAGATTCAAAAAGATTAACCACAGCGTTATGATCTAGGTCGAAACCGCGGGCCTTATATCTTAAAACATCCTCTCCGTGAAGAGTAATCCATCTCTCACCGCCTTGAATGTTAACTTTAGCCTCCTCTAAAATATCTTCTATAGATCTTGATCTAAGTTTTCTCATAGTTGGAATACAGAAATCACATCCACGTCCGCAACCGCGTGTAATCTCCACAACTCCACCAATAGCAGCGTTACGTATCTTAGGTATCTTATCCACGGGGACAAGAACCTCATCAACTATTTCAGGCGCATCACCCCCCTCTATAATCGTCTTAAATATCTGAGGGGCTGTAAGATCTGATTCGCCTAACATAACAACATCTATGCCAAGAGACCGGCGAAGCTCAGAATTATTTTTAAGCTGCCATGCACCTGACCCGCCTACAATAATTTTAACATCGGCCGTGCACTTTCTTATATTCTCCACCAACTCCTTAAATTTCCAAGCCAGGTATGAATCCACTTTTACAAGACCGCCGGAACCTGCGAAAGTATTAGTAGCAGGACCTTGACCTAAAGGATCCATAGCAGATATACCTACAATCTTCGTCTCCGGGCCGATATAGTCTTGAACTTCATCAGGGTTAACTGTAATAACATCATCTTCAGTAAATCCGTATTCAAGCAAAGCAGCTTCAATCTTTCTCAAACCGTAGGGGGCGGCTTTAACCCTCCCATTATCAGTCTCCATCTTCGGAGCTACGAAGGTGAAAAATAAACGAGGGTTAATCATCGTTTTAGGACCGCAGGTTGTAAAACCGATAAAAAGAGAACCGCGGTAATTGCTCATAAGAGTCCGATCAGAGGTTAAAACGATCTTATACCCTTCCCTCATATTTTTAACCGCCTTTCAAACAGGTTAAAATGTAATAAACCCGTATAAGACCAGCACATACTTAAATAGAGTATAGATAAGCCAAGTAGTATTTAAAAATTTCAGTAGAATCTTTAGAGCACGCGAATAAAAATTAAATGAGTTAAAAGCTGAGACTGGAAACATTCATTGAAAAACATGAAAAAGAATTAATAAACTGGTTTAAATTAGTTATTGTGAGCGGCTTAAACGGTGTTATAAATGCAAGTTAATATAGTAATGGATGTTATGAAGCGTGTTTTAGACGAGGCTTCTAAAAACAGCCTATACGTTGACCTCCTCTTCGACAGAGTTGAAAGCCTTGCGATCGTGAAAGATAAGGTAGAGGAGAAAGTGTATAATCCGAATATGAGCGTAGGCCTCGCTATACGCGTGTTCACAGAGAACGGCGTGTGGCTGGAGGCTTCAACACATGATTTAACTGATAAAAGAAAGCTTTTAGATTCGATTAATAAAATAGCCCGGCGTATTAAATCTAAAACCTGTAGAATAAAGCTTAAACCTGTTAAACTGTGGCGTATTAACAGCGAGATAAAACCCCCTAATCCTTTTGAAAATATTTCATTAGAAGACAAGCTGAGAGATGTTAAAGACGCGTTTAACATAGCTTCAAAAACTGATGAGAAAATCGTTAACACACGCGTAGTATATTTCGAATCATTAAATGAGAAGATATTCATTAACAGCGAAGGCTCTAATCTAAGACAGCTAATCCCGAGAGTCCGGTTCAGTGTTTTATGCGTGGCAAAAGATTTGGATAAAATAGATTACGATTATCTTTCACTAGGACATGTAGGCGGCTATGAACTGGTTAAAAAAATTAGAGAAGAAGATATAACCGCGGTTGGAGAAAGCGCGGTTGAACTTTTAAAAGCCTCCGAGGCACCTTCAGGTGAGATGCCTGTCATATTAAGCCCTAGTATGACTGGGACTTTCGCTCATGAATCCTTCGGCCACGGTTGTGAAGCCGACCAAGTTCTACGTAAAAGATCCTATTTAATAAATTATTTAGGGAAACAAATAGCTAAAGAAGATTTCACCTTATATGACGATGGCACCTATCCTGGTGGCTATGGACAAATCATATTTGACGATGAAGGTGTTAAAGCCTCTAAAACGGCGATTGTAGAGAACGGGGTTCTTAAAACATTCCTACATGATCGTTTCACAGCCACGGTGATGAAAGCTAATCCTACAGGTAACTGTAGACGTGAAAGCTTTATGAAAAAATCTTTCGTGCGCATGACTAACACTTACATCTCCCCGGGAGACTGGAGTCTGGAAGAGATGATCTCGAATATTAGAAAAGGTGTTATAATGATAAGGTTCGAGTCAGGGATGGAGGATCCAGCTGGCGGTGGAATGCAGTTGAAAGCTAAAAAAGGCTATTTAATCGAGAATGGAACTATTACAAAAGTTCTCTCAAACTTAGCTTTAACAGGTCAGGTATTAGAGTTTGTAAAACATGTGGACGCGGTAAGTCGAGATAAAGATTTTGAAATTGACAGTGGAACCTGCGGGAAAGGACATGAAGATTATGTGCCAGTTGGAAGCGGTGGCAGCTATATAAGATCTAAAGGGATTGTAAGCCAAGGGTGATACTGGATGAGTGAAGCCGCACAGATAAATAGGATACTATCTAAAAACACTGTTGAAGACTGGGAGCTATACATCCAAAAAATAATAGAGGCGGAGGTCCATATAAGAGAAAGTGAGATTGAGGCTTTAAGATACCCTTTAGAGAGTTCCGGCTATGGGATAAGAGTTTTAAAAAAGAAGGTTACCGGAGTCGGTTTAGGAGCGGCTTCCGGAAACCTGCTCACCGATAAGCATATAGAGGAAACGGTGAAAATAGCTTTAAAAAACGCGTCCATAACCTCACTTCCAGCCTACAGATTCCCGGAACCTCAGAAATATTCTAAAACGGCTATAATCGATAATGAAATTATAAAGGATCCGTTAAACACGCTGCTGGATAAAGCTGAGCAGCTTACAAGTATTTTGTCAAATTATAGTAAAGTTAACCTTACATTCTGCAAGCTTAGAGCGTACCAAATACATACCAGTATCTATAATTCAAACGGGTTACAGGCGCGAAAAAAAGAGACCTTTTTCTATTTAGAGCTCGCGCTTAAAGCTGAAGAAAACGGTAAAATAGCCGAATACTGGCCGAATAAATATTATAGAAGAATAAGCGACTTTAATTTAGAAACATCTATAGAAGACTGGGTGAAGCTAACCGAAGATTCACTTCACGCGAAAACACCGCCTACAGGTAAAATGGATGTAATATTCCCACCGGACATACTCGCGGAACTACTACCACCAGTCATAGGATACCATGCTTCAGGGCAAGCCCTCTACAAAAATCTCTCATCGTTCAAACAAGAACATCTTATAGCTAGTGAAAACATAACCATTATAGATAACGGATTACACCCATACGCGCTTAATACAAGCCCTTTTGATGATGAGGGAAATCCGCAGCGGAAAACAATTATAATAGATAAAGGAGTTTTCAAAAACTATATTTTTGACCAGTTATACGCGTTATTAACAAGCAAAAACCCCACAGGTAACGGTCTTAGAATAGGTTCAACAATCGAACAAAAATATAATGCACAGATAAGTAACACGGTAACTAATATAGAAATTAAACCAGGAGACTGGGAGATAAACGATATAATATCTAATGTTAAAAAAGGGATTCTAATAAGAAAATTCGCATGGCTTAACCCTGATCCTATAAACACATCATTCGGCTCCGAGATCAGAAACGGATATCTAATAGTTAACGGTAAAGTGGCTGGCGTGGTTAAAGGAGGCCAAATCTCAGGGCAAGTCTTAGACGCCACCCCAGGGACGGCGAGCATAAGCCTTCTTAAAAACATTTTCGCTTTATCTAAACAGCAAAAACTAGAAGGAAACATTCTAGCTCCCACTATAGCAGCTCATAACCTTCAAATCACTGGGCGAAGCGATTAAGCAGATATAGTTATTCAGCCATCAGACAACTCATTTAAACTAAAAATAAGTGTAAATCACATAATGGTTTAAAATAGTCTGATAAAATATCGTGGTTTTAATACGCTCCTATAATTCTCCCCAGAATATTATATTTTATATATGTTTTTCTTGTATACCATAAGTAGAGCATATAGGTTGGAATTATAATATGTTATATGTTTATGAACTCGAGGTTTTAAAAAATATTGAAGAAATAATTAAAAAAAGTAAAGAATCTATTTATCTAGCTGTTTTATACGGTTCCGTTGCTAGAAGAGACCATAAGCCGGATAGTGATATTGATTTAATGGTGGTGGCTGATAAGGATAAAATTCAAGAACTAGAAGACGAGTTTTCAAAACTATACCTCAAGTATTTTATTCCCATATCAGTTAAGTTTTACACTCCAACACAATTCAGTCAAGTTAAAGACCGCCCGTTTATTTTAAAAGTGTTAAATGAGGGGAGAACTATATGGGAGAGAAAGAAAATAGGTTGAAGATCGCAGATGAACATATTAAGAGAGCGGAGAGAAGCTTGGAGGCTGCTAATAATTTATTAGGAGCTGGCTTATACGAGGATTCAGTTACAAGAGCCTATTATACTGTTTTTCACGCCACCCAAGGTTTACTTTTCCTTTTAGGGGAGGAACCTAAAACACATAAAGATCTTCATTCTCTGTTTGGTTTAAAAGCTGTTAGAACTGGAATGGTTGATGAGAAATTTGGAAGATATTTAAACAAGCTGTCATCTTACAGAGAAGCCGCGGACTATGATGTTTTAACATTTATATCAAAAGAGGATGCCGTGGAATCTATAAAAATGGCTGAAGAGTTTCTTCAAAAAATAAAAGAATTAATTAAAAGTAAATTATCTGCGTAATTTCTTATAATATTAAGAAAGGGGATGTGAAAATGGAGTTTACGGAAATTATTCAAAAAAGAAGAAGTATCAGACGATTTAAAGATAAGCCTATAGAGGAGGATAAGCTTCAACGCATCTTAGAAGCTGCGAGAATAGCCCCTTCGGCCAGAAATTTGCAGGACTGGAAGTTCATAGTTGTGAAAGATAAAAAACTTAAAGAGCAGCTTGTTGAAGCTGCGAAGGGGCAGGCCTTCATAGCTCAAGCACCGGTTGTAATAGTGGCGTGCGGGACTAAAACAGATTATGTGATGACTTGCGGTCAACCAAGCTATGTAATAGATGTTTCAATAGCTGCAACCCATATTATATTAAAAGCGGTGGAGGAGGGTTTAGGATCATGCTGGCTTGGAGCCTTCTATGAAGACCGCGTTAAAAAAATACTGGGCATACCTGATAATATAAGAGTTGTGACGATGATACCGATAGGCTATCCGGATTTAGAGCCCAAACCCACCAGTAGAAAATCGCTGGAGGAAATAGTTTGCTTTGAAAAATGGTCTTGACATATCAACTGCCACAGCTTGTTCATATTAAACCTGATAAAATACTCGTTTAATTCGCGTCTAAGCTGCCGGTAATCAGGATATTTAATCATCATAATTTTATAGAAATCACGGTTATGCGATTTAATTTTAAAATGCGCCAGCTCATGGTATATGATATATTCAATCAGTCTTGAAGGCAGGGAAACCATTCTAATATTAAAGTTGAGATTTCTATTAGTTGAACAACTAGCCCAGCGGGTTTTC
>JAWBON010000030.1:0-15016 GCA_038826135.1 Candidatus Odinarchaeota archaeon | reverse complement strand
CTAGCACAACAAGCTTCCAAGTGTTAAAAGACTTTCCCATAGCCTGTTCGACCGAACTACTCTCCTTATTCCCTTCACCTGAAGGTTTAACTGTTTTTTTCATATTTACAACCTCTCAGCCGGATTCAACACCCAGCTAAAAGAATGTTATCCAGCTGAATATTTAAAAAAACCGATAGTATATTATCTTGCACTAAGTATATATGGTTATAGTATGAGCGGGTTAAACCGTTAATAATAGAAGCAACAATCTAAAACTTAGCATATCGATTAAATAAACCTCTATTATTAAACAAGTACAACATGTTTTTTAAACAATTTACATTTACGGATATGTGAAGAACAGTCAAAAACCCGGGTGAGTTTAAGTGAATGTTGAAATAAAGCCCGCGCATATGATGTTCACAGACGGTTATAAAATAATTATAAAAAGTGAAAACGGCCAGGTTGAAAAACATTATATGAAGTTTGAGGACGGTATAAAAAACGTTTTCAAATGGAGCGTGCTCTCACCCTTCCTCGCTAGATTAAAAATAATCAGTCAAGACTATCATATAAAAGACTCTCAGAAAAGATGGGAGAATGAGTTTAAAGTCATAACGTATCTTAGAAGAAAATTAGCGGAAGGAGACTACCCATTATATGTTCCGAAAATAACCACAAAACATGTTAAAACAATAGAAAACCCGCAGCTTCAAAAATTTCTATATCAATGGCGTGACTACAGGTATACTATACTAGAATATGTGGAGGGCCCGACACTGAGAGAAATGCTCTCGAAACCTGAAAACTACAAGCTGGAAGAAGAGATAAAACTGCTAGGGGAATGCATTGGAATAATGCACAGCTTCAGCGTATGTCAATTCGACAGAAGAACAACCAATGATATAAAAATACCTAGGGGATTCTGCTGCGTAGACTATAGTCTAGCTAAAATATTCCAGAAATGGGATAACGCGTATTATCGAGCAGTAGCGTTCGACATAGATAATGAAAGACTATGGCTGCCACCTAAACTATTCAAAATATTTCAAGAAGCCCACGACCGACACCTAGAAGCGACACAAAACTTTAACATAGCAAAATATAGGAAAACATTATCACAGTTCAAAAGACTATCACAACTATCCACAATACTAAAACCGATACTATTCCAGCTTGACGGCGCACCGTTATAAAATTTTTCAGCGAAGAAAAAGCACATATTCAGTACTACTTTCTAAACTATTGTTAACCAGTTATGTTTTATGAAAGTTTAAGATATAAGTGCCAAGCCCTATTCCCGCGAACAGGCCGGTAAGGTGAGCTAAGACGTCTATTACGCTTCCCTCTAATGTTACTATGTTAGCTGGAAACAGTAAGTAGACCAGGGTATAGTAGATTACGAGCGCTAAAATGGTGACTAAAAATCTTAGTTTCATGTAAAGATCTTTTTTGATCAGAGTAGTTATCGGTTGTTGAATTTTTAATATAAGTATTAGGCTGCAGGCCAATGTTATTATGAAAATGGTTAAGAATAATAATTCTAGGATTCGCGAAACCGTTATTATTGATATTGTTAACAGTGTTAAAGACATGCTGAAATAATTTGATGTTGACGAGTTTTGAATAGGTTCAGTTAAGAATACGCGTAGTGAAGGGATGGTTAAACCGGTTAAGCCTGCTACAGCTGTTGAAAGCCCGCATGATATGAAAGAGTCATGTAGAATAAAGGTTGTGACAATATTGAATAAAATATTATATATGAAGGGGATAAGGATAATAGTTAAGAGCATTAATTTTAAAATCTTTTTCTCCATGCTCGTCTTCCAGTTTATCATGTAGATTATATTAGAGATTACTAGAAAGGAAATAATATTGCTTACTAGATGTAACTGGTTTAAATGTATGAATATGGAAGTGAAAAATGTTAGAGGATTCCAGTCCCCGCTTCGAAGCATAAGCAACTGTTTTATTTCATCTGGTAAAAGAAAGAGGAGAATACAAGCTACCGGTATTATAATAATAAGCAGAATGATTAAATAGTTTACAAGCCTCCTTTGCCTATCCATAATAAATATTACAAAAATAACTTATATATAATCTTAAGAATTCTTAACTTTCAGAGCGTTTTTAGGTCTAAAGTGTATTAAAGGGGATTATTTTGGAGCAATATCATAATAGAAGACCGGAAAGAGCTATAACAGATTTACATGAGATTTTAGAAATTATAGATAGACAGAGATATATGACTTTAGCTCTCTGCAAGGATAATACTCCTTACTTGGTTACTTTAACATACGCTTACGATTTTGAAAACCAGTTTTTTTATTTTCACTGCGCTAACGCTGGTAGAAAAAAAGATTATATTGAAGCCAATCCGTTAGTTTACGGGCAGATTTTAGAAGATGACGGGTACCTGGACGGTGAATGCTTGCATGCTTTTAAAACTGTTCAATTCACAGGTAGAGCTAAAATCATATTGGATGAAGAAGTTAAAAGAAAAGCTTTGAATATGTTAATAGAGAAACATGAGAGTAACCCGGAGAAAAGCAGAATAAGATTTATGAAGCAGAGTAAAATTGGGAAAACAACTATTATACAAATCGAGGTTTATACTTTTTCAGGTAAAAAGATTAAACGAGAAAAATAATTTTAATACTGTAAAACTGGGTTCACAACTATTATATTATGATAGGATAGCCTGTTAAAAAAAGAAATGGGTGATTATTTCCGGATTTTCAGTATATAGACAGCTACCGCGAGCACTATTATAATTACAGTAACTCCGATTGCTATTATTAAAGTGTAATCTTCAGATACTGGCCCTAGTATTTGATAAGCAACAGGTGTTGTTGAACGCACGTAATTTACATGGAAATAGATCTTTGAAGAACTGAAAACGATATGCGCGTAACCTTGGTTGTCAACCATTATATTAGGGTTAAGTTCATTATCTGAACTGTTTAAAACCAATACTGGTGTATGCCAGGCTCCCCCCGTATTATTAACATAATATATATTGTAAAGGCCTCCACCATCATTCCTGTCATAGCAAAGATGTAATTCACCGTTAAAATCAGGGTACATTGAAAAACCGAAAATATCTTTACTATCTGAGAGAGTGATATATACAGGGGTTGACCAAACATTATTCGCGTAGCTTCGATATTTTAATCCATAAACAGTGAAATTAGTGGTCAGCCAAGCTATGTGGATTCTATTCTGAGAGTCTATTGAAATATATGGTAGGTCATCATCCCAGTCACCAGTTAAGCTATCACTTGTTACATTATACGGTGTACTCCAGTGTCCAGCCGCGTTATTTATCAAGTAGATTTCATTATTATAAGTACTGTTAGCTCCAGAGAAAGCTATGAACAGATGATTATTTGAGTCAACCGCGATTGTTGGCCTTGACAATTCATTGGTGAAGATATACGGGGACTTCAATAAATCTATTGGAGTGGACCATGATCCCGAATAGGTGCGATTCACGTATTTTAACATAAAAGCGTCATAATCCAAGTATACTATGTGAAGATTATTCTGAGAGTCGATTACAAGCGCCGGGTAACTGTCATCACTGGTAGCTGTTTTAGTTACATTATACGGGGTGCTCCAAAATCCGCCTGAATTATTAGCGTAGAATAATTCTTTATCGGTTGCACCTGGATATAAACCAGTCCATACCACATGTAAGACACCGTGAGAGTCTAATGCTATAGAAGGATCTGATTGCCAGACACCACTATAGTTTACACGGCTGACATTAGCTCCACTCCACGTTCCACTGCTATTAGTTACATAATAGATCTCACGGTTACCTGTAGGGTTATCACTTATTCCATAGTAGACTACGTGGATATTTCCGTCACTGTCTACTAGAATATTTCGAAAATTATTATTTGAAATAAACGCAATATTGTTCACTAAAGTTATGTTCTGTGGGGTTGTCCATGTGTCACCAGGCAAGGCTAGGATTTTTGTTTGATTTGATAAGTTAAATATTGAAAACCCGTTGATTAAACCGAAAATAATCAGTGTAAAAACTATTCCAGATAAAAATTTATTTTCACCCATAGTACCACTTGTAGGTCTTTATTATAGTTTAAATAATGAATGTATTATTTAATTACCATTTATTTATAATTTTTTATAAGTTTAAAAATTCAAAAATTTCTTCATTGAAAAATAAAATAGTTAATTTTTAACTATTTGTTAAATGAGAATTTATGATTAATTTTTAAACTAGATTCTACTAATAATTTACTAAAAGTTTAAGGTGTATGTTTTGACAGCCAGACCTTTATTAGCTTTTATATTTAGTCTAATATTCTCCTGGGTTTTAATTTATTTTATTGTTTTAGGAAGCACTTTAAACGACTTCGTTAACGGTTTAACAGGGGGGTTAGAAAACGTGAAAACAGATCTTTTCAACATCTGCGTTATTCAGTTCTCAGCTTACCCTATGCTCTTAATAGGCCAGTTTATGTTAATGGTGTCGCTTATTTTCACAGGTTTACTTATAGGTCTTATATGCGGAAAATATGGGACGAGTTTAATTGTTATATTATTATATTCTACTATAACTTTTCTCATCCCTTTTATAATTCTGGTATCCAACGGTTTCCCCCCGCTGCTAGCCGTAACAAATATCCTATTCTTATTTATAGGGCCCTCAATAATACATGTTATTTTAAACCTTGCAGTCTATGAAGCGATACTGATCCTACCTGCTCTTCTGGGAGCTGCTATAATATAAATTATTAAAAAACTTCAGGATTAACCGGTAATATATAGAAGGTGAGGTAATGAGTTACCATGATATTAAGATTATTTCAACAGGTGAAAGAGACACTTGGTTTGATAAATATAGGGATCGCTTCCTATACGAGAAGAAAGCTGATATTTACGGTGTGTGTGTAAAGCTTATAACGGATACTGAGTGGATTAAAGACGTTTGGGAGGAGAATTTTTATTCAATGTCCGAGAATATACGATCCCACGGTCGACTTTTAGTTTTATTCGATCCTGATGTTGAATCGCAGATAATGTATGATCCTGTGTCTAAAACTGTTATAATGTTTAACATAGATTACTACGGTAAAATTAAGTCAATAGCGTTATCGAATGCGGGTGATATTTTAGAGGATAATCATAGTATTTACTCTGTCCACGGGGCTTGCGTAGACTATAATGGGAGCGGTGTCAGCATAATAGCTCCTTCAGGAACAGGTAAGACAACTCACACCTACGGTTTACTAAGATATAACGGTGTCCGAGTGGTTAGCGACGACTGGTTTTATGCTAGAGTTTACGGGAAAAACGATATATTAGCGTTCAGCTCTGAGAAAAACTTCTACATTAGAGCTGATATAATCAACATCTGGCCGGAGTATAAACAAATATATCATAGAATTAAGTTCGATAATAAAGGCAGATCTATAATACATATAAACTGGGTTGTCGGTAAAGAGCGTTTAAGAACAATGGCCACTTTGAAAACCACAATACTTCTTAAAAGAGATTATAATGACGCTGAGAAGGTTGAAAAACTAGAATCCGGGGAAGCGTTGAGATATTTAGAGGAAAACGAGTATTTCAACCCTCACACGCTTGTTTTAAACGATTATAAAGCGAGGATAAGAAGAATGTTCTTCAACACGCTTCTTAACGCTACTAAAATATTCATGGTAAATACAACAAGCCCGCCTGAGGAGACGAATCGCATAATATATGAAATAATAAAAGCGAATACGATATAAAATAATATTTAAGTCATCAGTTAAATCATTAATAGAATGCGAGTTTTACCAGCATGATGAAGTTTACCGTCAAAGATTTTAAACAGGATTATGCAAAATAGCAGGTTCGATAGTAGATACGCTTATATTTTATAGTTTATATTCTTTTATTTAAATGGACTATAAGATTTAGAATATGCTGATAACATAGTTTACTTGCTTCTATAATTGGTTGCAAATCAATAAGGAGGCTTGTCCGCGAATATTCTATAAGAATCTTAAGGTGGTTTTAAAATGTCTCTTAAAGAGGAGTTAAATAGAGGAATCCGGGTGCAGGCTGCGGAGGGTGAGGGTGCTTCTAAAACAGGTCAACCGGGTAAGGTTGAGAAATGGTCTCTGGCTAAGAGGATTTTACCGTTCTTTAGAAAAAAGATAGCGGTTTTAGTGGACGGCCCGAATATATTAAGAAAAGAGTTTAATGTTAAACTTGAGGAGATTCTTGAAGCTGTTAACAGTCTTGGAAAAGTACAGGTGGCTAGAGTGTATTTGAATCAGCATGCTTCTGAGAAGCTTATTGAAGCTATCTCTAACAGTGGTTTTGAACCTATTATATCAACTATAGACGTGCATTTAAAGATGGCTATGGATGTTGTTGAACTTACTAATAAATTAGAACTAGATTATATTGCAATCGCTAGTAGACATGCGAGATGTGTACCTATACTTCACAGTTTGAAAGAGAGAAATCTCGGAACTGTTATTATAGGTTTTGAACCGGGTTTCAGTGTAGCTTTACAGAATACAGCGGACTATGTTTTTAAGCTCGCATAAAGGGTTCACGGGAAACAATAAGCGTCTTAAAGCTTACTTATATATTTCTTATTTTCATCCTGTGAGAGTATCTTAAAGTTTTTAGTTTCAACACTGATAAAGCCAATTTCCACCGATTCAGGGAGTATTTGCTCCCCTTCACCGGCTTTTAAAGCTTTAAGACCTAGAATGATAGCTTCATCTAAACTCGTTTTCTTACTGTAGTTTTTCTCTAGGTACTCCCGTATCTTAGCGTCTTTACCTATAACTGTAGCATCCCACCCGTAGTAGGTGCCGCTGGGATCGGTTGAGTAAAGCTGGGGGCCTTTAGCGTCAACTCCTCCTATTAATAACGCTATGCCGAATGGGCGGACACCAGCCTGCTGCGTGTATTGTTGTTTAAGGTCACTTATCTTTTTAACAAGGGTTTCAACCATTATCGGTTCATCGTATGTTAATCTCTCTATTTGAGCTTGAACACGAGCATACTCTATTATAACCCGGGCGTCTGCGTGTAAACCTGAAATAGAGGCGCCTATATGCGAGTCTACTAGGAAGATTTTCTGCACGCTTTTACTCTCCATAAGAGGGGGAATATCCTTTTTTCTCGCAATTAACACGACACCCTCTTTTAATCTGAGACCTATTGTAGGGCTCCCCTGCCTGACAGCTTCTATAGCGTATTCAACCTGAAATAGACGGCCATCCGGGCTGAAAACAGTTATAGCGCTGTCATAGCCCATCTCTTCTCTTCTCTCAAACAGGAATATCACCAACCTATATTATTTAAACAAGTTAGTACTGTTTTGAAACTCTTATAATTTTTACTGCTTTCCTACCGCAAATACATTTACCTTTAACGCTCCTAGGCTCCAGAGGTTCACCTAAAACAGTTAAATAATTAGATATCTGCAACTCGCATTTAATGTTATCGCACACAGGGACTTCGATTATACCACCTTTAAATTCACCGGTCTCCTCATCCACAAGCATGGATATAGCGTCTTCACCGTCAAGTGAGAAGAAAACATCTGCTTGGTATATTCTAGATTTTACAGCTTTATCAGCTTCCGCGAACATACTGTCTTCAAGTTCACTCATAAGTTTCTCAATATCTTCAAGCAGGTTATCTGTTTTCAGATTAATCTTTTTAAAATTGTCACGTCTGAAAACTGTCACTGTCCCATTCTCAACCTCTTTTACACCGATTTCAATTCTAAGCGGGACGCCTTTAAGCTCCCATTCATAATATTTTTTACCAGGCCTTAAGTCTCGACTGTCTATTTGAACTGTGAATTTTCTAGAAACCGTGTCTTTGATTTTTGAAGCGTATTCTAATACTTTATTATCAGTTTCTTTACCAGCTGTTATAGGGATGATTACAATATCTATTGGAGCGATCTGCGGTGGTAGTTTAAGACCGTGATCATCTCCGTGTATAGCGAGAATACTAGCTATCACACGCTCCGATAAACCGTAGCAGGTAGTGTAAGCGTACTGGTTCACTCCTTTACTGTCTAAGAATTTAATGTCGAAAGACCTTGAGAATCTCTGCCCGTGATAGTGGACGGTGCCTATCTGGAGGGTTCTACCATCCGGGAATATTGTGTCAAAAGCTATAGAGTATTCCGCCCCCGGGAACTTATCGTATTCAGGTCTTCTACTTATAATATACGGGACACCGACTCTGTCAAACAATTCCTTATATATTTTCACAGCCTCATCGATCTGTTTTAAAGCATCTTCACTCGTAGAGTGGGCTGTGTGAGCTTCTTTAAAACTGGTTATCTCTCTTACTCTTATTAAAGGCTTAGTCGCCTTAGTCTCATATCTAACAGTGTTAACAAGCTGCCAGACTTTAAGCGGTAGATCAGTGTAGCTTCGAATCCATTTCGAAAACATAAGGTAGATAGGTATCTCGCTTGTCGGTCTTATCGCAAGCTTAACAGCCAGCGGGTTAATACCACCCTTCGTAACCCAGTAAACCTCTCCTTCGAATCCTCTAGCCATCTCCTTCTCCACGCTGAAAAGATTGTCGGGTATGAGAAGAGGAAAATAGTATTCTTCATGACCGGTCTCCGTTAAAAGATTTCTAACAATGTTGAAAACAGAGTTTCTGATCTTCCAACCGTATGAAAGCCATGTTTGAAAACCTTTAACAGGATAAGTTGTGTCCACTATATCCGCCATTCTGAGAACTTCATTATACCATTCCGCGAAATCCTTCTTAGGAGGGACCATTTTAGGCTTTTCAATTTGAGTATTCATATTAAGCGTTCTCCTGGAATACTGGTTTAGCCTTACCCTTAAAGATTTTATTAAAGATTTTAACTGTTAGTTTAAGAGACCATAGCAGGTCAATGCCTGAAACCCCAGGCACACCGCAAACCGAGATGAAGACATTCTTAGACTCTGAGTCAACTTGAACATTTTTCGAAGCAGCGTACGGGTATAGGAAGAATGGTTTTTTATCATCCTGGAATATAATATCTTTCTCCTCTAAGGTTATATCACCTATAGTATCTGAGTTGAAAAACTCTCCTCCTGAAGCGTATTTTAAAATAATATCACCATCTAGCTTATCTTTATCAAATATGAAAACCGGTAAACCTACCGCTCCACTTATATAGTTGACTAGACTAGCAGGCAGTTTACCAGACTCTATTCTAAGACCTGTAAATATAGCACTTCCGTAAACTTCGTTAGCAGGCTTAATATTTATGAGATTAAGTTTCAAAACATCTCTGAAAAAAGCTTGGTATCTTACAATAGTCTCCGAGGTGATTAACGTATCCGGGTCCTTGAATCTTAGAGAAGCGATATCTTTCAGCTTCCCTTCAATCCCGGCTAGAATTTTTTCATCTACCTGTCTGATAGTCACACCCTCTATTAAAGCGGAGGCCACTGTTATCCCTTTAACTTTTTCATCCAATGTTTTATCTAAGATTAAACGCATCTTGATACCACCGGAAAAACACCTTCAGAATCGTGTAGTAAAAGCCATATAAAAATTTTATTTAAAGTTTCTATAACGTATTTAACTATAAATATAAAATATCTTAAAATTATACGAAGCTAATTATAAGATTACGAATTGTTTTAGACGGGATATATATGACGGGGAAATTTGTAAGAGTTAGCATGACACTGCCAGAGGAGCTGTTAAAAGAGTTTGATGATTTTATTAAGGATAGGAAATACTTTAAACGGTCGGAGGGTATAAGAGATGCTTTAAGATTTTTTATAACCGAGAATAAATGGCGGTATGAGGAGAATAGCAGGTTTATCGGCGCATTACTTTTCATGTATAATCATGATGTTCCCGGTATATCTGACTATCTTACTCGCATCCAGCATGTTTTCCATGAAAATATTAAGACAACCATCCACCTTCACCTTGACGAGCATAAATGCCTAGAAATACTGGCTGTTGAAGGGAAGGGTGAGCGGCTGAGAGATTTAGCGGATAATTTAGGCCATAAGAAAGGCGTTGAAATGAGTAAACTCGTATTAGTAAAATAAGTGTTTACCATGTATAAATCCTTCATATAAGCTTAAACGATTTTAAAATGTGAAACCAGTTAACTGTATTTTAAACCCATGTTTTATGAGGGTGAATATATGAGTTTAAAAGAAAGTAAGGATCAAATCCGGCGGGTAATATTTTCCAGGAGGAGTATACGCGTATTCAAGAAGAGAGCTGTATCTTTAAACAGAGTTTTAAAAGTGTTAAGCTACGGGGTTTGGGCTCCGTCAGCTCATAACTGTCAGCCTTGGAGGTTTATAATAGTCGTAAACCAGGAGGTTAAACGCACTCTCACAGAGAAGATGGCGGCTTTATACGAGTCGGATATGAGGAAGGATGGTTTACCGGAAAAAGAGGTTGAGAAAAGACTTTTAAAGTCGAAAGCTATGCTCCTCACATCACCTGTTTTAATCCTGGTTTGCTTGGATAAAAACGCTTTGTGGAGTTATAAGGATACGGATAGAGTTGAAAACGAGTTTATAATGGGGGTTCAAAGCGTGGCGGCTGCTGTTCAAAATATTTTATTAGGCGCTCATATTGAAGGTTTAGGAGCCTGCTGGATGTGCGCACCATTATTTTGCAGAAAACTGATTCGCGATAGCCTGTTTTTACCGGAAGAGTATACTCCGCAAGCATTTATAGTGATGGGGTACCCTGCAGAGCAGCCCAGTCCGCCGCCTAGGATGGAAATAACCAGGCTAATCACAGTTATAGACAAACCTTTGAAATAGGAGGCTTTTTTTGAAGATAACAATGTTAAGCGGCGGGGTTGGCGGAGCTAAACTTGTTAAAGGAGTGTACAGTATCATAGGCGGAAAACAGTTGAATGTGATCTGCAATACAGGAGACGACCTTGAACTTTTCGGGCTTTACATCTCCCCTGACTTAGATATTTTAATGTATACTTTAGCCGGCATAGTTGACGAGGATAAAGGTTGGGGTGTTAGAAACGATACTTTCAATTGTTTAAAAGCTCTTACCAAATTTTATAAAAGAGAGGACTGGTTTAATCTAGGTGACTGCGATCTGGCAACCCATATATTTAGAAGTGAACTGTTAGCGAGAGGCTACAGTCTGTCAAAAGTCACTAAAATATTATGCAATGCATTAGGGTTGAAAAATATTAATTTACTTCCGATGAGTGATAACAGGGTTAGAACCATGATTATGATAAAGCCTAATGTAGTTATCCCGTTTCAAGAATATTTTGTGAAAAGAATGTGCAAAGACCCTGTTTTACACGTGATATATGAGGGGGCGGCTGAGGCTAAACCCGGTGAAAAGGTTTTAGAGAGTATAATCGAAGCGGATATTATAATTATATGCCCTAGTAATCCCGTAGCCTCCATCGGCCCGATTCTCTCAGTTAAAGATATCCGTGAACAGTTACAGAAGGCGAAAGGAGTACGCGTAGCAGTAACCCCTATAATTCAGGGAACTCCATTGAAAGGGCCTGCTGATAAATTCATGGCGGGGATGGGATTAGAGGTTTCAGCTGTCGGCGTAGCAGAGTATTATAAGGGTTTAGCAGACATATTCATATTAGATGAACGTGACAGCCGCCTATCTTCTAGAATTGAAGAATTAGGTTACAGAGTCTACGCTACGAACACTGTTATGAATACTTTCAGCGATAAGGTGAAGCTTAGCGAATTTATATTAGGAGTATGCGGGTTAAAGGTGAATTAGATTGCATTTTAAAGCTAATATCATCATACCTGTGAAAAATCTTTCAAATAGTAAAAATAGGCTTTCACCTATTCTTAAAGATGAGCAACGGCAGCTACTAGTCTTAGTTATGTTAGAGGATATAATCAGAGAGTTGAATACTTCAAGCCTTGTAAATAACATCTATATTTTAACAGATGATGATATCATTATGAAAACAGCCTCTTACCGTAATGTGAACGTTGTTATTCAAAAACACGGCTTGGATATTAATAACTCGCTTCAAGAATTCTTATCTGAACCCCCCAGTGAAATAGCAGACCACCCGATTATAATACTTCCATCCGATCTACCTCTTGTTAAGTGTGAAACTGTGGAGGAAATTATTAAAATAATCTCATGCTCCAAGCCGGCTATAGTTATATCTCCAGCTCATGACAATGGAACTAATTTAATAGCTCTTCAACCCGGTCATATTATAAATTTTCATTACGGAGAGAACAGTTTCAGAAAACATGTTTTCGAAGCTTTGAAAAAAGGTTTAAGCCCTTTAATATATGATTCTCAAGATTTAGCGTTAGACTTAGATACACCGGAAGACGCATACCAGGTGGTGAGCATAGGCGGTTTAAGGAAAACATCCCTGTACCTTGCTCACATACTTTAACCATGTATCTTACCTAAAAGATGTTCAATTATAAGTTTAGCCGTGTTAATTTTCAAAGCTTTGTCAAGCCCGCTCCATGAAGGCGCTGCATTAGCTTCAACTATTTTATAGCCGTCACCAGCCTCTAATATATCTATACCAGTATAGTCTAAGCCTAGAATATTAGCTGTTTTAACAGATAATTCTTGAAGCTCACTGTTTAAAACTATTTTACAAGCTTTAGCCCCCACTGCGATATTAGTTTTCCACTCTCCCGGCGGGGCTATACGATATATCCCCCCTATCACGCGGCCGCCTATGACAAAAACCCGGATATCCCTTCCAGGTTTCTGAACATATTCTTGAATGTATATTACTTGGTTTAACCGTCTAAGTGTTTTAATTATTCTATAGGATAGATCAGGGTTATCGGATTTAACCGGCCCTAGACCTCTGGATCCTATTAAAGGCTTTATCACCACGTTACCCCACTGCTCTGCAATTCTATAAGCCTGCTCCGCGTTCTCTGTGACGAAGGTTTTAGGAACAGGTATTTTATTCTTGCTTAAAAGAAGCAGTGAAGCGTACTTGTCTTTAGCTCTTCTAAAAGCGTAAGGATCGTTTATCAATATTTTCTTATCAAAGTTAATGTGCTCTAGGAGCGATATGCGAAACGTTATCTCATCAGTGCTAGCTGAACCTAAACCTCTCAGTATACCTCCGTCGAACATTAAAGAATCATTGTTAAAATAGAATTTATGCTCCTCCGATATTAGAGCGCTGAGCTGGTCTTATTTAATTAATAAAGGCTTATGGCCGGCCTGCTCTATCTCGCGGATTAATCGCTGTCCAGGCCAGCCTAGTTTATTATCACCGCTTATTATCGCGATTTTCAATCGGAACTACCTCTTAAAGGTGTGTGGATTTTAAGAATTATTTTTATGATGTGCGAAACTATTATATACATGTTATATATACTACGTTTAATAATTCGGTATCATAATATTACTATGAGTAATTAGAGGTGATAAACACGAGTAAAACAAGATTCAACACACAGGTCGTTCACGCCGGATATAGAGGAGAAACGACTACACGCTCATGCTTCCCACCACTCTACCAGACAGCCGCATACTACTTCGAGAACACAGACCATGCTGCAAGACTCTTCTCATTAGAAGAGCAGGGTAACATTTACTCGAGAATAGGCAACCCCACAGTATCAATACTTGAAGAGAAAATATCAGTGTTAGAAAAAGGGGTTGGAGCACTAGCAACAGCTTCAGGCCAAGCTGCAATCACGCTCGCAGTATTAAACATATGCGAGAACGGTGATGAAATAGTTTCATCCTCAAACCTTTACGGTGGAACATACAATCTGTTCGCAGTCACGCTGAGAAAAATGGGTGTGAAAACACATTTCGTAGATCCCGGTGAAGTCGAAAACTTTAACGAGAAAATAAACTCTAAAACGAAAGCAGTATTCGTTGAAACATTAGGAAACCCTAAACTAGATATGATAGACTTAGAAAAAGTTGTTAAAACAGCTCATGATAATAATATTCCATTAATAATAGACAACACCATCACTACACCATACCTTATTCAACCAGTCGAATACGGAGCCGATATAATAGTGCACTCCATGACTAAATACCTCAGCGGCCACGGAAACACTATAGCAGGCATTATAATAGACTCCGGCAGATTCGACTGGACTCGAAGACCTTTCAAAGGAATCGTGGAACCTGACCCCAGCTATCACGGTGTAAACTATCTTAAAAGCTTCGGTGAAAAAGCGTATATAACAAAAGCCAGAGTCCAGCTTCTCCGAGACCTAGGCCCGTCTCTAAGCCCCTTCAACGCTTACCTGATACTTCAAGGAGTTGAAACACTTCATTTAAGAATGCAACGCCAATGCGATAACGCTTTAAAAATAGCTAAACATTTAAGCGAGCACCCTCTTGTAACATGGGTTAACTATCCGGGTCTACCAGAACACCCAACACACAAGCTGGCTAGAAAATATTTAAGAAACGGCTACGGGGCGATAATAGGTTTCGGTATTAAAGGAGGATTAAAAGCCGGTAAAAAATTCATAGACTCCCTGAAAATCTTCTCCCATGTAGCTAACATCGGCGACGTGAAATCACTAGCCATCCACCCCGCCAGCACAACCCATCAACAGTTAACTGAGAAAGAAAGACTCGCAGCCGGTGTCACAGACGATTTTATAAGATTATCCATAGGGGTTGAAGATGTAGAGGATTTAATAGATGATTTAGATAACGCGATTAAAGCAGGTGGTTGAAATGACACAGCTCGACGAAAACACTGTAGGATTAGTGGAGACTAAATACGTCACATTCGAAGAAGGGTTAACACTTACAAGCGGAGTTGTGTTAAAACCGGTTACGGTCGCCTATGAAACCTACGGGGAATTAAACAAGGATAAAAGCAACGCTATATTAATTGAGCCCACCCTAACAGCTGACGCACATGTGGCGGGAATAAACAAAGAAGGTCAAGTAGGATGGTGGGATATCATGGTGGGTCCGAATAAAGCCTTCGACACATACCAGTACTTTGTCATATGCACAAATATTCTAGGAGGGTGTAAAGGAACAACCGGTCCGTCAT
>JAWBON010000029.1:0-15086 GCA_038826135.1 Candidatus Odinarchaeota archaeon | reverse complement strand
AGGGAGACCGGATGTTACCAGTCATGATATCGAAATACAGGTAACCTATTAAACATGTGTTGAAAATGAAATAGGTAAAATCTTTGAACTATTTTATATTTTTAATTTTTTAAAAAAATTAACTTGTTTTCTTTAATAGATAGATTAATTAGTGTGAAATTGTTTTTAATTTCTGTAATTTGGTGTGCCTTTTATGTCTAATTCTATTCCGAAAATTAAAAGAAAAACGCTTTGCGGTTATTCACTGCTTTTCATCGTATTCTTTCCTTTGATAACATTTTTCGGAGGTTGGGGTTTCGATATACTTTTAGGATTACCAAGCTGGCCTCCCTTTCCGCTTAATATTATATTCGGCTTAACTGTTTTAATTACTGGTATAGCTATTGGGAGAAAAGCTACTCTGACACTTCTTAAAAACGGTAAAGGACTCCCCTGGGGGGAGCTGGTGAAAGAGGATAGCACTAAGAGGCTGGTGAGAACTGGTTTATACTCGCGTATAAGGCATCCTATGACCCTAGGGTACTGTATGCTTCCAGCCGGTATGGGTTTATTATTCAGATCAATAGGGATGACTGTTTTCATCACTCTGATTATTTTCACTATAATGATTATATGGTTGAAAACAGTTGAAGAACCTAGGTTGATTAAAAGATTCGGCTCAGAGTATATTAAATATATGAGGAAAGTCCCGTTTATAATACCTTACCCGGGTAAAGTCTGGCATAATCCTGAGGATGAAAAACAACCGTCTGATAGCAAAATCTTGGAAGAATAGCTGAAAAAAATAAATTTTTCTAACATGTTAATTTTATAAAATCATAGGTTAGCTACTTTAAATATTCTACTATAAATGTATTAGAATCTGTTTGCAGTATTCTTTTAATAACTGGTAGTATGATTTTTTCTTCCTGTCTTGTCATTACCGGGAAATCATAATTGCGATTAATGTATTTTAGTTGTCCGCGTGTTTTTACGTATTGTTGTGTGAAATCCATGTGTTTACGAAGTCTCTCCTCGATGTAAGTGTTTAATGAGTCTTCTGCGGATAATATTTTTTTAATTAAGTGGTTTCTGAAGCTTGTATCTAATTCAACTCCGATGCTGTTTCTCTGGGATGCTATAGCCGCTATTGTTGTTGTCCCTGTTCCGAGGAAAGGGTCTAGAATAGTGTCATTTTTAACTGAGAACATGTTTATTAAACGGTAAGCTAGCTCGAAGGGGTAGGCTGCGCTTCTACCCCGGAGTTTGCTATCATTTAAATTTTGTTTAACTCCTTTGAGATCAATCCAAATATCTGAAAACCAGTTGTTACGCTCCTCCCAGAAGAAGGCACTCTCTCCACGGTTTTTAACATCCTTCACTGTTTTGAAGATTCTTTTACCATTTTTCCGGAATAATAGTATGTATTCATGTTCTAAGGTCACGTAAGCCCCTGGTGGCAGCATACCTGATCCCATAAACTTGTTAGGAGCGTTTGTTTGCTTACGCCAGATTATTACCGGTAAAGCCTTAAACCCCAAGCTTAAACAGTAAGATGTGATTTTAGCGTGGGAGGGAAACATTTGAAATTCCCTGTTCACGGTTCTAGTAGCGTCACCGATTACGATGCAAGCTAGTCCACCAGGTTTTAAAACACGGTAGGATTCAACCCAAACTTTTTCTAATTCTTTATGCATCAGCTCGAATGCTAGTTCACTATTACCAGCTTCAAGAGCGTTTGAAATTTTGGAGTTTAAAGATGAGAATAAACTATCCCACATACCTATCATAGGATAAGGGGGTGAGGTTACGATTAAATCAACAGATTCACTATCAATATTGTTTAAATTCCGTGAATCCTGAAATAATAAGATATGACGTGTCTCCATTCCAAAACCACATACAAATCTTTAATGTAAAATATAAATTTATATTAAGAAAACGGTCGTGAGAGGTTATAATATTTACTTTTTAAAATTTGAGTTTAGGAATTTAGTTATTTCTTGAATAATTTTCTCAGCTTTCACGATTAATTCTTGACCGTCTTCTTTTGACAGATAGTTTATAACCGCGTAATCTGCAGCCTGTCTTTTCTCTAATAGATCTGATAAGTATCTTCCTAGTATTTCAGGGAGTAACCCTTTTTTAACTAGTTTTAGCCCGAATAAGGTGAGAGTTCCTTGATGTGTTTTAGGGTCTTCTCCTAAAATAAGTAAAGCTGCTTTAGCCGCTAAAAAGGCAGCGTAGTACGCTCTGCTCACAGAGTCGTCAATGAGATCGTGCTCTAAGAGTATTTTACTGCTTTTAACTTTCTGCTCAGCTTTACTTAAGAGGTTGAATGCTATTTCCATTAGGTTGCGCTTCTTCTCCAAATTGTTTTACCCTCCTTTAAAATGGTTTTTATTAAAGGCAGACCTTTTTCAACAGATTTCTTGAATGTTTCAGGCGTGTAGTATATGGCGGATACAACAATCTCGAAATTCATTAATATGGTTATTCTCAAATTTGAGAAAACATTTTCTGTGGCTTTAATATTTTTAGTTATTAATAATAAGTCAATATCGCTTTGAGGAGTGTAATCTCCACGAGCGAAGCTTCCGAAAACAATTATTTCAATAAGATTCTCATCTAAAACAGGGAGTTTACTTTTAATAAAATTAATTACCTCCTCTCCGAATAAAATTAGCATAAACTTCACCTTTAATATTATTAGATGTTAAATCAGCATATATTAGTTAGGATAAAATATTGGATATTATGATGGTCTAAATAGTATAGGGTTAAACATTTTTAAATAGATAATTTACTAGTTTAGAGTGGTTGATTGAAAACCGCTGGGCGGGTAGTCTAGTTTGGCTATAGGTTTAACCGGCTAGGATTCCGGTTTCGGGAACCGGAGGTCAGGGGTTCAAAAGTATATTTATACTGAAAGTCCCTTCCCGCCCACCAATAATTTTCACAGACTAATTATTTATTGTTCTTGTTTATTATACCACGAGCTGCGATAACTCCTGTAGCTGCTGCTTGAACAAGCCCCCTTGACAATCCTACACCGTCCCCGGCTACGAAAAGATCTTCAACAGTAGTCTCCAAGTTTGCGTCTACAGGGAACCTGTTAGCTGAAAATTTTATCTCAGGCGCGTAGAGCAGTGTGGTTGGACTATCCACACCAGGCATGACGGCGTCTAATTTTTCAAGGCCTTCAGTTATATCGGTTAGAATACGGTGAGGTAAAGCCATAGCTATATCCCCCGGGGTTACAGAACTCATCGTCGGTTTAACATTACTCCGTCTGATTCTCTCCCATGTGGAGCGGTTGCCGTGTTTTAAATCACCCAGTCTCTGCAGTATAGGGCGTTTACCGCCCAGTATGGAGGCTTGGTGAGCTATGGATATCGCGTAAGCGGTTGTATCCTCTAAAGGCTCGGTTAAAGCCACCCGGACAAGGAAGGCGAAGTTACTGTTAGGCGATCTTTGCCCAACCATCGCATGACCGTTAACGCCTACAAATCCATCGTAAACCTCTTCGACGACGAAGCCGCGATGGTTCACACAGAATGTTCTAACAAAGTCGTCATATGTATCTGTGTAAATATGAAATTTAGGATCCCTAGCTATATTATAAATAGGCGCCATTACCACGGATGGGATTTCCACTCTAACCCCAACATCGATCGGCATATGACTGGTGTGAATGCCAAGATTCTTACCCTGCTGCTTCATCCACTCAGCGCCTACTCTACCTGGAGCTGCCAGAATATATTTACATGTTAACTGTTTACCTGATTTTAAAGAGATCTTGTGAGGTTCTATTACTTCAACATCAGTTTTCAACATGAAGCTGACGCCTTTCTCCACCAGATAGTTTTTCATATTCTTGATAACTTCAGGGGATTTATCAGTACCCATATGTCTTTGCGGGATTGGAACGAATTCTATACCTACCGCTGCAGCTTTTCTGGAGAGTTCTTCAGTGTCCTTCGGGCTAGGTTCATATATTTCCGTAGGGGCTCCGAACGATAGAAAAACATCGTCGACATATTTTACAAGAGCGTAGGCTTCCTCCTCATCCTTAACAAGACTTGTTATATCCCCACCGATATCCGGTCTGAGATTAAGAAGGCCGCTGGATAAGGTTCCCGCCCCTCCAACGCCTGCCATCACATTACATGGATTACACTTAGTGCAGAGTGAATAAGTTGAAACCGGGCATATTCGCTTATCAACATCGTAGCCTCGATCTATGATGAGTGTTTTCAAATTAGAGTTTTTAACTATTTCATATGCGGCGAACATTCCAGCTGGGCCCGCGCCGATAATAATAACATCATATTCCAAAAGCCCATCACCTATGAGAGGTCTAAAAGAGAAAACCATTTAGTATTTAATCGATTAAAATATAAACTTTACTTTTAATATAATTATTGTTAAATATTTTATGAAAACAGTTTCAGGTTAGATAATATGGTGGATGATGCTGAAAAATATTTTAGTGAGCTTGCTAGAACGCGTGTTCTAAGCTTAGACGCTCTCAGGTTTTTTTCAGAGACTTTTGGTGAAAGATTTTGGAAGGCGCTTAAAGCGGCTGTGGATGGGTTGATAAAAAAATATGTTTTCACCCCTAGTAATAGAGTGGAGTGGATAATCGTTGGTAAAAAAAGAGATTACCTGCTTGTATCAGAACTGTATTGCGGATGCGAGGACTTCTATATAAATGTGGTTTTAAGAAAAAACGCTATAGTCTGCTACCATATATTAGCTAGGAGAATCGCTGAGGCTTTAGGCTGTTTCGAAGAGATTAAAGTGGAGGATAACAAGTACGAAAAGTTTATGTGCGAGTGGAGAAAAATTGAAGATAATTAAGTGATAGGTATGATTCCATTTACCGTAATCCAGGATCTGGTCATAGGATTAGGTGCAGTGGTAATAATTCTCTTATTAATCTACATAGTGATGGCTAGAAAAGATGAGATTTGAAAGCATATAATGTTAGGAGATTTTTAAATCGCTCTTCAACTTTCCGAAACTTGTCTTATTCTCACAGACAAGATTATGCTTATGAATGCTCTCCTCGCTCTCCACTCGTATATGAACTATAAAATCATCCGGGATATTAGGGAATAGTTTAACTAAATTATATGAAAGTTCTCTTAAAACATCTTCTACAAACATAGCTCTGCTGGCTGCTTGTTTTATAAGGTGAAGTTCATCTTCGCGTTTTAATATTGAGAAAGTAGCCGCGCTCGGTGACGCTATTAAAATCTCGATTAAATCATCCAAGTCCACATGCACACTATTAGAGGTTTCTATTAAAGCATATATCTTACATCTCTGATTATGGGAGGCTATGGGGGTTTCACTCACTATTCTCTTAGCTAAATCATCTGTTAAACTAAAATTTTTTTTAAGAGATGCATAAAACTCATCTTTCAACTCCTCTATTAAACACGGACAGTAAGTTAACCCTACTATTTCAGCGCCTATAAAACGCCTGGTTCTTATCCGGCCGTCTGCTCTTTCAGCTAAAGCGGAAGCGTGAACCTTACAATACTCGTCTGAAACATTATCTGTTAGAGGCGCCATCCGGGAAATATAGTAGTCAGAGCTTAAAGAAACCTCTGATAGCGTGGAGTATTCGTGTTTCTTTAACAAGGCTTTAGCTATTTTTAAACAGAATGATTCAAGATAGCGGACAGGTTTATTCTTAAACATTGCTAGAACATCATAAATAGATTCTAAACTCCTAGAGATGTGGACGCCCTTCATGTAAATAGGAAGGTTAACATAAAGACTTATAGAAGGGTAAAGAATATTTATAGCACCTGTTCTCTTAGTCTTCAAAATTAAACGGATTGATTCAGCCCCCACCCTGCTAATCTCAGTTTTAAATTTAGGAGCAGTGTCATGAACATCCATGGTTAAACCCTCCAATTTAAAATATTAAGATTACTTGCAATAGCTTTAAAAAACAGGTTGAAACTCTTAAAAACAAGCTGATGGTTAAATATTAATACTGGAGTACACATAATATTAAGAAGCAGCGAATAAAATATAATAATGTTAGGGCTGATTAAGAAGGGCGGGATAATGAATAAAAATATAATTCTCCCAGTTATATTCTGCACAATCCTAGTATTCACATCTATACCTTTCTCATTCCAGCAAGCCGGGCTGTTAATAACTCATTCTCCTACAAGTGGACAGGTAATCTGCCCCACCGATAATAACCGCTTTGAGCCGCCGTGTAAAGAGAATGTGACACCTCCCAGTGTTGATAATGGTTTTATAAGCGATGATGGGATAATAGAGCCGGGTGATAATAAAACAATCCCGTTTAAGGGAGAAGGCGGGGGGTACATATATGAGAATTGTTCCAAGAATAATTTCGGTTTCAACGTTCACTTTAACACAAGTATTGAAGGACATGTAAACTATATTGATAGAGTGGGGAAATATCATTTTAAAAGTTTAATGTTCACTAATGCTACACTTGAAAAAATCGAGGATGGGTATATTATACAAGTTTATGGTGTTGGAGAGATTCGTGGTCAAATCTATATTTTCCGATTAGAAGTCTCTGATCAGGGAGAGCCTGCTTGGAATGACACATTCAATCTTTGGATATACATGGAAGACGGGCAGCTTTATGATTATAGTGGGGGGGTTCTAGCTGGCGGTAATATTAACATTAAACCCCTGTGTTAGTCAGTATAAGATTTTGAGTTCACTTATCAGATATGAATAGTTTAGCTTGCTCCAAGCATTTATCACACAGCGATGGGGGTTTCAAATCTGTTTCAAAAATAGTATTAGAGAATCTCATAACACAATTATTAGTACAGTGATCCAGACTGAAGGTGTGCCCTA
Source organism: Candidatus Odinarchaeota archaeon (assembly GCA_038826135.1). GTDB lineage: Archaea > Asgardarchaeota > Odinarchaeia > Odinarchaeales > Odinarchaeaceae > Odinarchaeum. The sequence goes on along the minus strand of JAWBON010000029.1, from coordinate 8,240 downwards.
ATTCGTGGACTGCTTCTTTGAGAAGGCGGAGTTTGAAACCTTGAGTGTCAGATTTAGGTAAACCTGTTGTAAGCCTGTTTGTGGAGATTAAAGCTGAAAGCGGAGTTTTATCAAAGATATGTAAGGGTTTTTGAGCTAATCCGAAGATGAAATTCAATCCCTCCACGTAAATATCGTATTCAGTAACCCCTAAAATTCTGAAAAATCCCGATTCTTTTGAAAGAGTTAAGATTTCTTTGAGGATGCCTGAGGCTTTGAACTGGGAGCGATTAGAGTTATATAATGAAGGCGAGATGTTCACAGTTTTCTCTGATATTTCGAATATAAGGGGAAAACTAGGAAGTTGATCGGGTATTTTTTCTTTCAACCATTCTAAAATGTTTAATGCAACATCCCCTATAGCCTGCAACAGTATCCGCAGCAAACCATCACCGTGAACATATTATTAAAATTAAATTTAAAGTTCACAGTAATCAGACATTAATAGTTATTTTTTAAAAAAATACATGTTATGATGAAAGGCGTTGATGCGCTTCTCTAATAAGCTTCCGAATTGGCAGCTTATAAGGGCATCTTTCCTCGCAAACACCGCATTCAGTACAGTTTTCAGGGGACACGTCTACAAGACTCTTATAACGCTCTCTAGCCCAACCTGGTAACCCGTATCTCTGATAATATGCATCTAATAATAGAATAACAGGGATTCTGATACCTTGAGGACACGGCTGACAATACTCACATCGACGACATATCTGTTTATCTATAACCGCTATCTCCTGTTTTAAAGCTTTAAGCTCATCATCTGTTAGATCAACCCCTGGTAGACTGGTGTTATATTCAACTTGCTGAACACTATCCATTCCGGGTATGACCACGGAGACATCGTGCTTGAGAACCCATTTCAAAGCAGCACCAGCATTATAGAAGGCACCTCCAGCTAACGGCTTCATAATAATAGTACCGATATCGTGTTCTCTGGCTATTTTAATAAGTTCCACCGCCGCTGTTTCAAGCGGGTTGAAGGGAAATTGAATTGTGTCGAATAAACCGCAAGGTATTACTTTTTTTAATAGGTCTGGTACATGACTTGTTATACCGATATATTTTATAATACCGGTTTCCTGAGCTTCTTTTAAAGCTGTTAAAGCTCCGTCGGATTGAAGTATTCTATTATAAGTTTCAAAATCGCTTACATTATGAAGCTGGTAAATATCTATTTGATTAACCCCTAAATCTTTAAGACTTGATTTTATATCATTCTCCATTTCCAGCTTAGTTAAAGCTCTTGATTTAGAGGCGATGATACACTTATTCTTATAGTTTTTAACAGCTAAACCTATTTTCAACTCGCTATCAGTGTAAACCCTAGCTGTGTCTATGAAGTTAACCCCCAGCTCTAACGCTCTTTGAATGATTCGAACTGCATCATCTACAGCAACTCTTTGAATAGGGATCCCGCCGAATCCTATCACGGAGACTGTAAGACCTGTTCTACCCAGCCTTCTTTTCAGCATGAGAGAATAGAGATAGAATAAAAATAATAAGTTTTAGGATTAATGCTGATAAAAGTGAAAGCTTATAAGCAGTAATAAACTATACTCCAATTGTAACATATATTACTATTTTTCTATAGTGGTATATGTTATTATATTATAAAAGGAGTAGAGTGAGTTTTGAGAAGATCAGGTGGCGGCGGCTTTAGAGGCAGCTCTGAGCCGCGACAAATGTATAAGGCTATCTGCTCAGAGTGTGGTGCTGAATGCGAAGTCCCGTTCAAACCCGCTGAGGGCAGACCCGTATACTGTAGAGAGTGTTTTGCTAAGAGGAGAAGGTAAAGTAGTAAATATTTTTTACGCATCCTTCCCTTGAATTTTTTTATTTTAAAGATTAGAAGAGCGGATACCAGGATTAACGGAGAATTTAATACTACCTCGGTGCCCCGTAGCAGTAATCGCAGCTATGCTTACAGGAGAAGATTCCGGTATATCCGCCTATATCAACAGATCTATGGCATGCACAGTTTACCCGCTGACCTTTATCTTTCACCTTAGGTAAATTCACTTTTATTAACCGCTCAATCCTATACGCGTCGATGCAACAAGACCGGTCTATTCCAGGAATATTGAGCAGTTCGGGTTGACAACAGGCTTTTAACTTAACCCCGTAACTGTTGCAAACCTCCAGAAGATGTTTAACAACACGTGTTTTATCATTAACAGAGAGTTGAACAGGTATCTTACCACGACGGATCATGCGTGAAACAACCTTTGGATATAATTCGATGAATGAGAAAACTAATTCTCTTATATTTAAATCAGCAGCTCTCCGAACAATGTATTCGAAGAATTGTAAATTATCTTTAACCTGGGTTGAATCTGATTTCTTATAGAATACTATCGGGTCGAATCTAAGAGTTATAGCTGAAGAGGAGAACTCACCTACTAGGCGTTCAAGCTGGATAAGTCTTTCATAAAGGGTGGTTTTAATCCCGGGTTCCAGCTCGCATGGAGTGTTAATAGTGAATTGGAAGAAATGTCCTTTAAATAATCTGAACAGTTCAATGTTCTCATAATAGCTTTTAATCCATTCACCGAAATCCTTAGACCACCAAACCCAGCATTTAACAACAGATGGTTTAAGATTAACACGTTGAATTATATGAGGGTTAAACGGGTTTCTAACGTCAACATACCCAGCTCTAACCCTATCTAAAACCCAGTTCATCATGTGAGCTGGGATATCAGTTCTACGCGAACATGATATTATAGGATATTCAAAGATTTTCACCACATCACCGGCTGAATTAAACCTGTAAAATCACCTTAAATTATTTTTAAATTTATTACAGAATTCTTTAACCGGGCATTGAGTACATTTACTTCTCTTACAGTATTCCAGATTCAACCTTACTAAAGCAGCCTCATATTTTACAAAATCTTCCACGCCGAGAACACCAGCCATTTCCACAGCTATAGGAGAGGGCGCGGGCTGGGCTTTCTCCCAAATACCCCTTAACTCCCTTAGAAAAATATTCACACACACTGGTCCGATACCCTTAAACTCCAGTAACCGCGCCTCTAAATCCTTAGAGCTGCCAGCACAATTATACAGATTTTCTAAACTACCATACTTGTTTAATATATTTTCAGCTAGAAGAAGCAGGTTAGAAGCTGTAGAATAATCATAACGTACATAACCTCCCTTATCAAGAACATCCACAAGCCTATGCCAGCCAGCTTTAAGCAAAGCCGCCGGCGTTACAAGCCCCTTCGAGATGAAAAGACGAATAGTTTTCTTCGCTATTTCAACAGAGATACGCTTAGCAAAAAGGAAAGCGGCTAAAAACCATTTAAAACGGTCATCCGGATCATGAAGATTGAGACCTAATTCTACAGCGTAGCCGGGGAGGGTTGCTAAAAAATTTTCTATACGTGTCATATTACGGTAGGCCTCTACAAGCTTATCTTACAAACCTTTAAAATTAATAAACATGTTAGATGAGAGAACCGTTATGCTTTTAAAAATTTATATAATAAAATCTAGAATAATTTCAATTTAAAAATTAATGGTGTAATATTTGAAGCATACGGTTTTAGCTGGTTTAGGAGTTGTAGTGATAGTTGCTTGCGTTTCAGGGTTTGCAGTATGGAATCTCATGTCAAGTATACCAGACACGCTACCTGAAGGAGAAGACCCGCAGCTGATACTCCCAGTATATGAATATTCGAATTTATATAAAATTCAGGGATTCGGATGGGTTACATCAGACTACTTCCATCCAGGATTCGATTACGTGATAAATGACACTACCGTTATCGTCTCACCGTGTGACGCGTATGTAAATTACTTAAACGCATGGCATAATGAAATTTCCAGTCGGTGGCAGGTTAACATGGAGCTGAGACTCAACAAGTACTGGAGAATACTACTAGCATTCGAATGCAATGCTGATAGTGAAGCAGGGGCTGAACAGCAACTGGCGGCTATAACAGTATCTGTCGGTCAAATAGTTTCCACCAATCAAACACTAGGGCAGCTCCTATGCTTTTCACTAGGCGACAGTCATTTACATTTTACAGTGAGATACTACCCGGATCCTGGAAATGAAAGCTGTTACGAGGATAAATGCCCCTACCAGTATTTTACACAGGAATCGAAAATAAAATTTGAAGAATTATATACTGTAATCGGCCAGCCGTCAGATGACTGGTGTAAGCTAACACCCCCCTGAAATCACGTAGAAACATCTATATTAGAAATATTTTTCTTTTTTTTGATAAGCAGATTAAACATTTAATCGAAAAAAATATTTACAAATATAATAATATCTTATTATTAATAAAATATTTTAAACCAGGGTGAGGGATTTAATTGGCAAATAAGAAACTGATTTTAGCAGGTTCAACCGTGATAATAGCAGCCTGCATTATAGGCTTCACATTATGGCATGTTAATACAAGTTTACCTGACACCTTGCCTTTAGACCGGGATCCACAGTTAATTTTACCGTTATATGATTACTCTAATCTCTCCATGATTCAAGGCTACGGTCAAGTAGAACCGGATCGCTTTCACAACGGCTTCGACTTTCTAGTTAACGATACAACTATTATAGTAGCACCGTGTGAAGCATATGTGGAGGATATAAGCTTTTTTGAAAACGAGGCCATGAATACATGGCAGACTAATCTCCGTTTAAGATTGAACAGCAGGTGGAGTGTGATTATAGCATTCGAATCATGGGCTTTAAATGAAACATACGGCAGATATCAGTTAGATGCCTTAATTGTTAATGTTGGGGATCACGTGGAGGCTAATCAAACGCTGGGTGAATTATTACATCACGGTTCAGGATCTCACATACACTTTGGAATAATTGATAACGGCGAATGGGTTTGTCCTTACCCGTATTTCACAGCTGACGCTAAGGAAACGTTCGAACACCTGTATGTGGATGCGGGGCTCGGCTGGCCTGTTGGAGACTGGTGTAAGATGTGAAATTATTTCTATATGCTTTCACTTTCAACAACTGGTTTAATGAAGTCTGACAGTCTTTTTAGCATATTCATTTTATCTTTACTCCCAATCTTAGCCTCTTGAACTACATCAGTTAAAAACTGAGCTGATCTCTCCATAAGTTTCCGGTTAACAGGATACGGGACACCGTCTTTACCCCCGTGAGCGAAAGAGAATTTAGCCGGGTCCCTCCAACTAGGGGAGGCCCCCCACATTAACTGTGAGATTAACGCTAGAGCGCGGACCGCGGCGGGGCCTATTCCTTGAATAAGCAGAAAATCCTCATAGCTGCCGGGTTGAAGTTCATAAGCTTTTTGAAGAGCGTCCCAGTCAATTCTACGAGGCATAGATAGAATTTGAATATTATAGTTATTCGAGGATGCGGTTAAAGTTTTTTGAAATGGATCTTTTAAATTGTTGAAAACGCGTTTCAAATGACGCGGATTATCTTTAACGAGATCCAGGCTTGTTTTACGACAGCTTTCACTTTGCTTAGCGCACATATCTAAAACTTTTTCCCGCAGTACATCACTTACAATACCGGTGTGAGGTTCAACTATTAAACTGCTTGACGGTTTAGACAGCCAGTGATATCGCCGAGCATACAAGTTGATTTTATCCATGCCTTGCTGGACTACAGCCCACTGTTTTTTACCAATCACCATAGTGTGATGGTAGAGTTGAAAACCATCTTGCAGAGCCGCGTTATCAACCTTAGCAGTCAAACGACTTATCCTCTTAAGTTCTTGAACACGTGTTTCTCCAATATTTAAACTGTCAGCAACCCTATCGATTTCAACAGGAGTATTCCGGCTTCTAGAGCCTTTGCCACCAACTACAGCTAAACCATACTCGTGCGGTTTTAGAAAAGATTTAAGAACACCCATAGTAACGGTTGTGGTGCCGCTGCTATGCCAATCATATCCTAACACGCATGAAAGGCATTGAAACCAGAATGGGTCTGATAATCTCTTTAGAATCTCATCCACCCCGTGTTCTAAGAACATGACGGAGAATATTGCTTTACCAAGCTCAGTCATTTTAGCTATAAGCCATGGAGGGGCTTTACCCCCGTGTAACGGTAAATTTGCTAATCCGCTTCGAAGCATAATCATCTCAGCTTCCATCATGTGGAAACATGTTTACTCTAAAAAGATCCCAATCCTAGTTCGAAAATATAATTAAAATAATCACTAATAAAGGTTTATCTTAAAGTATTCTAGTATATTATAGTTATTCAAGTTAATTTTTCTAAGATTGATATGATATAAAAAACTGTTTTTAGACTTTTTTTGTAAAGGTTTTTTAGAAAGTTTATTTAAAATAATATTTTAAAAGATTAAAGAATGTTTAAACAGAGCTATAGAATCGTACCAACATAGTAAATGGTGAGTTTATTGGTAACCTGGATTCTAGTAGCTATATTAATACTAGTGAATGCGCTGCTTGCGTTTCAACGTATTTCAAACGCTTTAGTCGGCCTGCTGGGAGCGGTTTCTGTTATAGCCGTAGGCTATTTTTCAGGTTTATTTAATTTCACAGACGCGTTAGGGTTCATAGATTTTGATGCGATATTCCTTATACTAGGGTTATTCATATTAATTCAGGTTACTAAGGATAGCGGATTATTCCAGTTTATAACATTAAAGATTGTTAAAAAAACAGGCGGTAGAATCTACCCCCTTTACATGGCCTTCATGGTTTTAACCTTCTTCTTAGCAGGGGTTGTAGGAAGCATAACCACGATGATGATAATCGGGTCTATGACTGTTATAACCAGTGCCACATGTGACTATGATCCTGTGCCTTTTCTTATAGTAGAGTCTTTTATAGCGGATATGGCCGGGACTACTCTTGTAAGCGGCTCCGTGTCCATAATTGTAGCATCCCAACTGCTTCAAATAACATATTTAGAGTGGGCTTCAATAGCCTATCCTCTGGGGCTTATATTTCTAGGTTTCTCAATTTTAATAGCTCCTAAACTTCAAAGAAAAAAAATAAAATCTCAAAAAGTTTCAAGAGAAGTATTGTATGAATTAGAGCTTGTGGATCCTTGGAGTGTTGTACCTGGAAAAAAAATATTCTATTTTACAACAGGCATACTAGGCTTCACATTTCTTATGTTTTTTTTAAGCAGTATTATGGGGGTTAGCTTAGGATTTATTGCACTACTATCCGCGGCGATCAGCCTTTTAGTTAACAGAGCGGATTTGCAGCGAATTTTTCAAAAAACAGACTGGGAGACCATAATATATATAATCGGAATATCAATCACAATAGGCGGAGTTAGTGAAAGCGGGATTTTAAACACACTTGGAGATTCATTATTTTATGTCATAGGGGGCAGCGCTGTAATAGCGTTAATCCTTATTATGTGGGTTACAGCCGCTCTCACAGGTTTTTTGGATAATCTGGCCGTAACTCTTATGTTCATACCTATTATCAGGATTTTCTCTGCTACAATACCGCTACTACCGATGGCCTACGCTCTTCTGCTAGGGGCTGATATCGGTATCACATTCCTACCGTGGGCTACAACTTCAGGTCTGATAGCTATGAGTTTAGCTAAAGATTATGGGGCTAAAATTAGAGTAAGAGACTATGCGAAAGTGGGTTTATTAAACCTAGTGTTTCTTTCAACAGCGTCAATATTTTTAACAGTAATAAGTATCATATAATTTCAAATCTTTAAAAAATCCGAGTGAGTAATATAAATAGAAGATTTTTTAATCAAGATTTAAAATATATTAGTAGAAGGCTGATAGCATGGGACCGGAGAAATTAGAGTACAATAAAAAACCGTATATAACAACCCTAGGGGTAGCAATAGTTTTCACCATTATAGGTGTGTTAAGCATAGTTTTCGGGTTACTGCAAATATTATTTTTAGGTTTGGCGTGGTGGGGTTTCTGGCTTTTCATACCAGCCTTCTTCCTGTATATAGCAGCAGCTGAAAGTTATTTTAAGAGTAGAAGAGCGTTTGAACAGATTGTTAATTCAATTAAAGCATATGATAGTGTAAGTTTAGATAAACTATCTGCTGAGCTGAACATGGAGTATTCTGACGTTAAAGCAATAGTAATAGAGGCTATCGGTAAAGGGGAAATTAAAGGACGGATTGAAGCCTCGACAGGTAGATTAATATTAGAAGATAAACCTGGTAATACTACAAGTAAATTAGCAGAATCTTTAGATACACTCTCTATTGTGGAGAGCGAGACTTC
>JAWBON010000028.1:0-15984 GCA_038826135.1 Candidatus Odinarchaeota archaeon | reverse complement strand
TAATAAAGCATAAAAATAATATTATAGTTGTATCTGGCTGCGCGCACCCAGGATTAGAAAAAATACTTGAAGAGGCATCTAGCATAGGTAAAGTAAATTATCTAATAGGCGGCTTCCACGATTTTAATAAATTAGATATTTTAAACAGCGTTGACAAAATCATGCCAAGCCATTGCACAAAACACAAGGAGAAAATACTGGAAAAATACAGTGAAAAAGCTGTGAGAATAGCAGCAGGCTCTGTAATAAAAATAGATTAGTTTAACTATAACTTAACAGAATGTTGACTAAATCATATTAATTATAAAAATATTAGAATCTTAAACACACTTTAAAATTAAACAGTTAAAGAAATATTAGCGGTAGATTTTTCAGTTCAATTTATTTTTTCATCCGGTTACGTTAAGATCTATTGTAATATCTGAAAGGTTTTTTAACATCTCCGTGTCTATTGTGCTGCCTGAGGGATTTATTGAAATCGTTTTTTTACCTTTCTCTCTTCCTTTGTTGAGTATTTGCAGGAACTCTTCGTTTCTTGTCGAAATCGCCACAGCCTCTATTTTCGGATTATATAATAGCTCCATCGCTTCTAGAACAAAGTAGACGTCTGTTTCACTAGCTCTGATTATTATTTCGAACCCTAATTTCTGGATTTTCTTAACCTCTTCTTCTGAGGGTAGTGTTTTAACAACTATTTTAGAGGTTCTCAGTTTCCCTACGTCTTCTATAGCTTTTTTAATATTTTTAAGCTGGGTTATAAGATCCTCTTTCTCTATGCTTGAACCGTCGACTATAAGCGCGATATTCGAAATCTTTTTCAGCTTGCTTTTAATAATGTCTTTTATACCTTTCTTTTTCTCCTCTTTCATATAGCTCGCCTATGGTTGTAATAGTTAATCTTCAAAACCATTTTTTAATCAATTTTTAAATCTTATTATTTAACATGCGTAATTCTAGTTAGAATTATGTTTTTATACGTATTTTTACCAGTAAATGTTTGATGTCTTCTTTAACTTATATAGTTTGTTAACATATTATTAAGATTACTAAAATTTACTGTTATTCTAAAAAGACTTGCATGTATCGATTAAGCTTACTTATTTCGCTACTTACCAAATCTTCTTTTCCTCTTCTGATATATTCTGATCGCTCTCCAAAGATCTATTTCTCTAACTTCAGGCCAGTAAACATCGCAGAAATATAATTCAGAGTATGCTGACTGCCATAATAAGAAATTTGATAAGCGCTCCTCTCCTGATGTTCTAATTATTAGATCAGGATCCGGTAAACCCGCTGTGTATAGGTGTTTGCTTATAAGGTCTTCTGTAATATCCGCAGGTTTTAAAACACCTTTCGTTATTTGGTCGGATATTTTTCTAAGAGCATCGGTTAACTCTCCTCTTCCACTGTAACCGAGTGCTATGTTTAAGAAGTGTTTATTATAGTTTTCTGTTGTTCTCTCAGCCTCCTCGATTACTGGTAGGAGGGTTTTGCTTAACAACTCTCTCCTCCCTAATGCTCTCACACGAACCTGGTTTTTTTTAATACTCGGATCGGTGAGTAACTCTTGAAATTTCTCCCGGGCTATTTCAAATATGTGTTCAACTTCCTCTCGATCGCGTTGAAGATTTTCCACGGATAGCGCGTATAAGGTTACTACTTGAATGTTGAGATGCCAGCACCATTTTAAAAAATCTCGGACCTTTTCAGCCCCTATTCTATGACCTAGGAGGGGGTTTAACCCTCTTTCCCGCGCATATCTTCTGTTACCGTCTAATATTACCCCTATATGCTGTGGCATTTCCCCGTTTTTTATCTGCCTCCATAGCTTCCATTTATAAATTTTATAGATTGGGCTAAGTAAATCAACCATTCAATTAAACCTCTTGTAAGAGCAACTGCTTAAAATAATTGTAAGTCTTCAGGCGCTTATTATTAGCCAGTTGATCCCGATACTATTGTAGCGATTCCCTCTTAAATCGCTTTTGGTAGGTTGCTGAGTATTCTAGCACCCTCTCCCTCAACAACCACGATGTCCTCTATTCTTATACCACCCCAACCTGGAATGTAAATTCCAGGCTCGATTGTTATCACATTTCCCTGTTTTATTTCTTCATGATTTCTGAAAGAAATTGACGGGGCTTCATGAACGTCTAAACCTAAGCCGTGTCCTAAAGTGTGTATGAAATATTTATCATACCCTTTCTCCTTTAAAAATTCGCGGGCTGTTAAATCTATAAAGCTTGCTTTAACTCCAGGCTTGATTTTTTCTAAAGCCAGTTCCTGAGCCTCTTTAACTAACCCATATATCTCTCTTTGCCGGTTGTCTGCCTCTCCCACAGTGAATGTTCTTGTTATGTCTGCGCAGTATCCTTCATATTTGCATCCTATGTCTACTATTACTGTATCGCCTTTATTCAACTTGTTTATCGTACTTTTCGCATGCGGGTTTGCGGTTCTTGAACCAGCTATGATTAAGCTTTCGAAAGCGAACCAGTCGGCGCCGTTTCGCCTCATTTCGTATTCCGCTTCAGCAGCTATTTCTAACTCTGTTTTTCCTTGACGGATATTTATTTGAGCTGTTGTGACAGCTTTCTCAGTTATTTTAATAGCTTTAGTGATCTTTTCAAGCTCGCCTCTGTCTTTCACCTCTCTCATCGATGTAATTAGCTCGTCACCGTTTGAGAAATTCACTTTTTTATTGTTTATGAAAAATTTATTGAAGAGAGCGTAATTTAGATAAGTGTACTCTAAGTATACTTCCCCTTCTAGAGTTTCTAATCTTTTTTTCATGTGGTCGCTGATCGTTAATTCAATCGGTGTTTTAATAACTGTGAAGTCTTTCTCTAAATCCTTCGCTTCCTGATAGTCTATTTCTGTAACGTGGAGTTCGAAACCGTAACCCTTTGTATATAGAAGATAGGCTTCAGTGGTTGGATGAAAGCCGGTTATATAATAGATATTGCTAGGGGAGTTTATAAGGAAATTATTAATTTCTTTTTCCTCTATTATTTTCTTAAACTTGTTAATTCTATTCAAGTTAAAGCCTCTCTGTTTATTTGTAAGCTGTTATCTTATTCTCAGCTCCATGTTGGTGCTTATATTATCCCAGTTAATCTGTAATAAAAAATTAGTGATAGTTCTAGGAATATAGGCTTGTTTAACAGCGGAATTTTGAAATGCTTTTCAACCGGTTAGTGAGACTGTTCTTGAGCTTTCTGAGAGCGGGTGTCCGAGGCAGTGAATATTAAACTCTTTATACCAGCCGAATGGAGCTCGATACGCTTCCACATTCTCTTCTTTGAGTTTCTCCTCTAGTAGGCTTAGGATCTGTATTGCGATTTTAGGTTTTGCAAGCTGGTCTGCGAATAAGTGAGCATAAGGGTAGACTAAAATTCTCTCCGCTTTTATCTTTTCATTTACTTGGAGTAACTCTTTAACGCCTTTTTCCGCTATCCCCTCTGGATCAGTTTCATCAGACCCTTCAACTGCAGTGAAAGCTACTAAAACATTTTTAAATTCAAACCATGTGCCCTCTTCATCCGCAGGGTCTTTCGCGGATATTTTAACTTCTTTTGTAACCCTGTACTTCATAGTTTTAGCATGGATGAGTAGGAACCTCATATTATCCCCTTCATTAAATAAGTTTACGCGCCTCCACCCAGGCTTGTTCAATTATAGGCATAAACATTCTGATATGCTCTGGTACAATGGATGCTATTCCCACGGGTGTACCCTGCTCCGCGACAGCGCCTATGAGGATCTCCTCCCGATCCTTATCCATAGCCCAGAGGTCTTTTCTAGAATAGAGTTTTATGCTAATATTCGGGTTTTTAGTCAGTTCCTCGTAGATTTTCTTATCCTCTCCGTTATTGGGGTTCATGTTCGTAGATATTCTAACGTTAACCCACTCCTTTAAATTCGCGAAGTAACTTGGTTCGAGATCCTTTAACTCAGGTGTGACTATTAGTATTCTTGTTTTAGCTCTGCTTAACATATCTGATATTTGAGCCTTGAACCCCTCTCTACCTGTTACAAACCATACGTCTGTGAATTTGAACGTTATAGTGGATTTAGCTCTCTTCCATAACGCTGACATAGTGTCCTCGGATACTGATATATGCCCGTCTATGTTTGTTATTATATCCTTTAAAGCTTCTATAACTCTTTCTTGGAAGAGATTTTTTAACTGGTCAAGTTCTTTTCCTACAATGTTTTGAACCATATTCTCTATGAATGTTTTGAAAACCTTCATTTTAAGCTGGTCTTCAAAAGCCTTAGATATTTTTGATTTAACATTATTCACCTCTTCTTCGAAGAGCTGGAATTGTTCCGCTAGCACTGTTGGCACAGCGCTGTGTATGGAGCCTAGGAACTCTCTAAAATCTCCTAGTTGTTTTAAAAGAGCTGTGTAGGGGGGTATTGCTTGAAAATATCTCCTAGTGCCGGGAATGGATTTTAATAAGCCTAGTTTAAGTAATCTGTCCGCTATCCCCGAAGCCTGAGTCTCTTGAACATTAGCGTATAAGCCGATTTCACCGATTGAAATAGGGCCTTTATCAACCATGGCAAGATACGCTTCAGTCTCCTCTCTGCTAAGACCGTACTCTGCTAATATTTTTCTAGGAATCTCCTCTTCCAGTCTTATCTGAGCTTCAACTGTTTCAAGTAAATCTTTTAAATAATCTTCGAATCCCTCTGTTCCTCTTCGGTTGATTATTCCGTCCGATACTTCATCAAGTATTCTAGTGAATTTATCCGCAGGCTCATCTTCTTTTAAGAAGAATACAACCACAAGCTGTTCGCCGTTAGCTAGTTTTACAAATTTGCTGGCTACATTTAACTCGCCGAGCTTCATCGTTAACACAGGGTGGGCTTCAGCATTGCCGATTGTATGCGACATGTATATTCTCATAATTTCCTCGTCGTTGACGTTGTAATTGGCTGGAACCCTAGTATCTAGAACAGCCCCCATCACATTATCCCATTTTAACAATGCTAGAGCCTTTGGCATAAGTAACACCGTTAAATAGTTCCACTACAACTAATATAACATAATCTAATTTATTATCTTATTTAATAGTTTACGGTGATGTTAAATGTTTTTGGTTAAATCTATTGTTGTCGACGGTAAAAGAGCGGTAGGCGTAAAGGTTGATGCGATATCCCCTCCTCTCCTTTTAATAATAGGGGAGAAGGGTATACTGTCATGTGGCTATTTTGACTTAAAGGTGGCTGAAAAATTCAATGCCCCTGTGGCTGTTGTTAGAGGTGTTAGCAGTTTTGAGGATATGTTAAACTCAGCTGTTCAGGATTTAACAAGCGCTGCAAGCTGTTTAGGTGTAGTTAAAGGAGATAAGGGGGATGTGGCTGTTAGAAAATTCCTCGGATAATTTTTGAACCCAATATCTTTATCTTATGATGATATTAATGTGCTTGTCTGTTCAACGCCCTCCATTTTTCTTATTAAAGTGACGGCTTGATCTAATTCTTGGAGATCAGATGTTTCTATGCGGACGATTAGGTCAAATTGACCGTAAACTATAAGGCTTTCAGTTACTCCTCTGATTTTTCTAGTTAATTCAGCTATTTCATGTTCTTTACCTATTTTAGTTGTTATTAAAATATATGATATTATTTTTGCCATAATTCTCCACCAGTTTACGTTAACACGGTTTTTAATCTTTTAATTAACCAGTCTCTGTCTAGTGATAGTATGAATGAGCCCAGTCTAGGCCCGAATTTTTTACCGAGAATTATCATATATATTGTTTCAAAACCTTTTTTAACATCTAGTCCTTGAATATTTCTTATAATATTAAATATTTGATTCTGAACTGTCTCCTCTGTTAACTCTGTATTTAATAGTAGTTCAATAATTTTTTTAATAAAGTTTTTTTGAGTTTCTGTGAGGCTTTTTTTAATATCCTCGCTTACAGTGTTTGAAATATTTATCTTATAGTTTTCAGGCGCGTACTTTAAAACCCATCTCTCCCCTTTTCTTATCGTATCCTCTATCTCTTTCAACGTGCTATCTGTTATATGCTCTGTTTTATATATTTTTTTAACAACATCTTGAGCTTTATCCAGTATTTTCCGCCAGCTCATAATCTCTTTTAACTGTGAGAATATGATCGCGAACCTGAAAGGTAACCTCGGTTTTAATCTCTGTAACTTATAGTCGATAAGTGTTAGTGGGTAAAGTGTATCCGCCTCATATTTCTCTTCGACACCTGCATCAGGTTCCTGATTAAAGAACAGTCGCTCAACTCTCTCGTACTCATCTATGTACTGGGGTAGAAGTTCAGGTCGGAAACTTATATGTTTAGTGGGGGGTGTTCTGATTATCAAATATCTTAGGACTTCAGGAGGCCCTATGTCCAAGTATTCTCCGGGAGTGAAAACAATACCCTTATGTGTCTTCATATCCACATCCCCGTATCTTAGCCATTCATAACTTACCTTAACAGGGCCTTCGTAACCGAATATGTCTCTGCATATCCGAAGCCCTGTGTCATAAGCTCCCCCTTTAACGGTGTGGTCTTTGCCCGCTGGTTCACATGTTACTTTTAGCAGGAACCATTTAGCAGGCCAGTCAACTCTCCAGGTTAATTTTAAACGCGCGGATTCAAGTTTTTCCTTGAATTCTTCTTTACATGAATGACAGAAATAAACCACTTCATCAGTTTCCTTAACATAATCCAACATTCTATTCGGAATAATTCTGCCTTTCTCAATTATTTGCATTTTACCGCATTTTTTGCAAACCACGCTTACAGGGTATCTCCCAGCTATCTCTTTTTTGTATTCTTCCGCATCTTCTCCGCTTAGTGTTTCACCGACATAGCTTACGAGTATACTCCTGATTTCGTCAACTCTGTTAATCACGGTTCTGATTATATTCTTCATCTCTGGTTTGCTATATAACTTGGAAGTCCATAAAATTTTAGGGTTTAATCCAAATGAGGGGAAGGTGGAAATCAACTCGTTAGCGAAAAACTCAGCGTATGATTCACCGCTACTGAACGGGCTTGGTATATCAGAGAAGGGAACACCTGTATATTTATCATAATGGGCGGGAATGTAAGGTGGGAACCGTTTAGCTGGATCGTAATCATCCAATATAAAATAGAATTCTACATTACAGCCTTTTTTCTCTAGAATCCTTGTTAAACTATCGCAGATGAAAAGCTCTCTGAATATTCCAATATGTATTCGACCGCTTATTGATTTACCCGAGTTAATTATAATCTTATCTGCTCCGCGCTCCAATATTTCGTTAACAATTTCATCTACCCAGAGTTTTCCGTCATCCATTACTATCACTTAATAAAGATTGATTTAAATAGTCTTTTTACACCTATCGGAAAATGAATAATCATCTATTAAACCAAGTAACATATTGTTTAAAAATATAGCTAGTGAATGATGTTTACGGTGTTATTATGTTCGGTAAATTAAGAGAAAAATATCAGAAGATGATGATGCCAGTGGGTGAGGCTTTTTCAAAACTAGGTTTAACCCCTAATATTATAACGTTTATAAGTTTTATTGTAAGCATCTGCGCTGGGCTGCTTCTAGCTTTTAACCAGCTGGTTTTAGGCGTCTTATTCATAGTGTTAACAGGGTTAGTTGACATGTTAGATGGAGCTGTTGCAAGAGCTACTGGAAGAGCTACAAGATTCGGCGCTGTATGGGATCATCTGCTAGATAGGTATGCTGAATTTAGTATAGTTTTCGGCATAGCGTTCAGCATATATTCGACATGGTATATACCTTTTGTAGCTATATTCAGTATGATTATGGCAAGTTTCGTACGTGCTAAAGCTGAATCTGTTGGCAAACTAGATAAATGCACAGTGGGTATAGCTGAAAGGCAGGAAAAGCTTTTAATTCTCATAATTGGTTGTTTACTAACCTACTTTTACAGTTTACCTGTAATTTTAGATTATACAATCCTAGACATCTGCCTGTTACTGATTGCCATCTTATCTCAGATCACCGTAGTGCAACGTCTTAAATATACTTGGAGTATGACCCAGGGTGAGTGATATGTTCGATCTGGTAGCGATAGGGAACCCTGTATATGATGAAATAATAACTCCATATATTTCAACGAACGGGCGGGTTCTATCTGGATGTAGTACAAACGCTGCATTAGTAGCTAAAAAACTTGGGGTAAACCGGGTTGGACTTATTGGTTGTGTTGGATTAGATTATCATGAAAGATTTATTAAAGATATTAGAAGATTCGGTGTTGAGGACTTACAGGTTTTAAAGAGTGATAATACCGGCGGATTTAAACTGGTATATTTAGAAAACGGGGATAGAACGCTTCAAGTCTTAGGTGTAGCTGGGAAAATATTGTTTGAAACTCTTTCAAATAAAACTGTTGAAGCTTTACGAAATTCTAAGTTTATACTGCTCGGGCCTATATTAAACGAGATTGACTTGGATTTTATAAAGGCGGTGAAGAGAATAAGTAAGGCGAAAATCTTTCTTGATCCTCAAGGCCTTATCCGTAGAGTCGGCTCCGACGGCATGGTGGAAAAAGTTTTTAACATAGACACTGTTCGTGAGATAATAGGTGTAGTTGACATCGTTAAACCTAATGAATTTGAAGCTGAGGCTATAAGCGGATTAAAGGATCCATTTAAATCCGCTCGCTTATTCATGGAATGGTGCGGGGGAAAAGTGGCAATAGTAACCTTAGGTGATAGAGGTTCAATAATAGCCTTTAAGGATGGTGTTTTCAGAATTCCACCCTACCAAACTTTCGCCCGGGATCCCACGGGGGCTGGTGATAGTTACGCTGGAGCGTTTATAACGCAGCTTTTAAAAGGGGCCAGTCTTTTAGAAGCAGCCTACTTTGCGTCAGCAGCATCATCTATAATGGTAGAGTATACGGGCCCTGAATTCGACATGACCCTTAGTGAGGTTCAAAGAAGACTGAATATTATAAAAAGATTGTAATATATTTTTACGAAACCTACTGGTTGCTGTATACTTGAATAAACTCCTTAAGAATATGTGAATTCCAGTAAGACGCTATGATTTAACAATCATAGAATGAATTGTTTTTGAAGGCTGAAAACACTTTAATTCCTAATTTCAACTATGCAGTGTCTCTAGAAGAATGTGCCCATCATTAACATATGCTCTCTCCGTATGCACAGATTCTCTATGAATATTATACCGTATTTAGCAGCTTTCTCCGCAGCCTCCCTACTTCTCAACCCTACCTGTAACCATACAACAGGGATATTCCTTTTATGCGCAGCTTCAACTAAACCAGGTATCTCTTCCGGAGGCCTGAAAATTTCTAAAATATCTATTTTCACATCGCTTGGGACTTCATCAAGCGTGCTATAAGATTTTAATCCTAGAATTTCTTTTGCATTAGGGTTGATAGGTATGACCTGATAACCATGTTCTCGTAAGTATTTAGGTATTATATGCGCCAGTTTACTCTGATCCCTTGACATACCTACAACGGCGATAACCTTGGCTTTATAAAGTATTTTTTGAATTTCATCTGATCCCATGGTTAAAATTTGAGATACGCCTTTTTTACTCATTCACTTCACCAATATATTGAAAGTTTAGAATATATTTTAACTTTTTTAAGCCCGCTTCCTATTAAATATAAATTTTTTTATGTGAGTTCTTAAAACCGGCTTTTTAAAATATGGGAAAAGCATGCACCCAGTTTATTGACTGGCTGTTTTTTCACGTTTAACTTTGAGGTTAGATGTTCTTCTCCCCCCTCTCTTGGTCTCTGTTGTTCCCCCACCTGTCTTCTTAACTTTAACTTCGGTTTTCTTGGCTGCTGCACCGCTTTTTTCAGTGGGGCTTACTGGTTTCTGCTCTTTAATAATATTCTTTAAAGCTTCAATATTCTCTTTGTGCACACTTCTCCTCCTCTTATCAATGTATACGCCTAATTTTTTCAACAAGTCTACTTTCAAACCGCTCTCCTTTATCTCTCCTAGACTGAAGCCGCGTCCAGCCCGGATAATATAAGGTGTGTAAGGACATTTTACTAGGCTTCTCGGTAATTCCATATTCCAATCACCCTTTCTCATGAAAATTTAATTAATTACTGTTTTCACCAGCATGATACTATTATTCACTAAGCTAGCTTACTGAAATAATATTTAAACTAATAAGTATCATTGTTATTACTGGTTTAAAACATTCATCGATAAAGTTATATAAAACTTTGCTTCACTGTTTAAAGCGTTAAAGTATTTATTCTTGTAGGGGTTGTTTGAAATGGTTGATTACATTACTAGTGTATACGAGAAGGTTGTTGAAAAAAACCCGGCTCAAAAAGAATTCCATCAAGCTGTTAAAGAAGTTTTAGAATCACTCAGACCTGCTATTGAGAAACACCCAGAGTTTAAACAACATAAAATACTTGAACGTATAGTAGAACCTGAGCGTCAAGTAATCTTCAGAGTTCCATGGGTTGACGATAAAGGCGAGATCCAGGTTAACAGAGGTATGCGAATCCAGTTTAACTCTGCAATAGGCCCTTATAAGGGTGGTATAAGATTCCACCCCACTGTTTACGAGGGTATAATAAAATTCTTAGGTTTCGAGCAAATCTTTAAAAACGCTCTTACAGGGTTGCCTATGGGTGGAGGTAAAGGTGGAGCTGACTTCGATCCTAAAGGTAAGTCTGAAACAGAAATCATGAGATTCTGCCAAGCCTTTATGCTAGAATTATTTAGGCATGTTGGACCTGATACAGATGTTCCGGCCGGAGATATCGGTGTAGGTACCCGCGAGATCGGCTACATGTTCGGTGTGTATAAGAAGCTTAAAAACGAGTTCACAGGTGTTCTTACAGGGAAAGGCTTAGAATGGGGCGGCTCTCTTGTGAGAACAGAGGCTACCGGCTACGGTGTAACCTACTTTGCTTCTGAAATGTTGAAGGTAAAGAAAATGGACTTTAAAGGTAAGATTGTAATGATCAGCGGGTCAGGTAACGTAGCCCAGTACGCTATTCAGAAAGTAACACAGCTAGGCGGTAAAGTTGTGACGGCTAGTGACTCTGACGGAACAATTTACGATCCTGACGGTATTGACGCTAAAAAACTGGATTACCTACTAGAATTGAAGAATGTTAAGCGAGGTAGAATAAAGGAGTATGCTGATCACTTCGGTGGTAACGTACAATACCTCTCAAATCAGCGTCCTTGGAGAATAGGAACTCATGTGGATGTGGCAATTCCGTGTGCTACTCAGAATGAATTAGACATAGAAGATGCAAGAGCGCTTGTTAAAAACGGGGTTAAAATAGTCTGCGAAGGCGCTAACATGCCAACAACATTGGATGCTACAGAATATCTTATGAAAAACGGTGTAGCCTTCGGGCCTGGTAAGGCCGCAAACGCGGGTGGTGTAGCTACAAGCGGGCTTGAAATGTCTCAGAACAGTCAACGACTCAGCTGGACTAGAGAAGAAGTGGAAGCTAAATTGAGAGACATAATGGTTAACATTCATAAAACCACATATGAGACCGCTAGTAAATATGGTTCCCCCGGCAACTATGTGGTAGGGGCTAACATCGCAGGCTTCTTAAAAGTGGCTAAAGCTATGATAGCCCAGGGAGTAATCTAAGAAATACTTTTACTATTTCTCCCTATTTTTTTTACAAAACTCTTATATTAACAGCTCTACAATATTCTAGGTTAGTGAATAATTAATTTAAAAGATTTTATTAAGCGGTGTGGAATTTGGCTGATGAATCTGAGAGAATTAAACAAAAAGTAGCTAAGGATTCTAAGCGGACCTTTCTAGAAAAAATAATAAGGTATATCCCATTATACCATGGGTATAAAAGCAAGGAGCTTCGAAGAGAAGCGGATAAAATATTACGTGAAAACTTATACTCGCATCTGAAAAGCTCATTGGATAAATTAAAGGATACACGAGATAGAATTGTTGAAGCTGGTTTACAAGAATTGTGGTCTCCTATTGAAAATCTAATAGCGCGTTTTGACACGGTGTCTCAGAGAGTTCTTTACAGCGATTACGGTTACAGTGGTTTTTTCAACGCGATTAAAATAAATGAGCGTGAACTTGATAGAATGTACAGTTTCGATGCCTCTCTTATAGAAGACATTGATATTATACGTGAGGTGGTGAGAGACCTAATTGATGAAAGCTATGAGCCTAGTGTTTCAAAGCTTAGAAACCTTATTAGAAGGGTTGAAGATACTGTATCTCAATTTGAAGATAAGTTTTCTAAACGAGAAGAGTATATGAACGGATTTATTGACTGATTGGGACGGATGTGTTATGCCGCAAGTTATTGAATGGAGTAATGCTGGGGCGAATGAAATAGTATGGAAATATCCTGTGGATAGACTTGGCTGGGGTTCAGCACTAATAGTTAGAGAGAATCAGTCAGCCATCTTCTACAGAGACGGTAAAGCTTATGATGTTTTCGGGCCTGGAAGACATGAGTTAACCACGGCTAATTTACCTTTACTTACAAAAATATATCAGACGATTAGAGGGTGGGATAAAAGCCCTTTCACAGCTGAGGTTATCTTTGTCACACGCTCCGAGATTCAAGGTAAATTTGGGGGAAGAGGGCAATCAAGTGACCCTGTACCGTTACTGTTTCACGGAGAATTCTATTTTAAAATCGAGGATCCGAAACTTTTCGTAATCAATGTTGTCGGCAATCAGCATACATATGATACTATATCAGTTACTAATTTTCTCCGCTCATTCATAGTGGAGAAATGTATGGATTACCTAGCAGCGCATGATCTTAAAACTGTTTTCACACAGGTGGATGAGACAAGTGAAAGGGTGAAAGCTAATGTAAGAAGCATGTTTAAAAGATGGGGTATTGATTTAACAGAGTTAAAATTCCTAGGTTTAGATACCACCGACGAGTATAGGGAACGAGTTTTCTGGATTACTAGCGGTGTGCCAGCTGATAAAATGGCTACGCTGGAAGCTGTTAAAGCTGCAGCTAAGGAGCTTGGTAAATCAGGTTCAGCCTCAATCGGCACAGGTATGATGCTTATACCTCAACTATTACAGCAAGCCCAGCAACCTGCTATGAGAATGATGGTTTGCTCTAACTGCGGTGCTCAATCACCTGTCTCCGCTAATTTCTGTTTACAATGCGGTCAGCCTTTAAAGCCGACAAAAACTGGAAATAAGTTTTGCAGTAAATGCGGTGCAGAGCTCTCTAATAACTCTAAGTTCTGCAGCGAATGCGGTGCTAAAGTAGTTTAATGCGTTATATAATACTCTCTAACTCATATAATGTGTGTATGATGTTGCTGCCGGTGTTTTTCCCATCTCTGTCTAATAAATAGGCTTTAACTCCTAGTCTCCCCCACGGCTCCACATCATTTTTATAATCGTCTCCGACCATTATAATTTGCTCCATTGTAAAAGGGAGGCTGGATAACACATCCGAGAAGAGATTTATATCAGGTTTTCTCCTCCCATAATCCGCTGAAGATATGAAAACATCGATATAGGAGGATATACCTAAATATTCTAACTCCTCTTTAGCATACCTAGCATCCGAACAATTACTCATTATACCTATCAGTATACCCGCTTCTTTTAAGCGATTTAAAACATCTATTACATCATCATACAGTTCAATCCCTTTCAAAAATATTTTATGCCTTTCTTCTAGAATATTCTCTACGAGTTTAAATTTAGAGGGCACACCTAATTTTAACAACGTTTCTTGCCACCATACACGTGGGTTAACTTCGATAAGAGAGTTTTGCCTGTACTGTCTCCATTTATCGTAATTTTTTTTGAAAACTTCTTTGAATTTTTCAAACTCTAGGTTATAACCAGCATGGCATAAAACATTGTACGCTGCTTTATTCTGCTCCTCCTGATCAACACCGCTGATATTGATCAATGTTAGATAAAGATCGAATAAAACAAGTTTAATCATCTCATAACCTCTTAAACCATTTTGAAAACCATGATGCTGAAATATAAAATGGTAGCCCGGAGGAGATTTCCGTTTAAGCATATAGCTTAATACTTCGAACTCCTTTCAGGGTGGTATTTTAACTAACCACTGTCCAAGGATTTCCACCAGCTCGTAATCAAAGTTATGAGCTGACCAGAGTCCCTGATGCTTGGCCACTACACCACCGGGCTACGCTAACCTAGAATACCGAATAAATTCTTCAAAATATAAATTTTTTTATATTCCGGTGAATAAACTAAACTCTTTATTAATTATAGTGTAATAAAAAAGGAAATGAGCAGGGTTTTAGAAAGGCAGCACTATAGAGCTGAGTGTTCTAACAATCCCTTCTATACCGTGAATTTTTTCAACAATATTTTTAACAGTCTCCATATCCTTAGCTGACACTTTCGCTATTATGTCATAGGGGCCTGTAATAGCGTAGATTTCTTTAACACCCTCTATCAGCTTCAGCTTCTCTAACACGTCATGTATTTTCCCAGTCTCAACCTCCACTAACATGAAAACAACAGTCATAACACCACCTTCAATTAATTATATCATATAAGTATTATTTAATTTTTTATAAAATCCCGGTTATGTTTTTTTAATTATCCCTCTTCTCTCCAACTCTTCAAATATTTTTAACACTTCCTCAGGTGTTGTTTCAATGTTAAGGCTTCGTATACCATTATATATTTCCGCAACCGGTCTTCTTAAATCAATATTTCTTAACACAATAATAGTTTTCCTATCGCCGATTACAAGTTTTTTAACAGCCTCCTCATATTTCATGCCAGGAGTGTACGTGTAAATCGCTTGGTAAGCCGGGTTCTTCAGTAATTCACTGATATCTCCGCTTCCTATCTGCTTAATCTTGGCAACGTTTATGCCTCTATAATATTCTAATATCTCGTATACTTCTTGAGGTGTTTTCTTAAGACCTACTTTTGAAAGACCGACGGATAGTTCTTCCACCGTATAACCCCTATCTAAATTAACCATTATAGTAACCACTTCATCGCTTCTACCAGCGCACGCTCTTTCAGCGACATTATCCGGTGTGTAAGGAGGGACCAGCTCGTAAACATATTGATAGGTGAGGTTATCCTCCTCTGGTTTTGAAACAACTTTTAAAATATTATTTTCAACAAGTTTAGTGATACGGGGCATTGCATTATTAAAATCAACTCCAGCTATTTTAATAACCTCTGAAACAGGTTTAATACCGTCGAAGCCCCGTATCAGAGAGAGCATTATAGGATCCATTTCAATTTTGTTAATATTCGCCTGGGAAACTGTTAGAATAAGGTCCGGGGTTATGTTAATTAAAGGCGAAGTAGGCTGGGTTTTAACAGCAGTCTCCGCGACGGGTTTAACAGGTTCAGGCTTGGCTTCTATTTTTGCAGGAGCCTCCGCGACAGGTTTCTCCTCCGGGATTGGTACCGATATAGGTTTCCCAGGTAATAGTTTATCTATTTTTTCAAACTCATCTGCAAATCTTTTCATCAAAGCCCCCATAGTGACTATTACAAGTCCCTCTCTCTCAAATGAATCGATAGCTAATGCTAGTTTTTCAGTCACCCTAGATACTAGCAGACACCCTTTCTCTAAGTGTTTCACCTGGTAGTCGCCTATATCCCAAGCAGCGAAAGCTCCTTTAGTAAGCTTTGAAGCTAATTCAGACGCTTTCTCACCGAGCGAGGAGTATAATATGTGGCCTTGAATGTCGAATAATCCTACACGTACATTCGGAAGATTTATCCCAGTTTTGAGTTTATCTACTAATTTCTCAATTTCTTCTGCCATTTTCCGTCACATCGATAAGAGTTAAATAATATAATACTTTTAGCTGATATAAATTTTTGTAGAGGCGTTTAATATGAAGGTTCTAGATTATCTTTACTTTATTCCCGGTGTTTTATATGATTCGAACTGTTATCTTATTGGTGAAGATGAACTTATAATGGTTGACTGCGGAACAGGTGTTAACATAAATTATCTTTACA
>JAWBON010000027.1:0-16094 GCA_038826135.1 Candidatus Odinarchaeota archaeon | reverse complement strand
GTAACATTTAACGTTATAGCCTTCTCTTCTAAGATTTTTTAAAAGAATTTGTTCACGTTTAATCAATTCTTTAATAGGCATCTGAGCCTTACACTGGAATGGGGTGTGAGGCTTAGGTATGAATGGGGTGAGGTTAACTGTAATATTTTTTTTCTTAAACCCTTGCAGAGATATCTTGCCGACTAAATCTATTATTTTTAGTGTTTCATCAACAGTCTCGGAGGGTAACCCGTACATAAAATACAGTTTTATTTTATTTAAACCAGTCCGGTTGATTTTCTCAGAAGCATCTAAAACATCGCGTGTTGATAGACCTTTATTCACCTCCTCCAGGAGTCTGTCGGATGCGGTATCCGGGGCTATTGTAACGCTGCGTTCACCTGACTTCTTGATTAAACTAATAAGTTCCTCTGAAACACGATCAGCTCTTAAAGATGGAATGATAGGGTAAATATTACTGTCGATTATGAATTTTAAAAGTTCTATCTGACTTGAATAATCTGAGAAAGCGGATGAGATAAGTGAGACTCTGCTTCTCGAAGTCTTAGCCGCACCTTCTAAAATAATATTCTTAAGCTTCTCTAAGCTTCTCTCCCTGTAAGGTGGGCTCTGGCATCCTATCAGGCAGAATCTGCAATTTCTAGTGCAGCCCCTTGAGACTTCAACTATAAAACTTGAGCCGAAGGCGATAGGGTGCTTTCCGAATAAGCCTGTTGCAGATGGGAGAACTTGACTGGTAGGGTAGGGGAGGGCGTCTAAGTTAGAAGCCCAGGCTCTTCTAACTTTTTCACCTCTCATTATAGACGGTATGTACGCGCTGGTGATATTTCTAAAAGCCGCCAGTTCACCGGATTCTGTATATGAGATTACAGCTTCTTTTAAAAGTGGAAAAATAGGTTCAACCTCGCCTATTATGAAGACATCTATGAACTGTGAGAGGGGGAGAGGATTCTCAGTAGCGCAGGGGCCGCCCGCTATAATCAACGGTCCGTTAACTCTATTCGCTGAGCGTGGTTCAATATTCGAGTTTAAAAGAGTTTTTATAAAATTAAAATAATCGTTTTCGTATTGGAGTGTTACACAAATAATTTTGAAGTCTGCTAGCTTCATCCCCTCCTCCATGGAGGTGTAGGGTGGTGTGCTGTAAACTCGTTGACAGTAGAAATTCTCCTCTCTGTTGAAGAGCATGTACAGGATTTGCATCGCTAAAGATTCGACACCCGCCTGGTATTTGTTAGGGTAAAGTAAAGCTAGGTTAACTAGGTTTTTACTATATTTTTTACGGGTTACATTCACTTCTTCAATAAACAAGAAGGGGACCTCCGCAAATTAGTGGTCTGCGTGGTTTAAATAATAACACTGTTCTAATCGCTTTCATGATAGAATACCGGTTTAGCTAGTTCACATGTTCCAGTCACGGAAACTGTAATCTAATTTAACATTTACTAGTTTATTTGGGGGAATATCGCACCACACTGTTATATTAGGGGCTATAGCGCTGCCTGAACCTATTTTAACACCTGGCATAATGTTAACACCGATACCTGTTTTAACCCTGTCACCTATAACTGCGCCGAGTTTTCTGAGAGTTGAGTCTGTTTTCACACCGTTAATGTCCATGTAAACTGTTTTATTATCAAATCTTAGATTAGCGATCTTTGTACCCGCGCCGAAATTCACATCGGAGCCTATAATACTGTCACCGACATAGGATAAATGCCCTATATGGGTTCCATCTAGTATAATGCTGTTTTTAATCTCGCAAGCGTTACCGATTCTCACGTGTTTACCTATATACGTGACTGGGCGAATATAACAGTTAGGGCCGATGTCAGCTCCCTCATCTATCATGACTGGGCCTTCAATATAAGCGCCGGAGCGGATGACCGCGTCTTTACCCACTATGACTTTACCTTTTAGATGAGCGTTTTCCTCAACGACTCCTGTATTTGAGGCGGGTGCTTCAGATATGAGATAGCGGTTCGCTTCTAAAAGATCCCAAGGCCGTCCGATGTCAATCCACCATGAACTGATCTCGTAGGGTATAATTTTTCTAGAATCGGAGATAGCTAGTTTCAGCGTGGTTGTTATCTCGTATTCGCCTCTCTTTGAAATAGGGGTCTGCCGTATAATATCGAATACACTGCTTTCAAAGCACATTATTCCAGTGCTTATAAGATTAGAGAGTGTTTCTGAAGGGGATGGTTTTTCGATAACACTTTCAACTAAACCGTTTTTAACACTTACAATACCATACTGACACGGGTTTTCAACTTTTTTAACACCTAGTGTACAGAATGGTTTAGCGGATTTATGAGCGTGAACTATTCCTTGAATCTCTAAGGGGTTGGTGAGCACGTCACCGTTAACAACTATAAAAGACTCCCCGCGGGTGAAGTCTTCTGCAACTGATATCGCGTGAGCTGTTCCGAGAAAATCAGATTGTTCTGCGAATTCTATTTTAAGATTAAAATTATTTTTTGAACACCATTCAATTATTTTCTCCTTCATGTGTTTAACAACTATCAGCGCCTCTTTTATACCAGCGGATTCAACGGCTGCTAGTATATGACCTAGGATAGGTCTCCCGCCGACAAAGAGAAGGTGTTTAGGTCTAGTTAGCGTTAACGGTTGGAGACGTTTACCTTTACCAGCAGCTAAAACAACCGCTTTCAACCAATATCACAACGCTATGGTGGTTTAGAGTAATTTAATATTTAATTAACAAATTTATATAACAGGATATAAATTAACTGTGATTGTAAATTGAAAACTTTCTAGGTTACGGATTGGAGCCTTGGTTTAAAATATTTTTTTGATTTGAACTCGGCTGTTCAGTTTTAGAGGTTGACTCCTTGTTGTTGGTTTCAACAGATGTGTAATATTTACCTTCATCCTGACTTTTAACAACTTTTATTTTTTTACCCATTGATTTCTCAATCATTTTCCTAGTTAAACTTATAAAAGCGTTTTCAACGTTGTCACCAGTCTTAGCACTAGTCTGTATGTATTCGCTACCGATCTCGGATACAAACCAGTCTATGTCTTCTTGTCGAACATCTCTCAGCTCGGCTAAATCGGATTTATTACCTATGAGGATGGTCGGGCATTCAGGGTTGCCGTACTGGTAGAGTTCTTGAAGCCAGTTTATTAAATTCTTAAACGTTAAAGCCCTAGTTAAATCGAATACAAGCAGCGCTCCAGCTACACCGCCGTAAAAAGCACTTCTTATAGCTTTAAACCGTTGCTGCCCAGCTAAATCCCATATTGAGAGTTTAGCTATCTTATCGTCAACTCTCACGGTTTTAGCCATTATATCGACGCCGATCGTCATTTTATAGTCCTGTTTTATGAAGCCTTTTGTGAACATGGAGATAAGCGATGTTTTGCCGACAGCGCCATCGCCTAGTAAGAGTACTTTGAACACGAAATGTGTTTCAACACCAGTCGCAGATGACATCAATCTCACCAGCAGACTTATTTTTTCCGTGCAGACAGTATTTCACTACACAGTTCGACGAAAGCGTTTTCAACGTTTTCACCAGTCTTAGCACTAGTCTCTATAAATGTTTTCTTAAGCTTATTAGCGTAGCTGCTTCCCTGCTTGGTTGAAACTTGACGTTTATCAGCTAGATCTATTTTATTACCGCATATAATCATAGGTACTGGCCCTGTGAACTCTTCAACTTCTTTCAACCAGGCATCTACATTTTCAAATGTTTCCTTTCTAGTAATATCGTAGACTATTATAGCTCCAGCAGCACCGTCGAAAAAACCTTTCCTGATTACTTTAAATCTTTCTTGACCGGCTATATCCCAGAGAGTCATTAACACATCATTCTTATCTATTGTAACAGACTTGGTGAAAATGTCTACACCGATCGTTGACTTATATTCGTGTTTAAACATGTTTTCAACAAATTTTATGATCAGAGAGGTTTTCCCAACAGCGCCGTCCCCGACTAACGCTATTTTAAACTTATATGCAGCCATAATCTTCCCTGCTTATTTTTAAATAGTCTTTTATTACAATTCAGTGAATTATTATTCAAATATTTTATTTTAAACCTATATAATATTATCTTTAAACTAGTAATCATCCCAAAAATTAAATTGTTAATCCAACCTTAAATATTATCGCAACCTCTTAGTGTTAAGCAGATGGTTTTATGAGATGGAGTGTGATTTAATGCTCGGATTAGGTATTGAAGCTACCGCTCACACGTTCGGTGTAGGGGTCACTGATGAAGATTTTAAGAGAACAGTGAACATTCAGAAAACCTATATTCCAGTAACCGGTGGGATACATCCAAGAGAGGCGGTGCAGCATCATCTTGAAAATGCTGATAAAGCTATAAGGGAGGCTCTTAAAAGCGGTAAACTAGATCTTTCAGATTTCGATTTTGTAGCATTCTCTCAAGGCCCGGGTTTAGCTTAAATCTAATTTAAGCGCTTAAAGGGCCTTGTCTGAGGGCGGGGGCTATAATAGCTAGGACGTTATCAATGATGTTGAAGATACCTCTTATAGGTGTAAATCACTGTATAGCTCATATAGAGATAGGGAGGAGGTCTACGAATACAGAAGACCCGCTGACATTATATGTTTCAGGCGGTAATACAATTGTCGCAGCTTTCGATTCTGGTAGATACAGGGTTTTCGGCGAAACCTTGGATCTTGCCATAGGAAATCTTCTAGACAGTTTCTCCAGGTTAATGGGTTTTAAACACCCTGGTGGGCCTAAGATAGAAGCTTACGCTGAAAAAGGCAGGGTGCTGATAGATTTACCTTACATAGTTAAGGGAATGGATCTATCTTACTCAGGGCTTCTTACAGCGATATCAAGTATGGTTAAAAAATATAAAATAGAGGATTTATGTTACAGTATCCAGGAAACAGCTTTCGCAATGCTAGCTGAGGTTACGGAGAGAGCTTTAGCTCACACGGAGAAAAAGGATGTTCTGTTAACAGGGGGTGTGGCGGCTAATAAAAGACTTCAACAGATGATTAAAATAATATCTGAGGAGCATGATGCTAATTTCCAAGTGGTTCCTAGAGAGTATTCGGGTGATAACGGTTTAATGATCGCTTGGACGGGTATGCTTTACATGAAGTCCGGTAAAACCACACCGATCTCTGAGAGCCATATTCGCCCTAAATGGAGACTTGACGAAATAGACATACCTTGGAGATAGATTTAGATGCTGATAGCTAAAGGAGCTGAAGCTTGTCTTTATAAAAGTAAATGGTATGGTTTTGATGTTATTATAAAAGAGAGGGTTAAAAAAAATTACCGTCACCCCACCCTAGACTCTAAGCTTAGAACATATAGGACTATACTCGAAGCTAGGATGATGAATGAGGCTAGAGCGGTGGGGGTTCCCACACCGATTGTGTACGATGTGGATTTGAAGAACACGCGTATCATATACGAGTATATTGAAGGGGTTAAAGTGAAAAATATATTAGAGAAGCTGAATGAGGTTGAAAGACGCGTGTTAAATAAGCGCATAGGAAATATGATCGGCTTACTGCACAGGAATGGTTTAATTCACGGTGATTTAACTACTTCAAATATTCTTTTGACGAGTAACGGCAATATTTACTTCATTGATTTCGGATTATGCGAGCATTCAACAGATGTTGAAAGCAAAGGCGTTGATTTGCATTTAATGAAGAGAGCTTTAGAGAGCACGCATTTCAGGGTAGCTTCGAAAAGTTTCAGAGATATATTAGAAGGGTACAAGGAGACCGCTGGGAGTGAAGCTGAAGATGTTATAAGAAGAATAATTATAATAGAGAAAAGGGGACGCTACATCTCTGATAGAGGGTAAATATAATGTGTAAAATTTATTTCGCAACAGGAAACGTACACAAGGTTGAAGAAGCCAAAATGATTCTAGCAGAATACGGTGTGGAGTTAGCTCATTTAAATATTCAAAGAATAGAAATCCAGTCACCAGATTTAAAGGAGATAGCCTCTTATAGTCTAAACCAGATAACTAAAGATTTTAAACAGCCTGTTTTCGTTGAAGATACAGGATTATTCATAACCCGTTTAAACGGTTTTCCAGGCCCATTCTCATCATACGTGTTTAAGACGATAGGTAACGGGGGAATAATAAAATTAATGAAGGGGGAGACGGATAGGAGCGCTGTTTTTAAAACTGTAATAGCTTTCAAAGACACTGATAACATGTTAAAGATAATCACAGGGGAGACGGAGGGGGTGATCGCCCGAAATATTAGAGGAACAGGATGGGGTTACGACCCTATATTCATACCGTCTGAAGGAGATGGCCGAACATACGCTGAGATGACGCTGCCGGAGAAAAACAGATTATCCCATAGATCTAAGGCGCTTAGAATATTAGGTGAATTTCTGAGAAAAGTTTAAAAAGATTGTTTGAATTATATCTTATCTCTGATTCGGTGAATAAATATGGCGAGAATGCATTCTAAAAGGCGTGGTAAATCTAAATCAGTAAGACCGCCTCTTAAAAAAGCACCGGAATGGTGTACTAGAACATCTGAGGAGGTTGAGGCGCTTATAGTTAAATACGCCAGAAGCGGTGAAACCGCCTCTAAAATCGGTTTAATTTTAAGAGACCAGCACGGTATTCCATTAACCAAGAATATAGCTAATAAGAAGATTACACAAATACTGAGGGAGAAGGGTTTAGCACCGCAGTTTCCTGAAGACTTATCTAACTTGATTAGAAAAGCTCAAGGCTTAAAAACACATTTAGAAGAGCATCCTAAAGACTTTCACTCTAAACGAGGATTACAATTAATTGAAAGTAAAATACGCAGGTTAACAGAATACTATAAGAGTAAGAATATGCTTCCAGCTAACTGGAAGTATACGTCTATGGATAAAGCGATGGTTATTCGCTAACGCCTTTAAATAATTTTAATGGTTTAAAAGCGGTATGTCTAATAATAGATATTCTAGTTTACTGAAAAAAGCGGATGAAATAGCTGGGTGGCTTAGAGAGTTTATCAGCGAAAACAAGCATATAACGGTAATATCTCACATAGATGCTGATGGAATATCAGCTGCTAGTATAATTGTAAAAGCTCTTGCACGGGAAAATGCCAGATTCTGCGCGAGGATAGTTAAGAAACTAGGATTAAACGAGATTAAATCATTAGAGAAAGACGCTGAAAATAAAATCTATGTTTTTCTGGATATGGGAAGCGGCCAGATAGATAATATTTCTAGAGTTTTGAAAGATAAAGCAATCGTTTTCATAGTGGACCATCATGAAACCGTGCAACATCAGGATTCTGAAAAAATACTAGAATTAAACCCTCACTACTATGGTTTAAACGGGTCCAGTGAGATTAGCGGTTCAGGTACAAGCTATATTTTAGCTAAGGCTTTAAATCATAGAAACATCGACTTATCCCCTATTGCTTTAGTGGGAGCTGTCGGTGATGTTCAAGATAAGGGGCCGCAACGCTCTTTTACAGGTGTAAATAACGATATTGTACTTAACGACGCTGTTAAAGAAGGGCTTGTGAAAGTTGTCAAGGACATTCTCCTCTTCGGGTCGGAGACACGCCCAATACATCTGGCGCTTAAATATACTAGTGACCCTTTTATAGAGGGTTTGACTGGTGAAGAAGATAAGTGTATAGCGTTCTTAACTAATCTAAAAATCCCTTTAAAAAAAGACTCTGATTGGAGAACCCTATCCGACTTAACTCAGGATGAAAAAGTAAAATTATACAGTTCTTTAGTCACTTATATGTTGCAGTTAGGGTTTGACACTAAAATTGCCGAGCAGTTAATAGGGACGAAATATATTATCACAGAAGAGGAGGAGGGTTCTTTTCTTAGAGATATAAGAGAATACGCGTACACGCTCAACGCTTGCGGTAGGTTAGGATACACTGGGTTAGCGATATCACTTTGTTTAGGAGACCGGTCTACATCAATTACAGAAGCGCAGAATGTTATCAACGAGTACAGGCAGAGGATTTCAAAGTATATAGCCTGGCTGAGAGAGCCCGGTAGGATAAGAGAGATCGAATGGTTGAAAATAATCCACGGCGAGGATGTTATAGACGATAGGATGATCGCCACTATTGCCTCAATATATTCTAGGATTATCTCGCAAACTGCAAACAAAGTGCTTTTATGCTTCGCTTATAAGAGTGAGGGTGATGGGGTTAAGGTTTCGGTTAGAGGCACCGACGAGCTTGTTAAAAAAGGATTAAATTTAAACCATGCTTTAAAAACTGCTGTTACAGAAATGGGATTGAAGACAGTTGAGGCTGGAGGTCACGATATAGCAGCCGGAGCTGAGATACCTATAGGCAGCGAGGATACATTTACATCTTATTTGAATAAGATTATCAATAAGCAGATAGGTGGAGAACAGATTGTTGAAAGAGGTTAAATTAAAACTAGTATTAAAGGAAGAGGTTAGAAGCTTGGATTTGAAACAATTTCAGGAAAGTCTAAAAGACGCTGTTAAAAGTGTGGATGGTAATAATATTAAAGTATTTTCTAACAATAACTTGGAAATAATATTTCAATTAACACATGAAATTAATCAAGCCGTAACTGTTTTAGATGATCTTATAGTTTATTTAAGGGAGCGTGTGAAACCGGCTGGAGAGTAAAACAAGTATATTTATAAATAGTATTTGATAAACGGATTAAATAGCTTCCTCAACTTTAACGAGAAAAGTGGCGTTCGTAGGTTGAAGCGTTGAATCGTTTATAAAATATTTAAAGCATTAAGATAACTGGTATAAAGTTCATAAGTATAGTAATCAGCTTGTGGAGGATGTTAAATGTCTAAAACTAAAGGCACAGCTTCAAAGGATCGATGGGTGATGAAGGAGTTTTTCACAGTTGTCTCGCCAAAGTATCTTGGAAACATTGAAATCGGGCAGACGCCTGCAAATGTTAAAGATGCGGTTATAGGCAGGGTTGTAGAGACAACACTTTACGATATAACCGGGGACATATCACTGATACATGTTAAAATATTTCTTCAAATAACAGAGGTTCAAGGGAATAAGGCGTACACTATATTTAAAGGTCATGATTTAACCAGGGATTATTTAAGAAGTCTAGTGAGAAGAGGGACCACCAGAATAGACGGGCGATTCAGCGTCACCACTAAAGACGGTTATAAGCTTATAGTTTCCACAATCGCTTTCACCCATAGTAGAGCTAAAACAAGCCAAGAGCAGGCGATTAGGGGAATCATGAAGGATATTGTTTATAGAAAAGCGGGTGAATTAAACTTCGAGCAATTTGTTCATGAAACTGTATTGGGTAAGATCGGATCGGAAATATATAATGAAGCTAAAAAAATAGTGCCTCTCCGTAAATGCGAGGTTAGAAAGAGTAAAATGGTAGCTAGGCCGTCAGGGGCTGCGTAATAATTCGATTCAAGTAATTCCTACATGAATATTTTGAAAGAACAGAAGTCATTCTTCTTCTTAACACACTTTATTTCTTCAACTTCAACCTTTTTATCATATAATTTACTTAATATGCCCTCTATTATACCGGTTATGAGAATACAGAAAATATTATTATCTATCTCACTGGCAGGTGAATTATAGTAGTTGAGAACGGCGACATTACTTTGAGATTCCGTGATATATTCTATTTTACCGAAACCGAAGAATGAGAGTATTTTAGATATGGCTTCCCGTCCTTGAAGCGGGTTTAACTCGATTAAATCCTCTTCATCTAATGAAAGTATAGTATCTAATAGTTTCTCTCCGAATTTTATCCCCGCATTTTTAATTATATCGTTGAATTTCTTGGAGCCTACTTGTGTTTTAATCTCTTCGAATAATTGTAGAACAGAGGTGAGTGGGAATATACCGACCCTTTGATTGAATACTCTGAGCACGCCTGTATCTATATCAAGCTCTAACAGTTGGGCTAGAGCTAGAAGAGTCTGATCATTTATTTTTTTAAACAAATTTTATTAGCCCTCCCCCCGTTTTATTTTTCACTCTTATCCTGTTTTTTGAAAACAGTCCAACCGCATTTTCCGCATGAAAACCTGTCACCGTGCTCCGCCATATACGTGCCTGGACCGCATCTTGGACAGTTTCTCTTTAAACGAATTATTTTATCACCTTCTACTTTGAAATAATCTTTAACTGTCAAGATTATACCTCCTCCCATGTTTTTATCTTCAGCTTTTAGCTGACAGATTCAGATTTAGACTCAGCGCTTTCCGCTTCAGTTTTATTTTCAGTGTTTCTTTTTATAATATATTGCTGTTCAATCTTTAAAGCAGTCTCTTTATTATCGTAGACGTGAGCTAAGACCTTGCAACTATTATGGTCTGGTAGTTCCACTACTTTTGTTACATAAACCTTCTCTAAATCTTCATTAAGTTTTGAAGACACTTTTTTCCTAACCTCTAATCTGTTAGGGGTGCCGGTTCCAGCGTGATTTATTATAATAGTTAACTCTCTACGTTTGAGTAAAGGATTTTTCACATCTTCTTTTACTTCAAAATCCTTGCCCATTGACAACTTCCTCCATTAAACATAAAATTTTTTGAACTTTGTTTTTAATCTCTTGATCCACTTTTACTATAACTACACCTTTATTAGGCTGACCGTAAATCACTACCGCGCCTAATGGCGCTAGTATAACGGACGGAAGTACTAATAAATCTTCCTCACCCTCCACGAATATGCCTATTTTGTCCTCTTTTTCTAAACAGCTTCCGATCACCATCCACACTGAAGAATTAATTGTTCCAGGTGGATTAATCACTTTTATGCTACACGCTCTAGCTGGTTGAGAGTTGAATTCACCTCTTAAAGTTCGCCCATCAACTATGTATAAATCAGGTTCAATATTATTCTTGATCAGACTGTCTGTTACTATATCACCTACAGAGATCAGTTTTACAGGTTTCTCTTTTTTCAACACTTCTTTTAACAGCTCTATATTACCCATATGCTCTAATGGTATTAGGCGGCCGAGGGGTTTCTTTAAATAATATCTTAATTTACGTGTTATTTTCAGTGTCTTCACTATCTTACCTTCAACGCATATTTACCGTTCTCATTAATATTTAATTTTTCAGCAATCTGCGAGTTTTGATGGTCATTTATTATAACAAGCCCGTCATACTCATATGATAAAGTGTATGTTTTACAAGTAGGGCATATTTGACCCTTTATTATTTTTCTACATGTTTTACAAGCCCTATCTTTCACTTAGATCACCGTTAACTAGCCTTTGATTTTTTAGGCTCCTTCGCCTCTAGAATTTTTTTAATATCAGCTTTAATCCATTCAATTTTACCCAGGTAAGGCTGCCTCATGGTTAACCCTATTTTACCGCTTCTAGAACCGCCCTTCAAGCTCACCGCTATGATTCTAGCTCTTACATGATCGCCAACCGATATTACGCGACCGCTCTCTTTGCCCAGTAAAGCTGATCTTTTCTGATCGTAGCTGATAAAGTCGTCAGTTACCTGGCTTACATGACATAAACCGTCTAATGGTCCTAGCCTGATAAAAACCCCGAAGTCGACAACCTCAACAACCTCTCCTTCAACTATTTGCTGAAGTTCTGGTTTAAACGCTAAGGCTTCGAATATTACGTTATGATATGTCGCGCCATCTCCTGGAATAATCTTTCCAGGGCCGAGTTCTAAAACTTTTATAATAGCTACTATGAAACCTAATTCCGTGGTCATAACACCCTCATACTCTTCTCTTAGGATTTCCAGAGAGACTTTCTCAATATCTTCTCTAAAACGGGATGGAGGGATACGAATATTATCTTTCACTGTTAATAGCTTATACAATTAAACCAGCCTCTTAAACATTATAGAACTATTTTTATTAACGAGCATTTATAAACTTATAATCATACCTTTACTGCACGCGTTAAATATTTTGGTCACTTCTACCCTACTAATTTAATAAATTTTACAGTCTTATTTGACGGGAATAATTTTAACGCTGGCAATGAATGATTTTTTTTCTTTATAAATATTTATATTCCATTTAATTAATTCGAGAAAAACCTGTTTTAACCAATGTTTCCGTCTATTGCTAAATGGCTTTTATGCCTTAAATATATTGTAGTAACGTTGTTTTTTCTCAACCTTGATCTTAAGGATGCGTCGTTTGTAGCTACAGCGCAATTGTTTTTAACAGCGTATTCGACTATTCTATCATCTACATTGTTAATAAGAGTTGACTCGGCGTTCACTATTTTTATTCCAGGCCATAGCGTTTCAATAAGTGAGTTGTTCGCCTTAATGTTTTCGAAGAGCCTCGGCTCCACGTACGCAAGCTCATTTATAGAATCTGTTAAAACCAGCAGTTCATAGTTGAATCCTATTAAATTATCAAGTTGTATCTTAAAATTTTTTCCAGTTTTTAACGGGAGAATGAGAAAATTTGTGTCTATTAAAATCTTTATAATCATATGAACGCCTTATTAAACCGCTCAACGAGAAAGCCCTTTGAAGAAAGGGTGTCACGCTATTAATTCACCCCACCCTATAAGCCTCCATCTCCCTTTTATCTGACGGCTTATAGCTACTCTCTGATTAGGTTCACCGCATACCGGTCTTTTAAGCTTTAAAGTAATTTGGTTACTTGAAACTTTTGTTACAACCCCCACTGTCACAGCAGCGCCTACATTCACCATAAGAGGCTCCTTCAACTGGATATTATCAACTTGAAGAAGCTCGTTTGTTCCTACAACTCTCTGCATCAAGTTGACGGTGAGCGTAAGCTCATCTAGTACAGGCGGTAAACTATCACTCTTTCCAACCATGTTACCTATAAAACCATCCGCCTTGGTTAACGATGGGTCGAGTTTTGTTCCAACGCCTATAAGTCCACCAGGCCTTGCTTCTTCTAAGTAGACTCCACCACCCTGTAAACTCGTAACCGTTGTTGTTATCGGATTATATGTTGAGACACCGGACTTGTCTATTTTTATCCCCGGGCGTACTTCTATCACATCCCCCACTTTCAACTTACCCTGAATTATTGACCCCCCTAACACACCCCCTTGAAGGTCTTTAGGTTCACAGCCGGGTTTATTAACATCGAATGACCTGGTAACATACATTAACAAAGGTTTACTATCATCCCTTTTAGGGGTTGGAATATATTTTTGAATAGCGTAAAGGACTAGATCTATGTTTTTCTTGAAAATAGCGGATGTGGGAATAATCGGAGCGTTTTCAGCGACTGTTCCTTTAACAAATTGTTTAATCTGCTTATAGTTTTCTAAAGCCTCTTTTTCACTAACCAGTTCCGCTTTATTTTGAACTATTATAATATTCTTTATCCCTGTGATCTGGAGGACTGCTAAATGTTCACGAGTTTGTGGTTGTGGACATTTTTCATTAGCCGCTATTATAAGTAAAGCACCATCCATTAAAGAGGCGCCGGAGATTACTGTGGCCATGAGAACCTCGTGTCCAGGCGCGTCTACAAATGATATTTTTCTTTCAGGCACTAACTCCACGCCACATTTCAAACATTTCAAGTCAGGGGACAGGTTCTTTGTTGTATATGATTCAGGCTCAGAGCATTTCGGGCATTTAAAAATTGTAATATCAGAGTAGCCTAGTTTAATTGATATACCTCTTTTTATCTCTTCACTATGCCTATCAGTCCACTCACCTGTTATAGCATGGACTAGTGTAGTCTTACCGTGGTCAACATGCCCTACCACACCTATATTAACCACCGCTTGGCCTATACTATATTTTTTTTCAACAGTTTTAGGCATTACAGACGCGCCTCATTTTAATTTATTGAGAGGCCCCCTCTTTTAAACCGGTAAGCTCCTCTAATGATCGTTTACCTTTTTTAGTAATAACCATGTTAATCTGAACTATATCCGGGGAAATAGTGTTGCCTCTAACATATTTTCTTCTTCTAACTTCTTTATCTCTAATACCTGACCCGCTAGATATAAATACCGCTTTTCTAGCAGTTCCTTGAACATCAGCTCTTATTGGAAAACCGTCACGATCGCTACCGCCTGTTATTTTAAGCTCGTATCCAGCTAATCCTATTAGATCACCTGAAATAACCTCGTTTACTTTACGACCTATTAGAGCATTCGCTTTAGCGTCTTTAACCGGTATCTGAACAGTCTTACCTGTCTCTTTATCTGAGATAACTAGTTTAAACTCGGGCATTGAATAAACCTCCGCTACTAAGTTAAAATATAATTAATTCAAGAAAGAATTCTATTGAACCGTATTTAAATTATACTATTTGAAGAAAACAGATTTTAATAGTATAATCAGGGTTCATCTAAATTCCCCAGAACTTATTAGTTTTCCTTTTAATTCTAATAAACTCTTCAAGACTCTCTTTTTCATCTGAAGTGAGTTCGGCTGAAAGCTTTGTGTTTAGAACTCGCACATCACTTTCCGGCACATCTATGAATAAAACATCTCCTTCGTTTATTTGACGCCCTACTGTGGGTCCTTTTATAGAGATAGCTACTGATTGCCCTGCATACGCTTTTTGAAGGCTTTGCCCCTTGTCTTGGATTTGAAGTATTTCACCAATCTTCTCCCCGTCGGAATTGATTAATCCGACTTTAGTGGATATTTTACCTGCTAATACCTTTACACCAACAATCGCGGGTTTACTTGTTCTAAAAACATAACCGGGTAATATCTCGAATTTACCCGGTAAAATTATATTTTCAAACGCTTTTTTCCTAGCTTCCTCGCGTTTTAATCTAACCCATTCATCATATTTATCAAATAAATCGTATATGATGTTGCTCTTGATGATAGGGATGTTCTTCAGTTCAGCCTCCTCCCTAGCATCTGGGAGAACCTTCACATTAAAGGCTAGAATAATCGAAGCGTAGGGATCCTCCTCTCGGACAACTTCAGCTTCTATGACATCTCTTTTCGAAACATCGCCTACGTCAGCTATCCTTATCTGACATCCTCTCTCCTTGAAATATCCTATAATCGCCTCCAGTGAACCTAAGGCATCAGCTTTTAGAACTATCCCTGTTTTATCGGTGCTTATTCTTATTTTACTAATTTCATCTTTAATTTCCGCAGCTGCTTTTTGAGTATCTGAATCCGTTGAAACAGCGATAATAGGCGCTCCGGCTATAATTTGCTCGAACCCCGCTGCTACTATTTTAACACCAGCTGCAGCCCAAACCTCATCCACAGAATCAAATTTCTCACGGGGGTCACGTATCTCATCTAAGGGTTTAGGTTTAAGTATAACTTTAATTTTTGTAACTAAAGGCTCTGTTAAAGTTCCTACTACTATAATATCGCCTTTTCTAAGCACACCATTATATATTATTGTATCAGCGGCTATGCCTAAACCAGGCTCCTCTTTAACCTCTAAAATAACTCCTCTAGCCGGTTCCTCCTTTAACTCTAGTTTTTTAGCTAAATACTGTTGAGCTAACCCTGCTAACACCATTAATAACTCGGGTATACCTTCACCTGTTTTAGCGCTTGTGGGGACTATTGCAATATTCCTTGTAAAATCTTGCACTCTATCAAAGCGCTCGGACTGGAGACCGAGTATTGAAAGATTACCGATGATCTCGTATATTCTGGCGTCCAAGTCTTTTATAACCTGTTTATCTTGGTTTTTGAAACTATCTAGGAAGCATGCGTCCGAAGTAGGTTTCCAACCAGGTATTAGATCAACCTTATTCGCAACCAGAACAAAAGGAGTTTTACGCTCTTTAAGTATGTTTATAGACTCATATGTTTGGGGTTGAAAACCAGCTGTTAAATCAACAACTAAAACAGCTAGATCGCAAACACTACCAGCCCGCTTCCTCAGATTCATGAACACCGCGTGACCCGGACTGTCTATTATAAGTAAGCCGGGTATTGTTAATTCGACGTTTAATCTTTCAAGAAGGCTTCCACAGAGTTCTTTTATAGTTTCTATCGGTAAATAACTGGCGCCTACATGCTGGGTTATTCCACCAGCCTCTCTAAGTTGAACCGCTGTCCCCCTGATTTTATCTAGCAGGGATGTTTTACCAGTATCTATGTGACCTAAAACCGCGATAATCGGCTGCCTCTTAACCAAGCCAGTTCACCTTCTA
>JAWBON010000026.1:0-16967 GCA_038826135.1 Candidatus Odinarchaeota archaeon | reverse complement strand
AAAACTCACCAAACACGTATAGGCTGCGTATATTTTTAATATTTTCTAGTATCTTTATCAAGTAGTGTTTTATATTGTGAATTCATCTAGTTTTGTCATTCCAGGGGGGATCCGCGGATAAAAGCGTCCACGGGTATGCTATTATATCTTTCATATATTTTTGCTGCCATGCGTATTCGCTATGTTTTGAGAAATATTCTTTAGCTATGAATGAGACTCCGCATGGTTTACCCCAATGAGCCCATTGCTGGCCTTTTAATATAAGCTCGGAGTTAACGACTTTCCCGTCTGTTGTTCCAAACGGGTAATATGGGCCGGCTCCCCATTCAGGCCAGCCGCGGTGGTCGAGTTCGATATGGCCGCACACCGTGTTGCTTGAAGGGCTTTCCTTATTTGTTGTAACGTCGAAGTGGTCTGCGAGTATAAGTTTACCAAGCTCTATGTTAAGCTTTCCATAATTGGCTTGTATAAGAGGGTTTAATCTGCAGTATCTGGCGGTATGGGAGCGAGTCTGATTATTGTAGTCGACCACTGTTTCTGTTCTAACTTTAGGGTCCAGCGCTAAATTAGATCCTACAAAGAAACCATTTTTAGATCTTTTAATAGCGTGATGTTTGGTGGCTAGTTCAAGCCATAATATTTCGTTTGTTTTAATATCTCCGACAAGCCAGTCACAGGCGAAACCGCCGTTGTTGTCGGCTAACATTATTTCAAGCCATTTATCAATTGAATCAGCGTACTGTATAGCTTTTCTACCTCTTACAAAATATGGTGTTCCCTTAGGGTTGAAGGTGACGGCTGCTGTGATCGTTGTCTCGGATACCATTAAGCCAGCTTCATTCATATCCCAGTCTATAGTGTTACCGCCTATGGAGCCTGGGCCGGTTTCAATAAACATTTTATAACCTTTCTCAGGCTCTATGGTCATCATAATGTTAAAAAGCCCTCCGAGAACATAGTTCCACCACATGTTATGCGCTAAAACAATTTCACTGTTCTCGGTAGCGTCGCCTGTGGCTATGAAGGCGCTGCAGTGGCCTGGTGCAGGTATACTTGAAGAGGGGTCCGCTTCATTTTGCTTCCAAGCGTAGTATGTTAATGTGTCACCGTAACCGTTAATTGCTATAATGTCTGTAAGATCTATTCCGTTCACACCCGCGTATCCGGCTCCTTCAGAGATGCCTTTCATCTCTTCAAGCTGTTCTTTAGGTATCTTCGGTAAATATAATTCTTCAGCGATCTGTCTGAACTTATTCCAGGGGATCTTATACTCTATGTCAAAGAATGCGCTTAAAACGGTTAAGGCGTGTTTTATTTCGTTAGCGAGCAGACAGCCGTGTTGGAAACCTATTTGGTAAGGTTCCCCGTGAAGGTGAACACGTAGCCATCCGTTTACTGG
The DNA here is from genome assembly GCA_038826135.1 of Candidatus Odinarchaeota archaeon. Lineage (GTDB taxonomy): Archaea > Asgardarchaeota > Odinarchaeia > Odinarchaeales > Odinarchaeaceae > Odinarchaeum. The sequence continues at coordinate 15,568 of JAWBON010000026.1, read as the reverse complement.
AGACCTGTAAGCTCCACATAAAAGTTCTTTCACTCGGGATTTTGTCAGCTTCTCCATATCGGTCTACCGTTTTTTAACAGTAAATATTTTAATCTTAAATTGCCGTGATAGTGTGAAACAGATGGTTATTAACAGCTGCTTGTTAAGTGAAGGTTCTGGTTAACTTTCACTATAGAGTTGTTGGGGATATCTTGGTAGAGTATAACGCCCGGGTGGATTATTGAAGAACAGCCTATTCGTCTTCCAGGAAGTATGGAGACGTTTGTTCCAAGGATTGCTTGGTCACCTATAACAGCACCGAATTTTTTAAGTGGAACATCCACTTTTTCACTCTGGGCGCTGTATTTTATAGTGGTTTCTTCGAACGGTATGTTTACGGTTTGAGTTCCAGCTCCTATCTCAACTTTTTCCCCAACTATACTGTCACCGATGAAAGATAAGCGCCCTATTTGGGTTTTATTATATATTATACTATTCTTTATTTCAACACCGAATCCTACGGTGACTTCTTTTCCTATGGTTGAGTATGGTCTGATAAGTGAATTTGTGCCTATGAAACTGTTTTTATCTATTAGAACAGGCCCGGTGATAACAGCACCAGGTTTAACGGTCACCCCTTCCTCTATCCAGACAGGGTGGACTATTGTAGACCTATCCGATATGTCAGCTTTTTCAGATATATGGGAGCCTTTCCCTGAAAGCAACTGTTTTAAATACAGTTCGTTTGCTTTAAGCAGATCCCACGGATACCTGACTTTAACCCATTCTCTCTCCCATACGGATGCGTAAACATTCTTCTTATTATTTATGAGTTCCTGGATTGTCATGTCTAGGGAGTGGTTTCTCTCCAAGGCTTCGAGAATAGTGTTCTTGAAAACGTATATTCCTGAAACCGCATACCGGCTTGGCTCTTTACCTCGCTCTGGTTTTTCAATTATTCTCTTGATACGAGCCTCCTCGTCTAAAGAAACAATACCGTAAAGATGAGGTTCTTTAACCAGAGTTACGGATATAACTCCTTCCGGTTTAAGCAGCTTATAGTTTTTAATAGTTCTCTGAATCATCTCCTTGTCAACTAAGAAATCTGCGTGGGAGATTAAAAATTCTTTTTCATCTTTCAGCACAGGCTCAGCGGCTAATATAGCATCCTCGGATCTGTTCGTATCGTCTTTTTGAAAAACATATTTTATGTTGACACCGAAATCATACCCGTTCTCGAAATAATTCATGATATACTCGTTCTTATATGATACTACGATCACTATATCTTTTAAACCGCACTCTCTCAGATTCTCTATGACTACTTGCAGTATAGGTTTGTTACCTACATAAAGCATGGGTTTAGGTCTTGTTGAAGTTAAAGGTTGAAGGCGCTCACCTTTCCCAGCTGCGAGTATAACGGTTTTCATTAAACATGCCATCCTATTATTATTTCAATACTTATATGTAGTATTTTGATATTTATTAATCCGATTATAGCGCTCATACTAGATTTATAGTGAATCATGGGTTTCCGTCACTGAACAGCAACAATTTGTTAGTATAATATTAAGTGGAGTGAATAACTGCCGGAATTTAAGAGATGCTGCGACAAGACTATTCCACGTGAGATCTGAATAAGTCAACATCAGACCATAACTCTTTCTGTTCGAAGATATGTATGAATTCTCTGACAGCTCTTTCAGGATCCCTGGCCTGTGTTATATAGCGTCCTACTATGAGAATATCCGCGTCTGTCTTTAAAGCGTCTAGGGCTGTTGAAGGCTGTATTCCACCAGCTACTGCGAGAAGTATCTTCTGTTTTTTCGACTGGAAGTAGTCTCTTATCGGCTTTAAAGCCTCCCATTTAGGAGCGGCTTTACCGTACTGCTCTGCGTCCACACTTCTATGCAGTATTATCACATCAGGTTTCTCTTTTAATTGTTTAACTCTTTCAAGAGGGTCTGTGACATTCATCATATCTATAAAAGCGTAGATGCCCATTCTCTGAGCCTCGTAGATGAATTTATCCAGTGTCTCATTGGTGGCTAGACCTGAGGCTACAACAGCGTCCGCTGTAGCTTCAAACGCCATGTCAACTTCAACGTTACCTACATCCAAAGTCTTTAAGTCAGCTATTATAAACATGTCTTTAGCGATTTCCCTCAGTTCACGTATCACGTTTACACCATAGCGTTTAATTAACGGTGTTCCAGCCTCCAAAATTATACGGTCGCTTTGAGGCATAGTTGTAATAAGTGATTTACACGCCTCTATAGAAGGAACGTCTAAAGCTATTTGAAGGTATGGGGGTCGCCATAATCTAGGAACTTTAAATCCCATTATCGGATGCCTCGCCCTATCTTTATCATATAATATTTTTTCAAGAGGCGGATACTTGGTTAAAGCCCTCTTCAACGCTAGTTTAGTAGCGCTGTAATTGAAATGATATATTTTACGATCATCTTGAGCTGCAGGATGTATGAAGACAGATACTATTATAACCCAGTCTTCCAGTTTATCCTGCGGTATAAGACCCTCCTCGACAGCGTCAGCTATCGCTTTAGCCACAGCTGCTTGAGCTGGACCGAATATCTTGTTAGCCTGCTCTAAGTTTTGCACCGTAACCTTCGGCACAATCAAAGTCATAGGTTTCGGGGGTAGATTAGGCCGTATAACAGCCAGTAAGGGTGTGTGACCCTGTGATAGTTGGGTTAAACCATTTGCGAAGGCTGCCCCCACAGGCCCGTTTTTATCCCCTACAAGAAGATCTATATGAGCGACCTCGGCGTCTGTTCCGAGTAGAGCTTCACCAACCAAGTAATCCATATAAAACTCTCCATTGGAAGATATATTACTAACTTATAATAATATGATATAAGAATAATAAACTAAATACTTTTTATAAAAACTTTTGTATTTTAACAACAGGCTGGTGATCTGTTGATAAGTATTAATGAGAAGGCTGTTAAAATCGTTAAGAAAATAATAACTGGTAAACAAGATCTAGAGGTGAATGTTTATGAAGTAGGCGGCTCCACGGTAATAGACTGCGGGGTTAAAAGTAAAGGCTCTGTAAAGGCTGGTTTACTGGTGGGAGAAATATGCATGGGTGGTTTAGCTGAGATAAATATTTTCAAAAACGCCTTATTCGAGAATAATCTTTTCATCAAGGTTCAAAGTGAAAACCCTGTTATAGCTTGTTTAGGCTCCCAATACGCGGGTTGGAAAATAAAATTAAACGATTTCTATGCTTTAGGATCCGGGCCTGCGAGAGCTATAAGCAGGGTTGAAAAAGAACTTTATAATAAGATTAACTATAAGGATGATTATTTTAAAACAGTTATTTTCCTTGAAACAAGCATGATTCCTACACCTAAAGTTGTTAAATATATAAGCGATGCCTGCCGTGTGGAAGCGGAAAACACATATATTATAGTAGCTAGAACCGGAAGCCTCGTCGGCTCAATTCAAATCTCATCCAGGGTTTTAGAAACAGCCATTCACAGGTTAATGCATTCAGATTTCCCCTTAAATAGGATAGTAGCCGGTGGAGGGGTGTGCCCTGTCCCACCAGTAGCCGCGTCAGATAAATATGCTATGGGAGTTACTAATGACGCTATTATAATGATGGGGGAGGTTACTCTCACAGTAGAAGGATTAGAGGATGAGTTTATAAAAAATAGAGTTGAAAGCATGGTTTCCACCAGTTCCCCAGGATTCGGGAAGCCTTTTATCGAAATTCTAGAAGAAGCTGCATATGATTTCTACAAGATCAGCCCGTCTATTTTTTCACCGGCTAAAATCACTATTATTAACAGGGATTCCGGCCACAGCTTCCAAGCTGGCTGGTTAAACTGGGATGCCTATAAAAAAACCATATCTAAATATGTACCTTAAACTATTGAATAACATAGGAAGATTTATCAAAAACGATTTACACATCTTATATTATATTTTCAGAGATTAACAGTTCACGGTATTGAGAGTAACTTGCTTGAAATATTAAAATCTAATTAAATATGAAGAATCCGATAACTAATAGGATGCTGATATATGTCTGGTAAAGATGATGTAAACGCGTATAAAGAGGCGCTTAGAAGATTTAATAAGTTTTTAATTAAGATTCGGAGCACTGTTTTCGATAAATACCCTGATCTTATTACAGGAGATGATTTGAAAGATAAAATTAAAGATATAGATAACGCTCAGAAGAAAATTGATGAATTGATGATCCAGTTTAAAAAATTATTTACGGAGAAGCTTTTAGTTTTAACAGCGATGCGGTCACTGCTCTGGCATGTTAACACCACTATCAACGACTCTGAGAACGTGAAAGAATTAAAAGAACGGATAAGAATTTTCATAATACCCGAAGTTGAGAGATTTCTAAACTCGTTTAAAAGGGAGAGCAACATATTACAGCAGAGAATAATTCCATTGTTTAACGTTTATGAAAACCTTAGAAAAGTACTTGAAAGCGTTGATGAGAGAGGTGAAGATTTCGAGAAGCTAATACAGCCAGATAAGAAGGGGCTAACCCTACTAGATGACATGCTGGAACTTATTTTAGAAGATAAACTGGAGGAGTTAGAGCGAAAATACAGTGATTTAGATGAAGTATAGGAGACGCGCAAGCGGAAAGGGAGTAAACGGTGAAAACGTTCTCTTAACATTATTTTCTCATTAGCAATTTGAATTTATGAGTTAACTTTAACGGGATTTTAATAATCTGCCAGCTTGGGGTTAGAGAACTGTTAAAATAGACGAATGTGAGTATCTGCTCGTCTTTTAGTTTCTTCATCTCCGCGAAGCTTTGAAGGATTTGAGCCATCTCACTTAAAGGATGATCACCCATCAATATATTTAAAAAGTCCGAGGAGATGTCAAAGTATATTACAGACCGTGCGGAAAAATATTTTATTATATCCTCTAAGTTCTTAGCGTTAACCTGATCCTTTGTTGACAAGCTTACAATTAAATTAAATCTTTTAGCCTTATGAATGAGTTTCTCGTTGAAAAATCGAGTGAAAAATTCAGTTTTAGCGAAATACGATAGGTTGTCGAAAAACAAATAGTCTAATTTTAATTCTTTAAGCTCTAGTAAGTTCATAATATTATAAAGAAGTATTGGATAAAATAATTCATATATTGTGTTAACTGTTAAATTAACCAGAATCGTGATATTATTCGCTTCCAGCATTTTTATAATAGGTTTAGAAGCATCTGCCTCAAAATATTTAGCGAGCTTAACCTTAGAGTAACCTTCAGAGACTTCGCGAGCCCATTTTTCCAAAAATTTCTTGTTATTCTCATCATGCCTATGCTTGAATATATTATATAAGCCGCTGATGTACTTTATACCTTTTAGAAGAAGCAGAGTCGGGCTGCTGGCTATGATAAAGCTGCCAACCCCGGCGGCTATCGCCCCCGCCTCATCCATTTTGACAGCGCTCTTTCCTTTCTCTACTTTTAAAGAGAGATCTTCAATAAAAGACGGGGGGCCTAAATTCTTTATTAGAATCGAGCTTAACTCATCTAGGGATGCGAGTGTCTTATTATGGCATAATTTTTTTAAATCGAAATCTGTTTTTTTAATAGATGTCTCGCGGACTATCTCGGTTAAAAAACCGGGGTTTACCCCTAACCAATCCAAGTCTATTTTAATATGTTTATAAGATTGGTTAATATACTGGGGTTGCGTCGGCTCCCCGAAAACGATTACTGATGATTTCTTCCCTTCTTTTTCGAATAGTTGTGTAAGCTGGTTTAACATTTCAAACAGTGTTTTATCATCACCGCTAGAATTTAACAATAGTAGAATTCTATTATTTTTAAGCACCTCCTCCTCTGCAAGATATGCTAGTATTTGACTGCAGGTTAAGAGAATATTCTCAGATTTATAGACTATGTTTTTATCATATGTTACCAGCGCTATGTCTCCACTTAACTTTTTTTCTAAAATCTTTTTTGAAACCGTTTTTGACGCATCTAGTGATTTATACAAGTTACACTCTTCCAATTTCAACAACCTACAGAAGTTTTTTAGATTAAGAGATTAGATTTCACATTTACCCGTTAAGTTTCGGATATATTCGTATGCGGAATTATAGGCTGTTGAACCTTTACCGACAGCCACCGATATCTGCTCAACCCCCCCTGTCACATCACCGGCTGCGAACACACCTGGAATATTGGTTTTCATATCCTTGTCAACTATTATATATCCTGCTTCATCAACCTTAACACCAGCATATGCGAATAATGAGCTGTTAGGCACTATCCCTATTTCTATAAATAAACCGTCAACCGGAAGTTCAAAGAGGCTTCTATTTTTCACGTTTTCAACTACAATAGTTTTAACTGTTTTATCACCTTTAACCTCTCTTACAACACTGTTCCAAATCAATTTAACACCACAATCCAGTAACCTATTTCTAAGAATGTTTTCACATCTCAGCTCATCCCTTCTATGTATAAGAGTTACATTGCGAGCGATATTCTTTAAGTATAAGGCAGCTGAAACAGCGCAGTTACCGCCCCCTACAACAATAACGTTTCTATCCTTGTATAAGGCGCCGTCGCAAACAGCGCAGTAAGATACTCCTTTACCGTAAAATTCATTTTCACCTTTAGCGCCTAAACGCTTCCTTTCCCCACCTGTGGCGATTATAACGCTACTACAAGTGTATTCACCCATATCTGTGCTAATGGTTTTAACATCACCTTGAAGATTAACTTTAACAACCTTCTCCATTTCTCTTATTTCAGCACCAGCCTTAATAACCTGTTTTCTCATGATCTGAGCTAGTTCAAGACCTGATATACTCTCCCATCCAGGGTAATTCTCTATTACGGGGGCGGTGGCCATAGCTCCTCCTAAAGCCATCGCCTCTATTAAAATAGTTGAAAGCCCGCTTCTGGCAGCGTATATTGCCGCAGTCATACCCGCTGGTCCGCCGCCTATTATACAAAGATCGTAATATGCCAACAGGAATCCTCCGAGATTATTTTAAGTTAAATCGAATATTTTTCCCATAAGTTCCTCTAAAAATGTTTTAGCTTCTTTTAAAGCAGATAATCCTTTATCAGTTATAAAATAATATTTTCTATCAGGACGGTTTGATTGAGACTTATCTATTCTCTCCTCCACTAAATTATCTCTCTTCAATTTATAAATTATAACATACCCTGTTACCATAGCTGGGGAGAAGTTGAATCTCTTTTTTATCTCAGAACGGATCTCGTAACCGTATCTTGGTTTCTCCTGAAGAAGCCTCAGTATATATAACCATAAATTCTCCTTAGTCAGCTTACTCTTAAGCCTTTGAACAGCCTTAATTGAAGGTTCACCCTCAGACAAGTTAACACCTCGATTAAACATACTTACATTCTTTAATTTACTTTTATAAAGTTAAATATTTTGTAAAGTTTATTCTTAATTTTTAGTTAACCAGTATTGTAGTAGAATCATACATTGACTTGTTAAATACTCTACCGGTCCTAGGCTTAATTTTTGAACACCCAGTTCTTCAAGAAAATTCTCCTGCTCCATTGTTAAACCATTATTATCCCCTACTATGAAGGCTATATTCTCACACGCCTCCAGCTTGAAATCAGAGATTAGCCTACCGTTACCGTGTAGATAATATATTTTTCTACCAGGTGCTGGACAGGAGATTACATCCTTAAAAGATTGGGGTTTAATTAACAGTCCTTCACTTGATCCATCTTCTTTCCAATCAGCTTTCAACATTGTTTTGAATAATCTAGCAGCTGCAAACTCGTTTTCAACATCAAGTTTTACAGAGGTGTTTACAAATATTGTTTTAGCTCCGCCTGAATTTTTTTCAAAACTTATTATTAATCTAGGTTTGAGGTGATTAGTAAAATTTGAATTTACCACTGCTAGAAAACTTCTAATTATAACATCTAGTCTGTTACTGGTTCCAGGCACATCTTTAAAATTGAATTCCGGGTTAACAGGATTGTTACACACTATAATAAAGTCTATCATATTCTTATTCTCTCTATATTTTTCAAGCAAAGTATATTTCAAGGATGCTGATAAAACTTGAGAGCGGATTTAACCATTCGCGTTGTAAGAGTTGAATAATAAGCTTACCTTTAACGGCGGGATTAAAAATTAACGTCGAATATCTTAGTCTATTCTATGATTTCAGTAAAAATGGTTAATAATATTTTTTATCAATGTTCAGCTTCGAACACGTATAGTAGTTACTCGTTAACCCTTCTCTCCTCTCTAGGTCTTATTCTAACAACCCCGCGGTGAACAGCACAACTTATACAGTAATATTTAATCACTTTCTCTCTAGGAATGTATGTTCCTTTCTGTCTCAACTCTTTCGCAATAGTAGGTTCAACCAGTGTTAAATATTTAGTAACCTTCTTAGCTTTATCCCTCGGCACAAGTTTACCGCACTGGGAGCATTGTACAACAGATTTTTTACCAGCGGATCCTCCAGCCCGGCCGCCGCTCCTTCTCTTTTTAGGCAATTATACACCTCCAAGATATCATAAAATAGTTAATAACCAGGTTAATTAAGAAGTGTAGAATTCCACCCCTATTTAAACATTAATTATCTTTTACCCTTCCATTCATTCACAGATTATTAAAAAAGTTTTTAAGCCGCGTTAAAGCTTCAAGAATATTCTCGTCAGCTACCGCATAGCTTAATCTTAAATGATTTTCACCGTAAAAGACTGAGCCTGGTGTTAAACACACTTTAGTTTCCCGAAGTATTCTTTCAGCCAGCACCTCGGATTTAACAGGCAGATCATAGTGAGGAAAGACGTAGAAAGCGCCTTTAGGAAGCTCGCATGAAATAAATTTTATCTCATTTAATAAATCCACCATCATCTTCCTCCTCTTCTCGTACGTGTGAATCATATTATCTAAGTCGGATGTCTTTGTTTTTAGCGCTGCTAACGCTGCTAATTGAACAAAGCTTGTAGGACAGGTTGTACTGTTTTGCTGAATTCTGAGACAGTTGTTTATCAAATCTTTTTCAGCGGCAACATAGCCGAGACGCCAACCCGTCATAGCGAATGTTTTAGAAAAACCGTTGATCAGAATCGTCCGCTCCTTCACGTCTTTTAACGATCCGAAAGAGGTTTGTCTGAAACCATCGTAAACGAGCCTATCATATATTTCATCGCTTAAAACAAGTAGGTCACGTTCTAAAGCTATTTCAGCTATTCCCTTCAAAATATTCTCTTCTATAACACCGCCTGTGGGATTGTTCGGACTGTTTATTATTATCATCTTAGTTTTATCTGTGATTGAATGCTTTAAAACATCTAAGTCTATCCGATACAGTTTCTCAGTTGGGATATTAACCGGTATAGCATCAGCCATTTCCACAATCACATGGTAGGTTGGCCAAGCAGGGGTCGGTATTAGAACTTCGTCACCAGGGTTAAGTGTAGCTAATACAGCGCACAATATAGCGTGTTTAGCTCCTGGTGTGATAAGCACCTCGTCCGGTGTGAAATCACACCCTCTCTCCGATAGGTCCTCGCATACAGCCGCTCTTAACTCGTAGACTCCTCTACTAGATGTGTAATGCGTGAAACCTTTTTCTAAATATTCAATAGCTGCTTTCTTGATATGATTAGGAGTGTCAAACTCGGGTTCTCCAACTTCTAAATGTATTACTTTCTCACCTTTTCTCTCAAACATTAGCGCTAATTCAAACATATTTATTGTACCCGAAGGTGGTATTTTACTCATTCTAGACGCTGTAAAACTCCTGCTCATTTTGATTGAACCCCGAAAATATTTTTGGAGAATATAGTAAAAACACTGTATTTATTTTTATCGATAATTAATATGTAGTTATGATACATAATATAATCTATATATTAAAATACTAGATTAACCAGTATTAAAGTACAAGTCAAACGGTGAAGGATATGTCCGAGGACAGCGATATCAAACAAAAGCGGGAGGAAATAATGAAGCTGCTTAAAGAATTAGAGCAGAAAACAGAGCTTGAAGCAACAGCGGTTGTTACAAAAGAGGGAATAAGACTAGCCTGCTCTGTAAGCGCTGAAATGGATGCAGACATATTCTCAGCTGCAGCTGCCGCTATGGTTAACCTCGGTTCAATGACTATTAGAAGACTTAAACAAGGCGAGTTAAAGGAAGTTATAATTAAAGGGGATGAAGGCTACACGATCGTCACTGAAGCCGGCCCAACCACGATGCTAGTAGCTGCAGGCAGACAAAGCTATAGATTAGGTTATTATCTAGGTGTTCTTAAAAAATACGCTAAAGATATAGCTAACATTCTAAGCGGATTAGCTAAACCAGTTGAAGAAATCGCGGAGGCCATGATGGGAACAGTAGAAGTTGAAAAACAACCAGCAACAGTGGATGAGGGCCCGCGACAGCCTGTTAACATAATGGAGGAAAGCGAGGCTTTCGGAGAGCGGGAACCTGTTTCAATTAGCGTTGAAAAAGTTGAGGCCTCGAAGAAAATGGAAAAAATATCTGAGGAAGAGAAGTCCGCTTTTGAATCTGAAAGAAAAGCCATATTAGAAGCTCTTAAAGCCTTAGGCTGGGAGGAAAGCCCCTCTGAGTGAAGCTAGGGAAGATATGAATGAGAATATTCTACTATAAATTTGCGGGGCGCCCTAAACTAGGGCTATGCGTCGACGATAAATTTTTCCCCTACGAGAACGTTAAAAGAACTCTGTTAGAAAACATATCATATTCTCGAATCCCAGCCAGACCTGAACTATTCAAGTATATGGAAAACACAGTAACACCTTTCAGAGAACTTAATAACCTGTTAAAAAAGAAAAACTTACAGAAGATAAAACAGATAGATGTCGATAAAATAGAGTTTCTACCACCTGTAATAGAGCCTTCGAAGATTATATGCTTAGGCTTAAACTACGCTGATCACGCCCAAGAACTCGGTATGCCCCTACCGGATAAGCTGAACCTGTTTTCTAAAACATCTAACACGTTAATAGCGCACAGAGATAAAATTATTTTACCTAAAATATCCAAGTCAATCGATTATGAGGCTGAACTGGCGATCATAATAGGTAGAAAATGTAAAGATGTCTCTGTGAAAGATGCTGAAAACTATATTTTAGGTTACACGATCATGAACGACGTGACAGCCCGCGATCTTGAATTCAACGGGAAAATTCAATGGTTCAGATCTAAGTCACTGGATACATTTGCCCCCATAGGCCCATTCATATTAATTAATACAGGGGATTTTAACCCTAATAATCTTAGAATAAGATTATGGATTAACGGGGAGCTCCGCCAAGATTCAAACACTAGTAAAATGGTTTTCAACTGTTATGAAATAGTCTCAGACATCTCACGTGATTTAACAATGCTACCCGGTGATGTAATATCCACCGGTACACCTCCAGGTATAGGCATGATGCAGAAAACCGGGCCGAAATATCTTAAACCCGGAGACAAGATTAAAATTGAAATTGAGAGAATCGGATGCTTAGAAAACACTGTAGCTTAACCAGCTCGACTAATCATCCGGCCTCCGGCTTTTCAACCTTTCTAAAAATTTATTCTGCTCTTCTATAGGAAGATCCATCAACTCAACGGCTAAAATATTCTTCTCCTCCTCTGTAATAAGACCTTCCCCAACCATTTTCGATAATTCATCCAGTATTTTATTCCGAGATTCCACAACCGGTTTTGAAACTTCTTCAACAGGCATAAACTCGGCTTCTTCAATTTTACCGGATGATTTAAGCTTCTGCTCTTCCACTATAGATTTTAACAATACCTCTCTCTCATCAGGTGAAAGGTTAACCAACTCATCGATAAGAGAGGTTTTCTCAGCGGGAGAGAGACCCGGTAGAATCTGATTCACTTTATCAAAGAGTTCAGCGTATATTGCCGAGTATTCGCCTACCGAGCCGAGTTTTACAACAGGCTCAGCCACATAGCCTCTTAAACCTTCATATAATGGATCTGATAAGATTCTACCCAGCTGAGAATTTATATCATCCTCTCTACTTATAGGCGAGGTTATTTTGAAATTCTTCATCTTCTTTATATAATCTATACTGGTAAGAATCTTCTTTATCTGAGCTGGTTTCTTAGCCCACTGATAATATTTAAAACCCTTATAGCCTACAGGTATTGAAACCGCGGAGGCTGCTGCTACAAGTAGCACCAGCATTAAAGGAAACGGTGGCACAACTTGAATAGTATATTGAGCGGTTAATATAGAGTAATTATCACCAGCATTAATTTCTAAGACGAGCGTGTATGAACCGTCTAAGTCACTGGTGGTAATATTAAACTCGTAAACCCCTCCACCTATGTGTCTAGCAGAATAGGATTTCAGTATTTGAGCACCTGATTTAAGGTGCGCTGTAACTGTTGCTGAAGTTAAAGCTAAATCGTGATCTAAATCTTCAACCTTAAATCTCAATATAACCTGGTCACCTTGATTAGCGCTTATAAAAGTACCCTCCATCTTAGCGCCCTCCAGCTCAGCAACTGTAGAGCCTACTTGGATTGGTCTTAATACAAAATAGAATTCCTGAGGGCTAAGCTGCTGCAGATAATTATCTTTCTGAGCATAAATTTCTAGAATCAAGTTATAAGGCGCATTCACAACTGGCTGAATCTGAGTTGAATTAATAATAAGCCTGTATAAACCCGGCTGCACCTCAACTAGAGGGGTGGTAATATTCCATCCACTATCTATGCTAGATTTAATAACAGCTGTTAAATTAGCTCCGGTGATAGGTTGATTATTGAAAATACTATAACTGTAGTAAACTTTGAAGTCGATATCAACTGTCTTGTTTTCTAATGTGATAATATAGAACTGGGTGGGATTCTTAAACCCGTCAACATATATATTTACTATTCCAGGTATTCTAGTTATTCCGATAGCTACAGTTGAATTATAGGGAGCGTAATATTGCTTTGATATCGAAGCGGTTTTTGTAAGCAGTATATCGTTTGTTCCACCTGTAATACTGTAAGCTGAAGAATTAAGTTTAACTTCATACAAACCCGCTCCTTTATCAACGTAATACCAGTACCCGGTAGGCCACTCAAAGGATAAACTAGCAGTGTCTAAGGTTAACCCATTACGCGGGTTTTCTGTACATTCATATTTAAATGTTAAAGTTATATTATTCCCCCAGGGAACACTCCCAGCAGGGTTTCTAGCAACAAGCGTAAGTTTAGTGCTCCATGATCGAATAACATCCAGCTGTATATAGAACTCTACTGGTGTTCTATTATCAAGTGAAATAATTACATTTAAAAGGTACAGGCCCTCATCCTCAGGTATTAAGCCTGTTAAGGCGATGGTCCCGTTATAGGAGCCTAAGCCGATCTCGTTAAGCTGACCGGAGCCTTTATCCCAAACATATACTGCTATTCCACCTATCAGAGGCTCTGATGGAAAGCTTTGAGTAGCGTTACTGTAACATTCCAAAGTTATAGGTATATTTTCATCGAAAGCTCCTTTCAATACGTTAGTTCCGCCGCTCTCATACATATAGAGAGATGTGCTTGACCAAGAACCGTATGTTGGAATCGCTACAATATACAGATGCAAGTTCGCCTGCTTAGAAGCATAGTGTGGTAAGCTAGCGGTGATGGTAAGCGCGTATATGCCTAAACCGTGATTTGTTAAATTAAGAGAAAACATAACAGTGCCATTATTACTTGGGTGATTTGTAAAGTAACCTGTATAACCGACTCCACTAATATAACCTGTGAAAAGAACCCCATCGGATATATCTAGTAGATTACCTGTAAGATTGGTAGAGTATTCTATTGAAATGGTTATATTCTCCCTCCAATAAGTCCAAGCATAGTCGGCAGGATGAGTTGAAAGAGAAGTATCCCACGTCTTAATATATATTGGTATAGTTAAAATAGGCGGACTTACACATCCAGATCTACCAAACTCTATTTTTAAGTATAGGGTTAGCCCCCAGCTATTACCGTAATTGCTTGAAGAAACTGTAAAATTATATTTCCCATCAGCCCAGTGTGTGGCTAAACCTGTGTCTATTAAGCTATTATTCTCATAGTAAATAGACCAATTTCTCTTAGAAGCGTCACTTATAGGTATATTTCCCGTAAGATTTCTAAATTCCACAGTGAAAGTTAAAGAGTCCCCCCAATATATGTTAACAGGTAGCTGATTCAGTGTACTTCTACCCCCCGGATTCGTCCCGGGATATATTTGAACAGAGTAGCCTATAAAGTTCAGCTCCGTTATCGAGTCAGGCTCTGTGACGTTAACAATTATAAGCGCTACCAGTTTTATATCAACAACACTAATATTATCTGCTTTAAGAACGCCAGCCGGGTTCTTCACAGTAATACCATATAGAGAACTAGGCGTGATAAGTAGACTAATATTATACCAGCCATAAGTGTTTGAAACACCTGTAATGTTTAAACTGTTAGTTGTCGAGTTAATTATAATAGTGTAATTATATAATGGGGAAGCTGAAGCACCTTCCACAAGTTTTATACTAGCAAGGTTTACGCTACAATTTATTTTAAAATATGCAGTTCTAGTATAATTCGCGGTGAAAGATAAGCTTGAAACAGTGGCTATGCTTCTTTCCACCCCACCTATAGTATACCAGACGGTTAAATTATAAGTGTAATCATACAATTTCGTATACACAACTACACCCGACGAATTACTTGTAGAATTGCCGACAAACTGGGATCCTGAAACATTATATAATTGAACTTTAACATCTGCGACTGGATTATTAGAGTAATCTACAAGTGGAAAGGAAACCTGGTTACCCCTATAATATTCAGCACTAAATTTCTGGACAGCGAGAGGATTATATATTCTCAGATAGTCTGTCTCAGCGAATGACGAATTCGACTGACCTCCGTGCGGGGTATATACCATTTGCGCATTCCAAGTTTTAGCTGTACTGATTGGGCTACCATAGTACGCCCAACCTGCCGCTCCATAATGATATGGGTTTTGATTATAGTACTCATCGTAATAATAGAAATAGTTCACCTCCGAGCCAGCTGCTGGTATGCAGGAATAAGCGAAAGTTGATTTATATACAGCATACCAGTACGGTATGGTGAGAGATGATTGTAGACCTTCAGATCCCCCAGATGCATTAATTGTAGCAGTTTTGGTGTAGTTTTGACCTGACTGATAGTATTTTAACTGAATTGTAGCACCGTCTATTACATTATCCTCATATTCGTAAGAGTAATAGGTTCTACTACCATTGTGGAACATTCGGCTGTAAACTAAATAGTTTTCAGTATAAGTGAACTTCACAGTTACATCCACAGTCCAGTAATTGGGATAAAAAGTCCACACTCTGTATATTACTGTAGGATATCCGGTGTAGTATGTAGTGGTTTTGTTAAGCGCGATCCTAGTGAAGACAGGCCCTGAAACAAATTCCACAAGTTGAGCTCTATCGGAAGAATAGCTGGGCAGTCTGCGAGCTTCCTGCCTCCAGATATTATTAAAATCGGTTATAGCACCCACTTCAATCGGGTAGGTTTGTCTATAGTATTCTCCCACCAAATCTAGGTTATTAA
>JAWBON010000025.1:8858-17346 GCA_038826135.1 Candidatus Odinarchaeota archaeon | reverse complement strand
CTTCCTGCCAGACCCTAATAAGGTTTGGCGCTCCCTTATGGGAGTGAGAACCCCCCGAACTGAAGCATCTTAGTAGGGGGAGGAAGAGAAACCAATAGGGATTCCCTGAGTATGGGCGACTGAAAGGGGAAAAGGGCAAACCGAACCTTCTAAGGAAACTTAGAGGGGATGTGGAGTTCAGGGCCTCGCCTCTACCTACTCTGAGAAGTTGAATTCATCTGGAAAGATGAGCCATAGAGGGTGATAGCCCCGTAGATGTAATCGGAAAGGTATTGGGCGGGTGTCCCAGAGTACCGTGGGTCGGTATTCCCGCGGGAAGATAGGAGGCACCAACTCCTAACCCTAAATACTACCCAAGACCGATAGCGCAATAGTACCGTGAGGGAAAGCTGAAAAGTACTCCGGTAGGAGGGTGAAAAGTGTCTGAAACCAGAAGGTTAAAGAGGGGCGTAGCCTGAAAGGGTAGAGTCTTCCCGAAGGAAACGAGGGAAGAGGACCAAGGTTACGCCTTCCGTCTCGAATCACGGGCCGGGGAGTTTATAGTCGTGGCGAGTCTAAGGAGATTATCTCCAGTGACGAAGGGAAACCGATACGCCCGCAGCCGGCTTGACCGGTGAGGGGCAGGGTCTGAAAGGGCCTGGAGTCACGATTATAAAACCCGAAACCAGGCGATCTATCCCTGAGTAAGTTGAAGCCAAGGGAAACCTTGGTGGAGGACTGAAGGGTTGCTGACGTGCAATTCGCTCCCATAACTTGGGGATAGGGGCAAAAGACCAATCTAGCCTGGTGATAGCTGGTTCCCTCCGAAGTTGGGTCCCAGCCAAGCCCAGTCAGAGGCAGCCTGTGAGGTAGAGCACTAATTGGGAAGTTAGGAAGCGCGAGCTTTCGCTTTCCTTTTAAACTCCGAACTTGCAGGCGCCGTAGAAGACTGGAGACGGGTTTCAGGGGGTAAGCTCCTGAACCGAGAGGGGAACAACCCTGACTGGGGTTAAGGTCCCAAAGTGTTGGCTAAGTGTAAAAACGAAGGGCGTCCACATCCTTAGACAGTGGGAAGGTAGGCTTAGAAGCAGCCACCCTTCAAAGAGTGCGTAATAGCTCACCCACCGAGGATGTGGGCCCCGAAAATGGACGGGGCTAAAGCCAGCCACCGATACCCCAGAGCACAATGTATGTTGTGATCTGGTAGGAGGGCGTCCCGGTTGGGTAGAAGCTGGGCCGTAAGGTCCAGTGGACCGATCGGAAGTGCAGATCCCGGTAGTAGTAACAGCGCAGCCGAGTGAGAATCTCGGCCGCCGAAAGGGCAAGGGTTCCTCGGCGATGCGTCGTCAGCCGAGGGTAAGTCGGTCCTAAGATACTCCGTAACTCGAGAGTGTCAAAAGGGAAACCGGTTTATATTCCGGTACCATGGAGGTACGTGTGGCGACACAAGCCTGTTTTCCAACGTTTTCGGATAGGTCGAGCAGGGTTCTCGCCCTGTCTAAGCGTATAACCTTGGGGAGGGCCGTAAAGGCGAGAACCAAGATAAAGCGCGAATGGGCTCCCGTTATAGGGGGCTTCGATCAACTCCGAGAACCCGTGAAAAGGAAGACAGGAAGGATCCACCATGCCCGTACCCAGAACCAACACAGGTGCCCCTAGGTGAGGAGCCTAAGGCGTATCAGGATACTCTAGGCAAGGGAAATCGGCAAACTAGCCTCGTACCTTCGGAAGAAGGGGTGCCTGGGGTCTTAAGCTCAGCTTGGGATCCTAGGTCGCAGTGACTAGGGGGTGCTGACTGTTTAATAAAAACATAGGTTTCCGCTAGCCCGTAAGGGTGTGTACGGAAGCTGAATCCTGGCCAGTGGCGGTCCGTGAAAGCCGGGTTCAACCGGAAGAAGCGCCGCTAAACGCCGGGAGTAACTATAACTCTCTTAACGGGAAATCAAGAAGATTTCTCGAGAGAAAGGTAGCCAAATGCCTTGTCGGATAAGTACCGACGTGCATGAAGGGAACAACGAGCGCCCCGCTGTCCCTGCCTAGAACCTGGTGAACCTACAGCCTAGCGAACAGTCTAGGGACTCCCAGCGGGAAAAGAAGACCCCGTGGAGCTTTACTGCAGCTTACAGTTGGGATACGGTTGTGGATGCAGAGTGTAGGTGGGAGCCGTCGATCCCAGCCTCTTCGGGAGCTGGGGGAGGCGATAATGGAACACCACCCTTCTATGACTGTATTCCTAATCCGAGGTTCGCCTCGGTGACACCTGTAGGTGGGCAGTTTGGCTGGGGCGGCACGCCTCTGAAAAGATATCAGAGGCGCCCAAAGGTCGGCTCAGGCGGGTTAGAAGTCCGCCGTAGAGGGCAAGGCCAAAAGCCGGCCTGACAGGATTCTGAATCGAAAGGAATCCTGAGTCGAAAGACTGGCCTAGCGATCCTTCATGTCCCTCTTGGTGAGGGCTGGAGGTGTCAGAAAAGTTACCCCGGGGATAACAGAGTCGTCGCGGGCAAGAGTCCACATCGACCCCGCGGCTTGCTACCTCGATGTCGGTTCTTCCTATCCTGGTGGTGCAGCAGCCACCAAGGGTGAGGTTGTTCGCCTATTAAAAGGGAACGTGAGCTGGGTTTAGACCGTCGTGAGACAGGTCGGATTTTATCTGCTGGGAGTGTTGGCTATCTGAGGGTAAGGTGCCTTTAGTACGAGAGGAACGGGGCGCCGCGGCCACTAGTTTACCGGTTGTCCGAGTGGGCAATGCCGGGCAGCCACGCCGTAAGCGGTAAAGGCTGAAAGCATCTAAGCCTGAAACGCGGCCTGAAAAGAGATAGCCACTCCCTGATCGCGGGGTAACCCGGCCGTAATAGGTGACTGTTACGGTTGGTCAGGGACGAGGACTCCGGTAGAAGACCGGGTTGATAGAGCGGGTGTGTACGCTAGAAGGCTTCGGCCGACTAGTTTAGCATGCCGCTACTAATCGTCCGAGCGTCGTGCTGTTAAGGTTGATTCTCGTTTGGCGCAATTTAGTGATGCACCTTTACTTCTTTTACTTTAATTTTGTTTTAAAAACCAACTGTATTTGCTTTTAATCTTTTTAATATCGGATTTACTCGCTTTAAAATAATTCTTGGCTGTGTTTGATCAAAGCTGAGAATATGAATGGTGGTATGTGCGGTCCGAACTTGTCTTGAGCTTTTAGGAGTCTTCTCTTCTGCTCCTCTAATACTTTGAATAGTATGGGGGGTGTGTCGGATACTGTGGTACTGTATATGTCTATGATTCTATCTATTTTTTGAAGATGCTCTGTGACCCTTGTTGAAAACTGTCTGACATAGTCTTCTATTGTATATTCTTGTCCGAGTATACTGTTGAAAAGTTTTTTCAGATCATCATAGTATGGGACGTAACCTGTGGGTGTTTTTATAGCTCTAACTTCGTTGTGGACCCGCATCTCCATCCATTTTAAATATACTTTTTTATCATTTATCCCTGTCTTATATTTGCCGTCGATTCCTTTTAGAAAATAGTTTACGGCGAAGATTTTAGGCGGGTTTTTCAGGCTCTTACCGAACTCTATGTTTCTACGAATGTATTCGCCTATCGGCACTGATAGGAAATCAATGTTTGCCATTGGATTGAATTCTCTAATTCCCTCCTGTCCGAGTGTCGCCGCCGTTGTCTCTGACTCTAATGCAGCTCCTTTTGTAATAATTCCGTGAATCCAGTCGAAAGCTTCTTCAACTGGAACCCATGTGTCAGAGTCACGGCCTCCGTAAATAATTCCCTCTACTTTAACACCTTCAGGGTCTTCTATTCTAGGGTCGATATTATCTAGAACCTTCATTTCAAGCGTGAATCTTGCGTTTTTATTAGCGGCGGGTATTTCACACCCATCCCTGTCTTTTTTACCGATGTACCATTCTCCTGAATGGTTAACTCCGCTTTTAGGAATTTCACCGTTTTTTCCAATCCAGTAAACACTTTTATCATCTGTTACTAAAACATTAGAGAATATGACCTCATTCGGGCTTGTGAGCGCCTTCCATATTATCGGATCGTCAGTGGAGTTTATGCCTGTTATTATTCCAAACATGCCTTTTTCTACGTTAACAGCTCTCATTTCACCGTTAATTCTGCGGATAAAAGCTATGTCATCTCCTACTATTCTCTCTTCCGGTATCATCGCTGTCGCTGTTTTCCCGCACATGGATGGGAAAGCGCCTGTGAAATAGGTCACCCTGCCAGCTGGGCCGTTGACGCCCATTATGAACATGTGTTCTGTCAGCCACCCCTCTTTTACAGCGCGTTTGATGCTTAACCGCATTGCAAGCTTCTTTAAACCGATTGTGTTACCGCCATATTGTGTATTAACGCTGTAAATGGTTTCATCTTTTAAGTCAATGTATATTCGACGGAGATCTAGGTTTTTACTAACTTTTAATCCGAGACCAGCCTCCTCAAGCTCTCCCTGTGAGTGTATGAATTTGAAGAATCTGTTGTTCTCACCTCTTCTAATAAACTCTTCATATCCTGATCGGTAAAGAATCTGTTCACTGTGAGCTACATAAGCTGAATCGGTTAGTTGAAGACAAGGTATTGTGAATACAGAGTTAAGCGGTCCTAGTGTTAAAAATAAAACCCACAGTCTTTTACCTTTCATAATATTGTTGAGAATAAGATGTATCTCTTCAAGACCCTCCTCTCTTGGCAGGGTGTTAAACTCTTCTCCCAAGTTATCTTCAGAGGTGACTAGAAACTTCGTCTGCTCTTTATCCCGCGCTTGATCGCGATAATTGTCGAAGTGGATTGTATGCCCTTCAATTTTAAGTTTAGCCTCCTCCCGGTTTGTTAGAGCATACTCTCTGACTACTCTTTTATCCTCTTCACTGTCATCGCAGATGTAAACATCCGCTGGTTTACAGAGCTTTATGTATTTGGCTATGAACCTGTGAACTTGAGCGTTCTCTACCTTCATAAGTTTCTTATAATGTTCTTCGCTCAGCGTCTCCTTTAATATATGAACTGTTTTATCATTCATTAAGATCAACTTTACAACAGGTCAATCAATGTTTTAACATAGAGTTAAACAATTCCATTATATTAATTAAAATATCTTAATTAAACTTTCACATATGCGTTAATCTGATTTTATGTTTTAAAGAATTCCCACACTGGTTTGAACTTTTTCAGCGAGAATACTTTAGGTTAAATATAAATAAGATGCTTCATATAATATTATATGAGAGCTAGGAGAGGAAGAGCGGCTTCCGGTGCTCTGCACTGAGGAAGTTCCCCCCTCCTTCCAGGTACTGGTGTGGCATAAGCCACATGAGGAGACTCATAGTACGGGTACAGAAACGGCATACCTCTTTTGAGATGGTGATGAAGCGGCTGAGAGTTTCTCGAGTTAACCGTCGGCGACGGCGGTATTCCCGCTGAAGACCTAAAGAGTTATATTGAAACGACCCGCACCGGGGAGCAAGCCCAAATAGGCTTTTGATGAAGAACCTGGCTGAAAAAGCGGGTAGGGCGCTTAGTTTAATGCCGCTAGGATGGTTTTGGTAACAAGACCATCGTAACAGAAGGGGGGCTACTCTCCTGACCTAGCTCTCATTTTCTCTATAATCTTATTCTGCTCTTCTACAACCTGTAGGCTAGTTTGCGCACTACTATATTTGGATAAATAGTTTTCATTTAATTTTTTGAAATGAGGACCCCACTTGAATATGTTTAGAAGCCCATCCGCTTGTTTAACATAACCTATTATTATAAGTGTTGCAGCTAAAGCCTCCACGCTGCTAAGCCTACACGGTTTACCGTAATTAATCGGGTTAGCCGCTACCAGAAAAGGTAGAGCCCTATGTTCTCCGGGTGCTCTCTCAAAAACTTCAGGTTTAACATTATTCCAAGAACAGTCTAAAACCGCCAGCCCGTTTCTTTCAATAATAGGTTTATCCTCTTTTGAAACTGATTTACCAGTGAAAGGGTCAAGTACTATAACATTTTCAGGTAGAAAAATGATTTTTTTTATTAATTTTACAAGTTTAAAACGGGCTAGTTTCAGCGAAGTGCACTTCTTAGGGTCGCACTCCCCTGTGTGCAAAGTGTAAAGCTTAATTTCCCCTGTCATTCTCAACTCCAACCATAATTAAATCTGTTTAATATTTATTACTGAAATATTATATAATAGGGGTTTCCTTTCTCCAATAGAGTTTTTAACAGAACACTGTTTTTAAGATTTATATGAGGTGTTAAAGCGTGTTTAGAAGGTCAGTCTTCATCTTAACCCTCGTTTTAAGTATAGTAGTATCTCTTGTCATAACAATCTTAACAGGTATGTTCTTCTTTCTCATTATAGGTTTAATGCCATTTCTTTACTCTTTTAGAGAGCATGGGAAAACTGTTAAGCCGTCTAATAGTTTTTTGAATCAGGAGTCTGAACCCTTATTTTACTGTCCACACTGCGGCGCCCGCGTTTATAAACGGTTCGTGTTCTGCCCTCGTTGTGGTAGAAAATTAAGTGAATGATCAGCTCTTATGCGACCTGACAACGGTGTAAAAAGTTTTCAATGGTATAGAGCATCTCCCAATTTTACCTAAACCAGTTATGATGCTAATTTATGGGAATGTTACGTGTTAAATATTTGACGGGGTAGAAGCTTCTCTACGTATATGTTTAGGAAGCTGTTCAGCATTTTAACAGTTAAATTAGTATTCTTCAAAACGTAGTTTATATCAGAACTGATTTTATCTAATATTTTCCTACTCTCCCATTCCATGTTTTTACGAGTAGATATCATAATCACCAGGTCGCTGTCACTTATTAATTTAAATATAAATTTTCTCTCCTGTAGCGTAATCTCTTGGAGCATGTCCCTTTCGCTTATCATAGTATTAGTAAATGTTTGGATAGCTGAAAAAAAGCCTGACACTAACGCCGGATCGACTTCATTACTGTTAAAGTTTTTGCTGTAAACTAGGAGGCCGTTTACATCGAATATGTAGACGCCTTCTATGAAATCACCCAAGCACTCCTCGCCTGCATGTTTCTCCGTTTTAGCTTCAACGTTGATAGCGTTCTCTATCGCTTCTCTAAGTCGCTCCACGGTTTTTGCCTCCTTATATATTTTTCGTAGTACTACTATAAAAATATAATGATAATCACCTAAAAAGACGCAATATTTATATTATATTTTACACACCTATAGTTAAGCATAGTACACTTATTCCAAAATCGGATTTGATTTTTAACTATATTATCTATAATAACGTATTTGCGAACCGATTTAAAACGAGAGCATATACTCGAGATGATATTAATGCTAATGAAACCCAATCACAAGGTAGGGATAGTAGGGTGGGGAGGCTACATCCCAAAGTACAGGTTACCTGTCGAGAATATTTCAAGAATATGGGGTAAAGACGCTGAAAGATACAAAGAAGGTTTAATGATTAATGAGAAATCTGTAGCTGGGCCTGACGAGGATACAACCACGATCGCTATAGAGGCAGCTCAGAACGCTCTGCGAAGAGCCCAAATAAACCCTAAAGAAATCGGCGCAGTCTTTGTTGGAAGCGAATCTAAACCGTACGCTGTTAAACCTACAGGTACTATAGTCGCTGAAGCGATAGGGGCGACTCCGAATATTTTATCAGCAGACCTAGAATTTGCCTGTAAAGCTGGTACAGAAGGCTTACAATGCTGTATGGGTTTAGTATCCTCTGGTATGATAAAATACGGTCTAGCTATAGGATCCGATGTAGCTCAGGGTGCTCCGGGTGATGATTTAGAGTTTTCAGCCGCATCCGGTGGGGCCGCATTCATCGTTTCTAGAGATGATGAAAACTGTGCGGCTACAATAGAAGCCTCATACTCGTATGTTACAGACACCCCTGACTTCTGGAGGAGAGCAGAAAGACCGTTCCCTCAACACGGTGAAGCATTCACAGGTAAACCCGCGTATTTTCATCATATAGAATCAGCTGCTAGACATTTAATGGCTGAGCTAAGTAAAAAACCATCAGACTTCAAGTATGTTGTATTCCATCAACCTAACGGCAAATTCCCTATAAGAGTTGCTAAAACCTTAGGATTCACAACAGCTCAGCTAAGCCCGGGTTTACTAGTACCCAATATAGGTAACACTTACTCCGCTGCTGTGCCTTTAGGTCTCTCCGCAGTTCTCGACATAGCCGCGCCTGGAGATGAGATACTAGCAGTATCCTACGGTTCAGGGGCTGGCAGCGATGCTTTTTACATAATTGTTAAAAACGCGATCGAGGAGAAAAGGAATCTCTGCTTAAAAATAAAGGATTATCTTCTTAGAAGACAGCAGATCGGTTATAAATGTTATATTAAATGGAGACGTCATATTGTAGGACAACCTACATGAGAGGTTATCAAAATGAGACAAGTTGCGGTAATCGGAGTCGGGTTAACAAAAGTAGACCTGCATTTTGATAAATCTATAAGAGAGCTTTTCAGAGAAGCGGTTAGCAAAGCATTAGATGATGCACTCAA
>JAWBON010000025.1:0-8848 GCA_038826135.1 Candidatus Odinarchaeota archaeon | reverse complement strand
TGAAGCAGCTTACATAGGTAATATGGCAGCTGACGAATTTAACCATCAGAAGAATCTTTCATCACTGCTAGTTGACTTCGCTGGTTTTAACAATATCCCAGCGACTAGAATAGAGACAGGTGAGTCTTCAGGCGGCAGCGCTATAATCGCAGCCTTCAACGATGTCGCATCAGGCTCACATGATTTCGTTCTAGTAGGTGGCGTTGAAAAAATGTCTGAAGCTATCTCCGCCGAAGCTGAGTCGATAATTTCATTAGGGTTATTCCATGAATATGAAACTATTCAAGGCCTATCCCCTGAAGGTGCAGCCGCACTAGTCATGAGACTGTACATGCATAAATATAATGTAAGTGTTGAAGATATAGCTTTACTAGCCCAACAGGACCATAAAAACGCTGTAAGCAATCCCTACGCTCAGCTACGCTTCGAAGTGACAATCGACTCTATTATTAACGCTAGACCTATAGCCGACCCGATCACATTAATGAACTGCGCGCCTTTAGGTGACGGGGCTGCCGCCCTAATACTCTGCCCCTTAGAAAAAGCTAAAAAAATAACCGACACCCCTATTCAAATCTCAGGGATAGGTCAAGCCTCAGATTCACTAGGTTTAACTCAAAGAGAAGATCTCTTAGACTTTAAATCAATAAGAATAGCTGCTGAAAAAGCATATCAAATGGCTAAAATAAAACCTGAAGATATTCAAGTAGCTGAAATATTCGACTCATACACTATTTACGGTTTAATGGCATTAGAGGAACTAGGCTTCGCTAGGCGAGGTGAAGCTGCGAAACTGTTAAAGGAAGGCTATTTCTCGAAGAACGGTGGTAAACCAGTAAATATCAGTGGCGGATTGAAAGCTAGAGGCCATCCTGTAGGAGCAACAGGCGTCTACCAGACAGCTGAGATTGCTTTAACATTAAGAGGCGACGCGCAGCTGAAAATAGACTCGAATCCTGTAATAGGGTTAAGTCAAACATTAAGCGGAGCCGGGTCAAATTCAACTATTCAAATTTTAAGGAGGGTGTGAACACGAGTGAATTAAGAGTTCCGAAATTATGGAGAGAAATACCCCAACACTATCGTCTAGAAGCTTCTAAATGCCTATCCTGCAATCATATATACTTCCCACCTAAAACAGTATGTAATAATTGTAAATCTAAAAATCTTGAGAAAATAGCGCTACCCAGGAAGGGTGTTATCGAATCTTTTACAATCATTAGACAGGCACCTTTAAAATACGAGATATATGTTCCCTATGCGATAGCTATAGTCAAACTAGAGAACGGTGTTAAAGTATTATCTCAAATAACAGATTGTGATGTAGATAAGTTAGAGATAGGTATGCCTGTAGAAGCCGTCATACGCAGAATCTACGATGACGGGGAGAACGGTGTTATACACTACGGTTTCAAATTCCGCCCTGTGATGTGAAAACAATTTTCTAAAAAAGAATCTTTAGCAGGGGATTGGTAGCGGGGTTGGCATACGCCACTTAGGAGACATTGGTAATCCCCCAGAATCATGTTCTATAATTCTGTGCGGGGGATGGATTTGAACCATCGATTTCCCGCAAGTACTATTCGTGCTTGTCTCGGGGTTTCTCCAGGGCTCTCTTTATGAGCCCCGCGGGATTTCAAGCCAAAGGTCTCCTGAATAGGCCCACCTTATTAACGGTAGCCTACCCCACCCCGCTATATTAATCAATACTCATAAAAAACCCATTATTATATAAATCTAACCGTTATCTGATAACTTCTATTCCACAACCACCCACCTTAAAACTCGATATGGATAACATCTTTAAATCAGATTCAACAATAAAATTAAGGGGATGTAAATGGATCAGGAAAGATTCGTTCACCCAATTAATATTAAAACAGGGATGTCATTAAACGAGTTAATGCTTCAATTTGAAAGATCCGGGGCTTTCGGTGCAGGCCGTCTCAGCGAAGCCGCGAATATTTTAGAGAAAATAGCGTCTGATAAAGAAGCTTTAAGATTTTTAGGCTTAGCTGGCGCACTAGTACCGGCTGGTATGCGGAAAGTTGTAGTTGATTTGATGAGAGAAGATTACATTAACGCGATAGTTACAACAGGGGCTAATTTAACCCATGATCTTATTGAAGCCTTCGGCGGACATCATATCCGGCTCTCAAAAACTTACAGTGATATTCATCTTCACAGGCTTGGAATAAACAGAATATACGATATATATGTGAGAAACAGGGAGTTCGTAAATTTTGAGAAAAATATTCAAAGGATACTTGGCGAAATAGATCCTGTTAAAAGTGAAAAAGGCATAGCAGTGTATGAATTAATATGGGAAATAGGAAGACACCTTACCGACGAGAACTCTATAGTAAAAAACGCTGTTGAAAAAAACATCCCAGTCTTCTGCCCGGCTATAACAGATTCTATACTAGGCCTTCAACTATGGCTTTTCCGTCAGCGGAAACCACTAGTAGTGGATGTTCTTAAAGACATTCAAAAAATGATTGACATGGCCTATGAATCTAAGCGCGCAGCCGTCATATCAGTCGGAGGCGGTGTTCCTAAAAACCATATATTACAGACTATGCTGATCACTGGAAGAGGATTCGACTACGCTATCCAGATAACTATGGACAGACCTGAACCTGGTGGTTTAAGCGGCGCCTCGCTTGGAGAAGCTCAATCATGGGGTAAAATTAAAAGTGAAGCCCCTTGGGTGGATTTAATCGCTGACGCGACAATAGTTCTTCCTATAATTGTAGCAGCTGTTAAAGAACGCTTATCGAAAACTGAGCGTGAAAAAAATGATTAAAATAAGGCTGGATGAGGTTAAAGACTATGTTAATAAGAAAAACGATAAACGCTACTCTCCCCTTCGTGTGAAAGCCCAGTTAAGTAAACAGAAAATCATTGATTTAATAGGGCAGGTAAAACTCTCAGCTGAGAAATTTTTAACAAGCAAAGGCCGGGAAGCGTTTAAAACAATGGAGGGAGATGTTAAAAGCCATGAATTAGCTGTTAAAGCCTCTGAAAAACTAAGTAACAGTATACTAGAATACCTTAATAAAATCAAGATTGATGAAAACTGCAGCTATAATAGTTTAATGAATCTTAACAGCGAGGTAAAAAATTTTTTTCTAAATATTAACGAGCTTGGTCGCAAGCTCGTGCCTAAAATGACTCCCTGGTTTAAAACAGAGCTTAAAGATTTAGACTTCAACATCCGTAAACTAGCCGAACTGGTTGATAAAACCAATCAATTTCTACTCAAAGAATACAAGGAGATTGAACGGGTTGATAAAATAATCGACTCGGCTAACATGCTTATCGAATCAGTAAAAGAGAAAAAAAATCTTCAAGATAAATTTGAATCAGTTAAAATTGAAATATGTGAAATAGAAAAACAGCTTAAAACTGAAGAAGACAACTACTTAAAGTTCAAGACTACAGGTTTACAGAAAGAGCATATGAAAGCTGATGAAGAGTTAAATAATATTCGGCGTAGCTTCAATATGCTAATAAACCCTGTTCTTAAACCTTTAGCGAAACTAACTAAGAGTTCATCTAAAGCGCTTGCTGATTTAACAGCTGAGCAGAGAAACACGATTGATAAATACATATCAGAGCCATTTAACACCTTCATATCTGAAACAGAAGGGTTACCTGCGTTGAAACAGATTTTGAAAGTTCTTCAGCGAAGTCTCCTAGACAATGAGCTGGAATTAAAACAGGATAGAGCTGACAGAGCTATTAAACAAATCAGCAGAATATTAGGGGATGAATTTTTAGATGAACTGTATGTTAAAGCTAAAGCTTCAATTGAATTAAAAGAAAAGTTGAAAACAATCATCGCTGAAAAAGGTTTGATAGAAGAATCCGAGATTATAATATCTAAAATAGAGGAGATAGAAAAACAGCTTGCCGATAAAAAAGTAGTCGCTGACCAGATAGAAACTCTGATCCAAAATCTAGAAGGTAAAATAGACAGAGATTTAAAAACCCTAGCCGAGAAGCTTAAAGAAATCCTCGGTGAGGAAATCGAAGTAACGCTCGCTTAAGGCGGTGTTTTTGTCCCTGCTCAAAACTAAAATATCCTCTAAGTTATTAGAACTCTTACACGCGCGGATAAAACCCGGAGTATACGTGATCGACGGGAAAAAATTCTATCTCACAAATGAGGTTTTCAACCCTAAATACGCTTTCACATCTAAGTTCATAGTGGAGAACATGATTTTTAAACCAGACTGGTCTGTTTTAGACATGGGGGCAGGCTCAGGATATATAGCTGTTCAAATAGCTGATAAAGTTAGAAATGTAGTAGCCGTTGACGTAAACCATATGGCTGTTCGTTGCTGTCGAGTAAACGTGAATCTGAACGGTTTAAAAGATAAAATAAAAGTTTATCAAAGCGAGTTTTTCTCAGCTTTAAAAAATGAAAAATTTAACACAATAATATTCAACCCCCCGTATCTAAGAGGTGAACCTAAAAACTTAATACAGCAAGCTTGGCTTAACAGATCCCCTGAGAATCTTATAAGCAGATTTGTGAAAGATGCTAAAAAATATTTATTTAAAAGAGGGTATATTCAAATCGCCTACTCTAATCTAAGCGGAGTGAACTTAGTTAAAAAAATATTTGAAAGAAACAGTTTTAAATTAATCCGGGAGAGGCAGAGAAAACTTTTATGGGAGACTTTGAACTTTCTAATATTCCAGTGTAAATCCTAGGGATCCCTTATACCTTCAGCTGTTATAATAAAAACAGCCTCACCCTCAGGCATCCACGGTGAATCAACTAATCTGCATATCCGCCTGTTACCCTTACTTCTTCTCAGATAAAGTCTTGTCTGGGGAACATGCGCCAGTACGTGCCCGCCTACAGGCTCAGTGGGGTCCCCGAAGAATGTGTCCGGTTTAGCCATAACTTGATTGGTGATTAAAATAGCCACATTCTCTATGTCAGCGGTTCTTTCTAACATGTGTAGATGCTTATTTAATTTCTGCTGTCTTCTAGCTAACATCTCTCTACCTATGTATTCGGCTCTGAAATGGCTCATTATACTGTCGATAACAATTAATTTAAGATTCTCCTTTTTAATAAGCTCACTAGCCTGTTGACACAGTAGCATCTGATGATCTGAATTATAAGCCCTCGCACACCAGATATTTTTAAGAGCGATTTTAGGATCTAAGTCAACAGCTGCAGCCATCTGCACTATTCTCTCAGGTCTGAAAGTTCCTTCACAGTCAATATATAATGCTTTACCGTTCAACCCACCTTTATCAACAGGTAACTGTACAAAAACTGACAGCTGATGAGCCAACTGGGTCTTACCTGATCTAAAAGGTCCGAAAACCTCAGTTATAGATTGTGTCTCCACACCCCCGCCGATAAGACTGTCTAAATTCTTAGAGCCTGTTGTAATTCTCCCTATATTCTTCCGCTTCTCATATACGTTATCCGCTGTTTCGAAACCTATTTTTAAAAGCTCTCTTGCAGATTCGATGATTTTCTGAGCTGTTGATTTACCAACGTCTACAGCTGCAGCTAATTCATCAGCTGTAGTGACAGCGACAGCTTCAACACTGTTATACCCTGACTCTGCAAGTCTTTTAGCTATCGATGGCCCTACACCTGTCAACTGAGTTAACTCGCTGGGAGCCGCAGGCTCCTCCTCTTCCTCTTCTAAGTTCTCTAGATCCTCAAATTCGAGTTTCTCATCCTCTATAAGCTCTTCTTTTTTAGGAATTAGATTTCCCTCCTGACTCTACTCTTGTATGATTTATTCTCACAGGCTATAAATATTAAAACCGCCCTAGCTTATAAATGCTAAACGCTTCCTAATTAATTAACACTTCAAAACATTGCTGAGAATATAAGCGTGAAGGTGAATAATTGTACTTTTAATGTGACAACTCTAATTTTACACAAAAATATAAATATTCATGTAAATCTATAAAAATAAAATCGTTTATTATTCAAAAAATATTCAAATAAAATACAAATCTTTAACGGTGCTTTCATGAATCAACTATCGAAAATTTGGAGAAAAATTAAAACGAAACTCTCGAAACCGGTTTTAAAATTACCTAAGGCGCCGTCTCGAACATTCTGGTTTATAGTAATCATATTCTTAATATATTTCCTTCTAGCTGGAGGAATCTACGATATCGTGCACCAGCCTATAGCTGTAGGTCAAACTTCATCCGGCACACCTGTATTAATATTCACCGCATCTTTAGGCGGCGGTATAGATGAGCAATTTCTTTTAGAAGGTTTAGCAGCATCCCTGTTAATGTTTCTCGGCTTCATAGGCTTCATGTCCATGTATGAGAGTGCGAAAAACGTTTATAATCCAAGCTACGCTTATGCGTTGATCATAGCCGGCTTAGCTCTTATAATAATAGCGTTCGCAGGTCTTCAAGCACTAGCCATATTTAAGTTAAGCTAGCTAAATTACCATGGAACATTTTTAAGCTTTAACCAGTAAGCTGCTATATTCGCTATTAAATGAATGATAGGTGTTAAAACTATTAAAATAACAATATATTCCCAGGATATTGGCGAAATAAAATAGCTGAATAGTAATGCAAAGCATATGAAGTCAAGCTGATCTATAAGGGGGGCCGGTCTCCCCCTCTCAAGATTAAGTCTTCTTTTAATAAATGAGCCTACGAGATCACCTGTTAAACCGCCTAAGGCTAGTAAAAAAGCTCTTAAAGGAGGGGTGTGAATAATCACCTCGGCGCTGAACGATATAGCCGGGTTTAAATCATAAACGGTGATTAATTGCTGTATAAAACCGTTAAGATTGGGGGCTATAATCATTTGAATCAAACCCACTAAAAAACCGCAAATAACTCCTCCTGTAAAACCTCTTATCGTTTTTCCGTCACCGAATATCCTCCTCCCATCTCTGAAATTTCTCCCTAAATCTATAGGGGTTCCTCCCCCTGTGACAACAGCTAAACCGTTTGCTACATATGCTGGTATCACATAATACACTGCTAGGAACAGCATAATTGCAAACTCGCTGAAAACATCTCCCATAACTAAACACCATTTATATTCGACTTACCTGCTCAACACCTTTAGACGTTAATTCATAAATTAAGCTAAGCCTCTTATCTCCTTCTTTCGAAACAATATTTAATTTTTTTCGTTCACTATTCAAGTTAGTTAACTCTATGTTGAAATCAGACCAGTATGTGATTATCTTACAAGCTACTGGTTCTGTTTTAAACCCTTCACTGTTGATTTGCAACCTCACGTGGTTAACCATAATGCATGTTATATTCTTCGTTATACATACAGATTTAACAAGAGCGATCTGCCTGTTAATCTCCTTATTTAATTTAATATTATCCTCCTTCTCCTGCAGCGAACCCCTGTAAAGATGTGTAATGGTGTCGAACACCACCAGATTTATTCTATGCGTTATAAAATCAGCGAGTTTATTCACCAGCACACCCTGCTGCTTAAAATCTGAAACTGGGAAAACAATGATATCTGAAAGTTTCTTTTCAAAATCTTCAATCAACATCATGGTGCTAAGTCTCTTTAAGAAATTCTTTCTCTCAGTCTCAACCCAAATAACACGCCCCCCTATATCTAAATCATTTTTAACAGTTTGAAGAGCTAAAGTTGTTTTTCCACTACCTGAAGCTCCGAAAATATGATATAGTTTACCAGGAGTTAAACCCCCGTTTAAAAAAGCATCTAAGCCGGGAAGCCCTGTCGGTATACAACTACCACTTATATTAGGCATCTTTCATATCCCCGTATATAATCTCTCAGCTAGGAAAGTAGGTAAACCCTCATCTAATATTTCTTCAGCGCTTTTATCAATATCGTAATTAACTCTTTTCAACTCCACACTCACATTGCGATTGATATTTAAAACACAGTAACTGGCGGCTGGGTTACCATCCCTCGGCTGACCTACGCTACCGGGGTTTATTATATATTTTTCTTTTAATTTTATAATCATAGGTATATGAGTGTGGCCTAAAATTATTATATCACTTTCAGTTATCTTAAAGAACCTCCTCCAGTCTCTTCCCTGCTCCTGATAAACATAATCGTATAAATTATCTACTGGGCTGCCATGTGTGACATATACTCTAACTCCTTCAAAATCCCGTGTTTCAGATAACGGTAGTTTACTAATATAATCCAGATTTTCGCGTTTAATCACGCGCTTAGTCCAGATCAGAGACTGTGCGGCTAATTCATTAAACCATCTGAAATCGTTTTTTAAACACGCGTAATCATGGTTGCCTAAAACACACATCCGTGGCTTCATATCCTTTAATATATCAATAACCTCATTCGGAGAAGCACCGTAACCTACTATATCCCCTGAAAATATAATCGCGTCTACATTTTCTAATCCATCAAAAACTGTTTTTAAAGCGTGTAGATTGGAGTGTATGTCTGAAATTATCCCTATTCTAACTTTTAACCCCCCCTTGCTTGAAAAAATAACTTATCTTTGATTTTAGAAGACCTGCCTCATCTGGTATAATTTCAATGTTGTCTTTCAACCAGTTTGGAAAATACTTCAAACAGTTTTCCTGTTTAAAACGCCAATCTAAAAATATTATCGCCCCTCGATCAGTCAACCGCCTAATAACTCTACCACCTGCCTGCGCCGCCCTTCTCATAGAAGGTATAACATAACCGTACTCGTGGCCCTTACCAGGGAACTGTTCTTCAAAATATCTTATCGAAGCCTTAACACTCGGATTCGGTTTAGCGTACGGTACACCTACAACTACAACACTGTTCATTTCATCACCTGGGAAATCTTCGCCCTCCGAGTTTCTCCCACCCATAACACCTAATAGCACA
>JAWBON010000024.1:423-17385 GCA_038826135.1 Candidatus Odinarchaeota archaeon | reverse complement strand
ATCCTCTATTTCAGGTGTTATAGCTAACGGTACCGCTTTACCCCCGCCAGGTGTATTAGTTCTAAAATCGCCTGTGGGAGCGTACCTGTAGATTCCAGCTACAACTTTATCCCCTATCACATATACTCGTAGATCTCTTTTCGGCTCTCCTCCTATATATTCTTGGATGTGGAATGTGTGATATAATACACCCATCATTAACCTGTCTTCCATAATAGCTTTAGCTGATAACGGGTCTTTAAGTATTGCTATAAGTCTACCCCAGCTGCCTATATTAGGTTTAAGCACTCCTAAACCGTTTAATTTTTCCCCTAGTATTTTTAAACCAGCGCCTATTGTGAAGGCGAGATATGTTTTAGGGGTGGGTACATTAGCTTTAGATAATGCTAGGATTGTGAGAGTTTTATCAGCGCATATTCTTGAAGCCGCGTAAGTGTTCACCACTGGTAGGTTTTTGCTCTCTAAGACAGCTGCAACATATAAGCCTCTTACAGCGCTTATACATCTTTGAAGGTATATGTCTGCTTCAGGTAGATTATGATCGTTTCCAGACGCGTCTAATATTAAATCATCCGAGAGTATTTCTATAATCTCCACTCCCCGCCTCTTATTAGCCGCGTTTATTAACGCTTTCTCATTCCAGCTAACCCGGTCGCATATGAGTCCTATTTTCATATTCACGGCGTTTCTTCTCTCCTTTAGAAGGCGCCTTCACCTCCAGCCTGTTGAACACGATTAAACTGTAGTAACCTCTTCCACGATAATGGAAAAAAGGTGTTGATTTTAGTTCGCTGTTTTTTCACAGGGTTTTTATGTAGCGGTCACTCACCCCAGTCTTCTCCCTCTGACTCAGTGACTTCGAATTCAACCTCTTCTCCTTCCACTTTTGAAACCTCTAGTTCAACACCGCATTCCTCGCATTCAACGATTTCTTTCTCCACAGGATCTTCGACCTCTATTTCAGCACCGCATTCAGGGCAAACACCTTTAGCCATATTTTAACCTCCATTGCTTTTTAATAAATTTCTTGGCGGTTTATAGTTTTTAACCCTTAAAAAGTATGATGTACTCTGCGTCTTCTTCATGTTTCCATATTGTCTAATTGTTTTTGAATAAAATATTATGTTTCTTAAAAATTGTTTTATATGGTGGCCTCTTAAAAAATCGGTTACAGTTTTATTTATATGTTTGTGTTGGAAAGTGTCCACCTACCAATTCCTACACCGCCAGATTGATGTCACATCTTGATTTTATCCAGTATTTAATACTTTCGTAATTTTAAAAACATTTTTGCTTTATATAAGTTTTAATTTGCACAATTATAATCGGAACTGATTTTAATCGGGGATGTGTCTCCTATTTTGAAGCCGCATTTCACACATATGATTGGTATTGAATTATATTTTTCACCGCATTTAGGGCATGTGATCGTGGTTTCCAGTGACTGTACGCTGCTCTCGTTTTCTAGGTTCTCCTTTTTAGTGATATGTAGCATGATGCCGGGTATGCTCGAGAATATGGCTCCCATCGTGATTGTGAAAAAAATATTGGTTAAGAATTCAGGCAGTTCAGGTATGTTGAATGCCGTGAAAAATCTATAATAGAATATTAAAAGTAATATTAATAAAATTATATATGTGAAGGCACCAGCAACCCAAGTTCTACCATTCGTGTAAAGTAACCCTGCTAAAAGGGATGTGGATATTATTATAATTAGTATTCTGGTGTCTTTTAAACCGTATATTATGCTCTCTAATACGGTTATGAAGTATCCTAGCTCGGGTTTTCCATAGGACTGGTATTTCACGGTATATATGAGATTTACAGTTTCAGGGGCTATGAAATATACGAGTAAACCTGATATGGAGATGATCAGAAGGGATATTATAAGCAGTCTCCCTAAACCCAAATTATTCTCACTTCTCTTACTGGATTAGTTTAAGATTTCTGAAACTATTAAGCAGGTTGATTAGTTCTCTGTTTCTTTTTTTAACAGCGCTGAATAAAATCGATATTTTTCTCCCGGCTGTAAGATCTACTATATTCTGTCCGTTAAAGATTTCTGCAAGCTGGTCTAATGTTTTATCCTCAACTTTCTCAAGCAGCTCGCGTAGTTTCAACATTTTCTCAAATTCTTCTCCGTACTTCTCTCGCCATCGTTTCTCATAGTTTAATAGCATTTTCTCACTTGTGTCCCCCGCCTCTATGGCTTCAGCAGCTACTCTGCCAGCTATACTGCCACATACTAGTGAGTAGCCGATACCGCCGCCTGTTATAGGGTGAACTTGACCTGCAGCGTCTCCAACTAACATGAGATTATCTATTATGTTTTTATCGTTAGGTCCCCCTAACGGTATGGCTCCGACCCTGTACTCTACTATCTTCGCCTTTTTCAGCTTCTCTCTCCCGATCGGATGCTCTTTCATGAAGCTTCTCATATACTCTAAAGCTGTCCGCTGACTGTACTCGGCGCCTACGCCTATCCCTACATTAGCGCGTTTCTCACCTTTAGGGAAGATCCAGACATATCCTCTAGGCGCTACGTTCTTACCCATATAGAATTCCATTAATTCAGGGTCATCATATTCGACATTACACATTTCATAGCCTACGCTCGCATCCAGATCCGATAGTTTAGAATATTTGCGGAGTCCGGAAAGCTTAGCTATTATGCTGAAAACACCATCCGCTCCAACTACTATCTTCGCTTCAACCTCAACTCTTCCATTATCGTTTACCCCTACCAGACCAGCTACTTTACCGTCTTTATAGGTAAGTTCTTTTATATCAGTGTTAATCAAGGTTTCAGCTCCAGCTTCAGCTGCTTTAATGAAGAGCTCCTTGTCGAACACTCTTCTATCAACAACGTATCCGTCTGGTTGAGGTTTAGCGTAGTCTACTTTAAGATTGCTTGGACTGTAGATTCTGAAACCTCTTATAGGGTTTCTTATCGCTGCTCGAGGTATATCTATCTCCGCTAAGCTTGGACCAGTTTTACCTATAGCCTCCCCGCATTGAACAGGGACTCCTAAATGAGCTTTTCTATCGATTAACAGTACATTTAAACCTAGTTTAGCCGCTGTTAAGGCTGTGGAGCTGCCAGCCGGGCCTCCTCCTACAACCGCAACGTCTACTTTAAGCTTCAATAGTTATCGCCCCCACTGGACAGATTCTCTTACATAGTCCACAATTTGTACATTTATCGGAGTTAATTAGTATTTCTTTATCGGTTGCTCTTAACGCGTCGAAGGGACACACAGCCGCGCAGCCGAAGCACACGCCGCATTTACTCCGGTCTATAATCATATAATCACCATTATTGTGCTATTTAAGAATAAAGTGTGCTTTTAACTTTATCGGATAGAAATATTTTATATGGTTTGATTGCTAATTTAAACTATTGAGGGTGATACTTATAATCTGGGATAAGATAAGAGACAAGCTTAAACTATTTATTTTCGACTTAGATGGGACGCTTATAGATACATCTGATAGATTTTATAATGTTTTCATGTTTTTAGCTGAAAAATACGGGTTGCAGAAAGTATCCCGGGATGAGTTTAGACTACTATATAAGTCTAATCAGCTCGGCGGACTTATACTCCAGGTTAAACAGAGGTTTCTACCTGAGTTTTTAAGAATTTACCATGAGTTTAAAGGCGATAGTGAGCAACCGTTTGAAGGGGTTAGAGAGGCGCTTAAGCTCCTTAAGGATAGAAATTATATTTTATCAGTGGTTACTGGTAGAATCATAGAAGCTGAGCTTGTCAGACAGGAGCTTCAATTGCATGGTTTAGCTGATTTGCTTGATGAAGTTTTAGCGAATAATTTTTCAGAAGAATCCTCAACAGGCGATGAGGCTCTTCAAAAAGTTTACGAGTTTAAAAATCTTCTCGGAAAGTACGGTGTAAAACCTGTAGAGTGTGTAGTAGTAGGTGACTATGTTTTAGATATTGTTTCCGGTAAAAAACTAGGCTGCTGGACTATTGGAGTTTTAACCGGGGGATTAGACTATAGCATCCTGAAGCAAGCTGAGCCTGATGCTATACTTCCAAGTGTCCGGGATATACCGAGACTGCTTAAAATAATCTGATCAGCGTTCTCTTTTTCCCTCTATAAATTCTTGAACCCAGTTTTTAGCGATATTATCCGGTATAAACACAGGCGGATGTTTGAATGAATACGCGGAGATGCTTACTAACCGGCCTCCTACTCCCCTGTCTAAAGCAAGCTTCATGCATCTTATCACATCCACTATCACTCCAGCGGAGTCCGGTGAATCCTCCACAGATAGTTTAACATCGATTGTAGCTGGTACTTCCCCCCACAAGAGTCCTTTCAGCCAAATATAACAGATCTTCCTATTATTTAAGAATGGAATATAATCACTCGGCCCTATCCTGGTGGGTATTTCATATGGTGGTATGCTTGTAACCGCGGTTGTTTTACTTATTCTCTTAGTTTTAAGGCGCTCTTCAACAGTCATATTCTCGAAATCAGTATCGCCGCCAACATTTAACTGATAGGTTTCAAGGATTTTAACACCTCTGTTAACACATAAGTCTACTAGGGCTCTATGAAGTATTGTAGCTCCAAGCTGTGATTTCACATCGTCGCCAGCTATTGGTAGATTCTTCTTCTCGAATTCATCTCCTACACCTTTATCTGAAGCTATGAATTCAGGAATAGCGTTTATGAAACCGCATCCAGCTTCTAGGGCAGCTTTAGCATACACTCTTGAAGCCTGAGCGCTCCCTACAGGTAAATAATTTATAAGTATCTGAGCACCGCTTTCTCTAAGATGCTGTGCCACGTCAACCGGTTTCATTTCCCTCTCATCATAGCATTTAAAAGATTTTACCATGTGGGGAGCTACACCATCTAGTATCGGGCCTGGAACAACTTTCACACCTTTTCTAGGCACGTCTGCAAACTTCACTGTACAGTTATCTATGAAGATCGCTTCGGAAATATCTTTACCTATTTTATCCCTGTTAACATCGAAAGCGGCTACTATTTCAATATCTTTTGGAAGGTAGCCGCCTACGCTCGGGTTCATTAAACCTGGAACCATTGTCTCCGAGCCTTTCACATTCTTATAAAATTCGATTCCCTGTATTAAAGCTGAAGCACAGTTTCCTAAACCCGCTATAGCTACTTTGATTTTACCCATCTTAGTCACCGTCTTAATATTTTATCATCATAAAAGCTTTTTATAGTTTTCCACTCTACCAATTATTAAAAGTTTCGGGTAATTGTTGAAAATCAGAGGCGGCGGATATGAGGATCATTTTCCCAATAATAATATTTATAATTGTTTCTTTAACATCCACTTGGCTTATAGTAATGTTTATTGACATGCCTTCTGAATTATTATCGCCGTCATTCTACAATTTTATAAGAAGCATCCCGTATATTGAATTGCAATTACTATACTTGTTAGGGGGGGATCCTCTTCACAGTTCTAATCCGAATCACAGAGGGCTCCTATTAAATTTCAACGACTTCCCGTTATTCAACGTTATAATATGGTTTTTCGCAGGGATTGTGGCGGGAATATTTGCAGGAAATTATTTAAAAAGTCTACTCACCGGTTTGAACGCTGCTATATTAATAGCTGTTATCAGCTGGATTTTTTACTGGGGTTCTTTATATGGTTTTGATGTAAGCGTTCTGTTAACTGGCGGTATGATATATCAGCTAAGCTTATACATTATAGGAGGGTTAAAATCAAGCTGGCTTGCGATTATAGGGGGGTTAATAGGTACCGTAATAGGTAAAAAATTACGAGGTGGGGGGCCTGTTCCTTAATATAGTTTTACATCAATTATCTCCAGTGTTCTGTGAAAAAAAGTATAATGTTAAAAGGATTATAGAAGCTGTTAAAAGATTCGAGACTTCAAGCGGAGTTTTACATGTGTTTCCTGAACTTTTTCTAACAGGCTATAATTGTAAGAAAGCGTTTTTTAAACTAGCTGAACCTATTCCCGGCAGCTTAACCCATAAAATTTCACGGGAACTCAGTGATGAAACATATGTTTTAACAGGTATGGCTGAACTAGAAGCTGAGAATAAGAAAATATATAATACCGCTGTGCTATTAGGCAGAAATGGTGTTTTAGCGAAATACAGGAAAATATGTCTGCCGAATTTCTGGGTTTTCAAGGAGAAGGAGGTTTTCACAGCTGGGGAAACACCGACTGTTACCACTATTAAAAACGTTAAAATCGGTGTTCAAATATGTTATGATATTAATTTCCCTGAGCTTAGTCGTATTCAAGCTTTAAAAGGCTCTGAAATTATAACGGTTATATCCGCCACACCTAAAGAGTCTATTCCCCGTTTTAAATGTCTTTTAAAGGCTAGGGCGATTGAAAACCAGTGTTTTATCGTGTATGTGAACAGGGTGGGTGTTGAAAACGATATTGTTTTCGGAGGGAATAGTATGATTATTTCACCTGCGGGTGAGGTTAAACTGTTACTTAATGAATCGGAAAAAAGTTGCAGTTTTTCAATAGATATCGGTGAGGTGCCTGCTGTGAGGTCGAAAACACCGTTGATTAAGGATGCTATTGAAGCAAGTTTTAGATTTTTTAATAAATAATTAGCTTTAAATATTAATTAAAGGTTAAATAATTATAAATTTTCTTGAGGAATAAGTATGCCTAGTAAAAAAACACCTTTAGGCGTAGTGATAATCGCGGTGTTAATGATAATAGGTGGCATAATAGACATTCTAAACGGTGCGAGTTTACTTTTGGGTTCAGCTTTCATTCCAGCATGGTGGTTTATAGAATTCGCATTCGCCGGTGTTATATACTTAATATGGGGGATCATAATTTTAATCGCAGCTTTTTCATTAATGAATTTAAGACATTGGGCTTGGACGCTAGTCGTAGTTGTTAACATAATCAATATTGTAATATCAATAGTATTCGGCGGTATAATTTCACTGATAATCAGTTTAATAATTGTAGTATACTTATTCTATCAAAGAGAGCTCTTCCACTAAACACCTCTATCTTTTTTTTAAATTCCGAAATAATACGGGAAAATAAACATTAATATGAATATTACAGTGTTAAGAACAGCGTGGGATATAGCTGAAACGCTTGTTTTATTCTTCGAATAAACATAGGCTCCTCCTAGGACAAGCCCCTCCATAGCGTTAGGGAATATTCTGAAAGGATCCATATGGATTAGCCCGAATAATATCGAAGCGCTGATTAACCCAAAAATAACACCTCCGCTGTTTTGAAGCCCCTTCTGTATGAATCCTCTTGAAAAAATTTCTTCACACGGGGCTACTACTATAATGGAGAAGAAAATCCAGATTAAAAGGTCTTCCAGTTCGAGTGGAGTGAACTTTAACTGAAACTCATAATATCCTGGAGGATAACCACCTAATATTAAAACTTCTAAATAGAAGCTTAAGAAACCGGCTAAGACCCCCAGTAAACCAAATCCTAAAGCTAATATGCCTTCTTTAAAGCTTGGTTTCAGTAAACCTAATTCTCTTACCCCACCTCTAAAGATTGATAAAACCACCAGGATCGGAATTAAACCAATTAACAATTCTATGATTATTCTAGCCAGCCAATCGTTCACACCACCTAAATAACTGAATGAGATTAGAATAAATATACCTAAAATCCAGATGAGTAAGGAGTGGGCTCCATTCCACTGCTTTAGCTTCTCATCCTCGCGGCTCATATATCATCTAACCGGTTGAAAATACTTCAGCAATTCTATTTATTGATAGTTTTGCTAGTTTAACTGTGTTCTCCACATCTATGATATTAAGTAGTTCAATAGCTGAATGCGCGTATCTGACAGGTACGGATAAAAGCCCTGTTGGAACCCCTGATCTTGATAACGCAATCGCCGTCCCGTCTGTTGTAGCCCCTTCGAACACGTAAAGCTGGTATGGTATATGGTTCTCTTCAGCCACTTCTAGTAAAATACGTCTAATTTTAGGATGGGTTATCAAACCCCCTCCTAGATTAGCTCTACTACCGTCTGCAATCCCTATAACTGGACCTCCTCCGATTCGTACAGGCGCCTCACCCTCTTTAACACCAGGATGATCGCCTGCGGCAGCTATTTCGAATACTAAGGCAGCGTCAGGTTCTATTGTGAAAGCTGCTGTTTTAGCACCTCTCAACCCTATCTCCTCCATCACTGTGAAAACCCCATATATTGTGGCATTCGCCTTCAACTCTTTTAAGATTTTTATCAATATAGTGCACCCGACCCTGTTATCAAATGCTTTAGAAGTGACATTGTTATCAACCAGTTCAGTGAAACCGGAAGCCCATGATATATGATCACCAACTCTTACACCCAGCTGTTCAGCCCTCTGTCTACTACCTGCACCTATATCTATGAACATATCACCGCGCTTGACCAGTTTCTCCCGCTCTTCCTGCGTCATAAGATGAGGGGGTTTAGCACCTATCACTCCTGGTATCGGCCCGTTTCTCGTTAAAACCACCACTCTCTGGTTTAAGACCACCTGATCGAAGAATCCGCCGGTATAGGAGAATCTTATAAATCCTTTATCATCAATATATTTCACGAGCATTCCTATTTCATCCATATGTGCGTCCAGAAATATTTTCGGCTCCTTCTCTAAGCCGCGTTTTAAGG
This sequence comes from Candidatus Odinarchaeota archaeon, assembly GCA_038826135.1. GTDB lineage: Archaea > Asgardarchaeota > Odinarchaeia > Odinarchaeales > Odinarchaeaceae > Odinarchaeum. The sequence goes on along the minus strand of JAWBON010000024.1, from coordinate 8,736 downwards.
TTATGAGATTACCCATTTTATCAACGTGGATTTCATCAACATATTTTTCAAGCATGCTAGCTATTACTTCTCTTACAGATTCCTCGTAACCGCTGGGAGAATACACTTCCGTAAGTTTTTTCAATATTTTAGCAGTCTCATCCATAAATATCACTTAGTAAGTTTAGTTAATACTATTCTGCTATAATCTTATAAATTATTATTTGATTTAACTCTCTTGGCGGGGGTCTATCTGAGGGATGATCATCTTAAAAAGTTACGAACGATTTTTCACAGTTAAGATTTAAAAAATAGTGTTTCCTATTTATGGAGGTAGAATGCTTTTATCTTATATTTATTATTTTCACATTTAACACTGTCAACTCTTATAAATCCGAATCTTTCAAACTGGATGATATCATCTACCTTAAGTTTACCGGCTTCAGGTTCAGCTAAACCGTTTGTTAAACTACCATCAGGCATTACGACTTCAACTGTTATTTTAGAATAGACTGGCACCCATTGAATTATTTTTTTAATACCTTGAATTCTAGCCTCCTCAATACTTTTGCTCAAGTATTCTGCCTGGTATCTATCATCCTTTAATTTTATTTGAATATTAGCCAAGTCTTTCAGTCTTATCTTTTCCCCTGTTGAAAGCTTTCTAGCGTCTGAAGTGGATATTAAAACTGTAGCCGTATCGCCATCCACTTTTAAAATTATGTTTCTTCTCCCTCTCTCTGGAAAGTCAGGGTGGTTAGGCGGTTCAGCTTTTAATTCAGGGGCCTTCAGCCCAATGATTTTAAGCTCAACCGGATCCTCCACATAGAATAACCGGTTTACCTCAGGGTCGATAATCCTCCTGTTGAAAGAGTATAATATTTCAGGACTGTATTCGATATCGGATAAACTTAACCCTAAATCCAGTATAGCCTCTCTTATCGCTTCAGGTCTGAACCCTCTTGCTTGAAGAGATTGCAAACTCCATGTTCTAGGATCCCGCCATCCTATGTATTTACCTTCTTTAACATATTTAGCAGATTTAGATTTACTTAAAGAAAGTCCTTGGAATCTTATTCTCCCGTAGTGAATGAATTCCCGTTTAGGCACTCCTAACAAATCCCATATGATTTCCTCAACCTTGTCTTCTTTGATCAAGTCTTTACCCCTTAATATATGAGTGATATTTAACAGGTAATCGTCAACAGCCCATGAGAATTCTAAGAGAGGCCAAACCCTGTATTTGGTTCCAACTCTAGGATGAGGTTTATCGGATATTCTCATTATAACATGATCCCTTAAAGCAGGGTCAGGTTCACTCATACTTGTCTTAACTCTTACAGCCGCCTCCCCTTCACCATAGGTTCCGTTTAACATTTTATCCCATTTATCCAGGTTTTGCGATACTGTTTGCGTTCTGCAAGGGCAGTCGGCTTTTTTTAACTTGAATTTTTGACGCCATATTTCAGGGTTGCAAGTGCACACGTAGGCTTTACCCTCGCTTATAATTCTTCTACACCATTCATAGAATATGTTAAGCCGCTCAGACTTATAGAATACTTTATCAACTTTAACGTTAAGCCAGTCTAATCCTTCTCTTATATAATCGTAGGCTTCAGGTAAAATTACCTTCTCTTCGCTTCCGATCGTGTCATCGTATATTAGATAGAGTTCCCCTCTGTATTTTTTCACGTATTCGTCGTTTAAGATCACCATTCTAAGATTGCCTATATGTAATGGTCCTGAGGGATAGGGGGCCAGTCTCATAATTATCTTGCTGTATTTCTCCACGTTCGGAAGTTGCGGTAGCTGCTTTTCTTCTTTATGTTTACTTTTAGTCGGCTCTCCGCCTGCTATTTTGTTAAACTCCTCTCTCTGCTTATCTAAACTCATAGAGTTTACATGTTCAACTGTTTCATTAATTCTCTTCATCAAATTCTCTATCTCGGTTTTAAGATGAGGGAACTCTGATAGAATCTTACCTAAAACGGCTTTCGGATTAGCTTTACCATCAAATTTTAAAGCGTTCTCTAACGTATAGACTAATATTTTTCCAGTGACCTGTTCATCCAGCATTTAACCACTCTTGTATTCAAAATTTTTAATGTGTGATATCAAGTTTGGCTCTCTCTTAAATATTTACTTTTACAGTATAGGCAGATTTAAATATTAAAATAATATTTGTATTAATAAAAAATTGGAGGATTTATGATGATAACAACTTACCCATATCCTGCTGGTGATGGGGTGGTTAAATGGGTTTCAACAGACTGGTTGCACGAGCACTTAAACGATGATAATTTTCGGATAGTTGACTGTCAACCCGATATTCACGACTATATAATGGAGCATATTCCTGGCGCCGTATATTTTTCTGATAAACTTTTAAGACTGAGTGTAAAAGGTATGCCCGGCAAGTATATAAGCCCAGTAGTAGCCGGCGCTTTATTCAGCAACATGGGAGTTGAGAAAAACAAACCGGTCGTGGTATACTCAGGGATTGGTGGTTTTAAAGGTCTCGGGGATGGTCTTGACCAGACTATGGTAGCGTACTCGCTAGCCAGATTCGGTCATAAAATTGTTTATGTTTTAGACGGTGGAATAGATAAATGGAAGAAGGAGAATAAGCCCTTAACTAAGGTCTTTCCGAAAATAAGTGAAACAGATTTTAAAGCAGAGGTTAAAAAAGAATATTTCATAGAATACGGTGAGTTCAAAAATATTAAGGATAAAGATGATGTTATAGTGTTAGATGCAAGACCCAGTAAATTCTATGAGGGGCAAGGCCCTTGGATCAAGCCTGGGCATATCCCTGGAGCTGTAAATCTTCCATGGGTTACCCTGATGGACGATCAGAATAAATGTTTTCTAAAACCGGAAAAAGAACTGAAAACTATTGTAGAATCGGTTGGGGCATCACCGAGTAAGACAATCATCTGCTCATGCGGAACCGGAAGGGAAGCAACTAACGAGTTTATTCTTTTTAAATGGCTTCTTAAATACCCTCGAGTTCAGATTTATGAAGGGTCCTTCACGGAGTGGTCCTCATACCCGGAAAACCCGACTGTGACAGGTAAAAACCCTTGGTAAGTGAACCACTATGATCATTGAAAAAATCACCTCTGAGGGTATAGCCCACTACTCATATTATATTGGATCAGGACTTGAAGCGGCTGTAATAGACCCGCGTAGAGATGTTGACGCCTATATTCAACTATCTAAAACATATAACCAGAAAATAATCAGCATATTCGAAACCCATAGAAATGAAGATTATACTGTAGGCTCTTTAGAGCTTTCTAAGATCACAGGGGCTAGAATATATCACGGTTCAAAACTGGATTTCACTTACGGTGAGAAAGCTTTTGAAGGCGATGTTTTTAAAATAGGTAATCTTGAAATCGGCGTTCTAGAAACACCAGGTCACACAGATGAAAGCTTATCCTTCACATTAAAAGAGCAGGGTGAAACAGGTGTTTTCGCTGTTTTCACAGGTGATACATTATTTGCGGGTGACGTTGGAAGGACTGATCTTTACGGTGAACGTCATGTTAAAAGACTCTCTGAAGCTTTATATGAAAGCCTTTTTGAGAGGGTTTTAAAACTCGGGGACGGTGTGGTGGTCTTACCAGGTCACGGGGCAGGCTCCGTTTGCGGTGGTAATATAAGTGTTAGAGGTTTTACTACTATAGGTTATGAGAAGAAAACTAATCGAGTGCTTAAAATTAAAGATAGAGATGATTTTGTTAAACATAAATTGAATGAGAGGCTTGAAAGACCCCCCTATTTTAAGCGGATGGAGATATATAACAGGGAAGGTCCTCCGGTGAAGGGGTTACCTAACCCTAAACCATTATCAGTTAAAGATTTTAAACAGTTTTATGAAAGTGAAGTTCAGATAGTTGATGTTAGAACACCAGACTCATTCGCCTCCGCGCATATACCGGGTAGTGTTAACATATGGGCTAGTGGGCTGCCGTTATTTGCAGGCTGGATACTCAACTATGAGGATCCTATTATAATAGTGAAAGATAACAGTCAGAACATGGATAGCATTGTCAGATATCTTTTCAGATTAGGGTTTGATGGTATTGAAGGATATTTAAATAATATATTCGACTGGTATAAGAGCGGGGAACCGGTTGCCAAGAGTGGAGTTTTAACCGTCACTGAACTTAAGGAAAAACTTTTCAGTGAAGAAATATTTCTATTAGATGTTAGAGATGAAAGAACTTACAGTGAGCTTGGTTTTATCAAAAACGCGTATAATATTTATGTAGGTCACCTTAAAGACCGTTTAAACGAGATTCCTGATAATAAGATGATCTGCGTGTACTGTGATTCAGGGTTTAAAACCAGTATAGCTGTAAGCCTGCTTCTTAAAAAAGGTTTTAGACAGGTTTCCGGTGTTTTAGGAGGTTTCTCCGCCTGGATCGGCCGCGGCTACCCTGTTGAACAAGTTTAGTTCTAATGGAAAAATTTATATAGAAGTATAATTACTGAAAAAATGATTTACTTTACATTTTAATTAAACCAGTTAAGGGGGAATCTGCTAATGTCAGCACAAGCCCAATTAGGAAGAATAGGAAACACTCCAGTTTTAATATTAAAAGAGGGAACAACCAGATCCCGTGGAAAAGAAGCCCAATCTGCTAATATTAGCGCTGCAAGAGCCATAGCAGAAGCAGTTAGAACATCACTAGGCCCTAGAGGAATGGATAAAATGCTTGTTGACAGCCTAGGCGATGTCGTAATAACAAATGATGGTGCAACAATCCTTGACGAAATGGATGTCCAGCACCCAGCTGCTAAAATGATGGTTGAAGTTGCTAAAACACAGGATGACGAAGTTGGTGACGGAACAACTAGCATAGTTGTTTTAGCAGGCGAGCTTCTAAAGAGAGCGGAAGACTTGCTTGATCAAAACATTCATCCAACAATAATTGTAAGCGGATATAAGAAGGCTGCAGATAAAGCTGTTGAATTTTTAAACGAAATAGCTCAAACAGTTAAATCCGATGACAATGAAACACTTAAAAAAATCGCTATAACCTCAATGAACAGCAAATCCTTAGCTACAGCTAAAGAGCATTTCGCTAATCTAGCTGTAGAAGCTGTTAGACAAATAACCAGAGAAGACGACGGCTCTCTGAAAGCCGACATAGAGCTTATCAACATAGTGAAGAAACATGGTAAAAGTCTGGCTGAGACAGAGCTTGTAAGAGGTATGATTATTGATAAAGAAGTTGTTCACCCTGGTATGCCGAAACGTGTTGAAAACGCTAAGATAGCTTTAATAGACGCACCCTTAGAAGTTGAGAAACCGGAGTTTGACGCACAGATCAGAATCTCAGATCCAGCTCAGATGAAAGCATTCTTAGCTGAAGAGGAGAAGATACTGAAAGGGTACGTGGATAAAATAGTTAAGTCAGGTGCTAACGTTTTATTCTGTGAGAAAGGGATAGATGATTTAGCTCAACACTATTTAGCTAAAGCAGGGATACTAGCCGCTAGAAGAGTTAAGAGAAGTGATATGGAGAAACTAGCGAAGACAACAGGCGGGGTCATGGTATCTAATTTAGATGATTTAACAGAAAACCAGTTAGGCTACGCTAAAGTTGTAGAGGAGCTTAAAATCGCAGGCGGCGAACTTATATTCGTCAGAGAATGCAAGAATCCGAAAGCTGTCAGCATACTGATACGAGGAGGAACAGACCACGTTGTAGATGAAGCTGAGCGAGCGTTACATGACAGTCTCTGCGTTGTAAGGGATGTTATCGAAACAGGTAAAATAGTACCGGGCGGCGGAGCTGTTGAAATAGAGATCGCTAAACGATTAAGAGACTACGCTGGAACAGTAGGTGGAAGAGAGCAGCTGGCTATTCAAGCATTCGCTGACGCTGTTGAAATAATCCCTGTAACATTAGCTGAGAACGGCGGGTATGACCCTATGGATATTCTCGTAGAGCTTAGAGCTAAACACGAGGATAAAACTAGAGGCCTCTCCTACGGTGTGAATCTCGACACAGGGAAACCAAGTGACATGCATAAAGCGGGGGTAATAGAACCGTACATAGTTAAAAAACAGATAATCAAAGCTGCAAGTGAAGCCGCTGTTATGATTCTCAGAATAGACGATGTTATAGCTGCTAAGACAACTGAGAAACCCACTGGTATGCCTGAAGGCGGACCTGGTGGCGGAGCGGGAATGGGTGGCATGCCCGGCATGATGTAACCCTTAAAACCCCTCACTCTTTTTTAAAATTTTAATTAATTTATAAATCACTTCAAAACTGTTTTCACCTAAAATTATTATTCTATAAGGCGTGTCTTCTAAAAACAGTATTAAAAAATCTAAAATCCCGTCAGCCAATCTTCTACTTAGATTTTTACATGTCTCTTCAAATAAATCCATAGTACCTGTTAAAAACTCTTTAAAGTAAACTTGAATATACTGGAATTCATCAGTTTTTTCTATGCTCCTTACCAGCTTATTATTGTATGGAAGGCTTAGCCCCGCTCTGATAAGTGGAAACCATTTTTTAACCGATAAAATAACTCTCGCAGCAAGATTATCTAAACCGAAGGTAGGGCAATCTAATCTGAAGGAGTCTTTTACATTATTTCCTTTCAATTTTAAAGAAGCAACATCCCCAATATCTACTGGTTTACTTATCGAGAAGGCGAGAACGCTCTCCTCATCTATAAACGGAGTGATAAATTCAGTGATTCTGGTTAAAATATTAACTGCATAATTTATCTCATTTAATACATCAAGTTTTTCAGAACAGTCACTTAAAAATTTAAATGGTTGAAGCAAGCCCCCTCCATCTTTTAAAATTAACGGGTGTATAAAAAGCCTGTTAAAATACTCTTCACCGCGCATCACAGCCTCACTTATAGAACAGCCTTTAGCGATGTAAGATGTTATCGCAGCTGATAGAATGCAACCTGTGCCGTGAATCTTACCGTGCATTAGACGTGTTTTTCTAAATATTTTAACCTCGCCGCCTATATTTAATACATCTAAGACCTCGCCTGCGGTGTTTAAATGACCCCCCTTGATTAAAACAGCTTTGAGACCGCGTTTAACTAAAACATGAGACGCGTCGATAGCATCTCTTAAAACTTTAATCTCACACCCTGCTATAATCTCCGCTTCTGAAATATTAGGTGTGATTAGAACCGTCTTAGGGTATACTCCCCTTATTAATTCATTAACGGTCTCCTCATCTGAGAAAACAGTACCATCGCTGGCTTTGAACACAGGGTCAGCTACTAATCTTAGATTATATTTGCTTATATATTCCCGGATAAGTTTAGCCTGGTAAGGGGTGCTGATAAGCCCTGTTTTCACAGCGTCAGGTTTAAAACTTTTGAAGACAGCCTCCATCTGAGCTGAGAAATCCTCCTGATCTATTTTCCGAATTTTAAAAACCCTGTTAAGTGTCTGAGCTGTAACCGCGGTTATAATAAAAACACCGTGCACTCCAAGCGCGTTGAATGTGAGAATATCCGCCGCCACACCCGCTCCACTACTAGGATCTGAGCCGGCTATGCTAAGAGCTGTTCTCAGAGCTAGACCTCCGATTCTTAAATTTTATTATTACACCCAAACATGTTAAGAAAGCTATAGGTAAACTTAAGATTATAATAGGGTAAATAAGATTTACACCATAATATAGGTTTTCAAAATTAAGGTCTGTGGCTAAGTAATAAGCGGCCTCCAACGTTATTGAAGCGGTTAACATTAACATGTTAAAATCAACTTTATCAACAGTGTCTTCCGGTGTATGGTAGTAAGGATATTCTAATGGATCGTTCTGGTGTATTAGCACAGCCGGCATGTTAGCAGACCAGAAGCTTTGATGATCACTTAAATAATTATTAGCTTCAACAGTTAAATAGTTTTTAAAACTGGTTTTCTCCAGTATATAATCCGCCAACGGTTTTGAAACACTGTTATAATCTAATACTAAACTGTTTCCATAAGCAACCATATCAAGTATTAAAACCGCGGATATATTCTCTCTTATCTCATGGTTTCTATTAACCCAGTTTAAAGATCCGTATCTACCAATCTCCTCCGCGCTGAAAAATAACAGTTTAACGCTCTTCGCTAGATTATACTTTGGAATTAATCTGCATAACTCCATCATTATTGCAACGGAAGCCGCGTTATCAACAGCACCAGGCGCACTCTCACCGTTACTTATAGAATCGTAGTGAGTTCCTAACACAATATACTTATATGGTTGACTGGAACCCTTTATCTCCGCCTCCACGTTAATTAAGCCTCCACTAGGTGTGTTAAAATACTCGTAACTTGCTGAA
>JAWBON010000024.1:0-413 GCA_038826135.1 Candidatus Odinarchaeota archaeon | reverse complement strand
CATTAACGGAGCTGATATAATTATAAATATATTCAGCACTCATATTACATTCAACCGTGCCAGCTCTCCTAGTTAAAAAACTGGTTAAATTATTTAACTGCCAGTGAATATTCTCTTCAGATAGATCCGATAGAAAAAACGGTTGCTGAGAAGTGTAAACTGGTATACTCGGAGCTAATAAAATACTAAATAATATAATAGTTAAAATTATATGGTTGCGCATCTATTATTCAACCCTGTTAATAGAATGCATGAAAAAATTTAAAAGCATATCCACCTTAAACCTTGTCAGCGACTGAAATCTTACAGTAAAAATAATAATAAGCATTATTTGTTGCATTCCAGTAATTACTATCCCAGTAAATAGAAGTATAAACTGCACCATAATTCATAATTGCATATTTTATATTATT
>JAWBON010000023.1:0-17529 GCA_038826135.1 Candidatus Odinarchaeota archaeon | reverse complement strand
TTTCGCAGCTAGAACTAAAAGCAGTGTTTTAAGTAATCTTTTAGCGAAATTTAATATTACAAGCAGAGGGTTTTCAGATGAAGAATTGCTAAGCATGTTGATAAAACGGTTACACAGTGAAGAAGCGCATCTGCTAATAGGGTTAGATGAATCCTATATTCTAGGGGGAGAGGCTATCCTCAGTATTATACGAAGTAATGATGTTTACGGAGGAGGGTCAGCGAGGATATCCACCATTATCATAAGCAGATTAAACGAGTGGAGGAGCTTGCTGAACACCACACTGAGCGGTCGAATAACAGACCAGATAACTTTATCCGGTTACACTAAAGATGAACTCCTAGAAATAGTAAAATACAGGGCGGAGCTGGCGTTTAGAGCGGGTGTTATATCCGAGGAAGTTCTTGAAATGGTTGCTGATATTGCATCTAAAACAGAGAACGCTAGACACGCTATAGAGCTGCTCTTCAGAGCTGGTAAAATAGCGGATCATCTTTCCGAGGATAATATTACACCTGAAATGATTAGAAAAGCTAAGGACGAGGTTTACCCCGAGTTTAGAGCCGATATATTTCAAGACTTGAAAAAACATGAACTACTATCAGCTCTTGCGATCGCTAAGAGATTGAAGCATAAAGGAATTGTTTCAACAACAATCGATGAAGCCTATGAATATTATAGGCTTTCATGTGAAGAATATAAATTAGAGCCTAAATCAAAATCAGCTTTCAGAGAGTTTATTAAATTTCTGTCAGATCTTGGTATAATCGCCAGCGTGGTTATAAATCTTGGAGCTGGTAGGAGAGGGAGGAGAACACAGCTAAGATTATACGATCTCCCTGCTGAGGTGCTAGAAGAGAGGTGTAGAAAAATATTGAGCGGTAAAACAGGTTAGCCCTCTATTATATGTGAGTGGCTATTATATCCTCCAGCCTACTGCCCACAGCACCCATAATACGGTCTACTGATTTTCCTTTTTTAAACACCATGAACGTGGGCACACTCATAATCTGGTATTTAACCGCTAGTTTAGGATTCTTATCAACATCTACTTTACCTACAATGATTTTTCCAGCGTATTTTCGAGCTAAATCTTCAATAACAGGCGCCATCATCTTGCAAGGCATACACCATGTAGCGTAAAAGTCTACTAGAACCGGCAGTTCACTTTCATTAACAATTTTATCAAAATTTAATTGGTTCAGCTCTAATGGTTTATCAGGCATACTTGTTTTAACCTCCTTTGACTTATTAATTAAATCATTTATTTTTTTCAACCTTATTCGCTCTAAGTCTAAATCATCAGCTACCATAATCTCACCTGAACGGTTAGCTGTATAAAAAAATTTATATCATATAGATATATATATTTATTTACGGTTGATTAAAAACCATAAACAGGCGATAATATGGAAGCTAAAGAAATATTCCAGTTTATTTCAATGCCGGATTTAAATATAAGCTGCCTTGCATTATGCACACTCGGACTTAAAGAATATGAGTTAGAAGTATACCTCACCCTTCTTAAAAAAGGAGCTATGACAGTCAGCGAATTATCTAAAAACATCAATAAGAGCAGGCCTTCAGCTCAAAGAATACTAGGATCATTATTAGGAAAAGGATTAGTCTACAGGAAACGGGAAATCTTTCTGAACGGCGGTTACATGTACTATTATCATGCGATACCCGCTGAAAAGTTCAGGGAGAAAATGCTCGGAAACCTAGAGGAATGGTATAAGCGTTCAGTGGAGATAATTAAAAATATGCCCATAGAACTGTAAATTCGCAATCACTTTTCAAAACGCAGATTACATATTTTAACCGCTTATATTACATGACTGTTTTATTTATAAGCCGAGTTTTAATCTATGTATTTTTTTCTCATCTTCGTCTTTAATCTTAAAACCGCAGAACGGGCAGAAATTAATTTTTTCAATTATTTCTGAACCGCACTCCGGGCATAAAGGCCCTATAAGAGTTTTTTTAACACTTTCAGCTTGACTGGTAAATGTTTTTAAAGCGTTATAAAGGAAGAAACTGCAGCAGTTTTCACAGTAATAAGTTAGTCTTCTAAGCCAGCCTCTATCAGCAACCCTATCACTTATCGTTATCTTCGGATCGCCTGATTTAACCCATTTATCACGCCAGTCTATTTTAAGCGGAACAGAAATATACCCCGGCTTCATCTTCACTCCGCAGATAGGGCATGCGATTTCCGGTGTTTTATGTAAAGAATTCATACCGCATACAGGGCAAACACCGCTGTCTAATGTATCGAAAACTCTATTACAAGTACTACACCACATTTTCACGCACCTATTCTAATAGCGTGTTAGATTACACTCCATTTTGAGCAAGCTGAACCCGCTTCAAATTAGACGAGTATAATGGTAGTATAACAGTGTTTATTAAACTATATTTGTCTCCAGAACATTTATAACTTCTAGCTTTAATTTAAAACATTAAGGTTTTTATTACAGAGAAGGTGTCAGCTCATGGTTCTTGAAGGATATGTAGAGTACAGGAAAAGAGAGTTCTGTAACGATGTGAAATGCCCTATTCAACTAAAACTTAACCAGCTTCAAGAGGGTTCTAAAGAATATGAGGAAGTCAGGAGAGTTTGCACCACTAGTTGTAAATACACTACATGGCAGTTTCATCACTGGTTAATAGATAAAGGATATATTATTGTTAGGAAAAAATAGCTTTGGAGGGATTTTTATGGATTGGGGATTGAAAAACAGGCTTTCACGTATCATCCAGCCTAAGACTGGAAGAACTGTTATGTTAGCTGTAGATCACGGTTATTTTCTAGGACCGACTACAGGTTTAGAGCAGCCTAGGAAGACGATTATGCCGCTTACACCATACGCGGACAGTCTTATGCTAACTAGAGGTGTTCTTAGAAGATGCATCGACCCTGAGATAAGTACACCTATAGTTCTCCGCGTCTCCGGCGGGACAAGTATTCTAACAGAGCTTTCAAATGAGGGAGTAATCACTTGTATGGAGGATGCTGTGCGACTTAACGCTTCAGGAGTGGCTTTATCTATTTTCGTGGGGGCGCAGTATGAGAGACAGACCCTGCTCAGCTTAGCTAGTTTAATAGACGAGGGTGAAAGAGTGGGTATGCCGGTTTTAGCTGTGACAGCTGTTGGTAAAGATATGACCAGGGATAGTAGATATCTAGGCTTAGCCTGCCGTATAGCAGCGGAGATTGGAGCACATATGGTTAAAACCTATTATTGCGAGGGGTTTGAGAAAGTTGTTGAATCCTGCCCTGTTCCGATAGTGATAGCTGGCGGTAAGAAGATACCTGAGAAGGACGCTTTAATACTTACTTATAACGCTATTCACGCAGGCGCTGTTGGTGTAGATATGGGACGTAACATATTCCAGTCTGAGGCTCCTTTAGCTATGATTAAAGCGGTTAGAGCTGTAGTGCACAATAATTATACTGCAGATGAGGCTTTTGAATTATTTAATGAGGAGAAGAGTAAGTAACTTATTCTCCTCAAATTTTTGGATGGACCTGTATGCTCGCAGCAGTATACTATAATAATAATGACGTTAGAATAGAGCAGAGGCCTATACCGGAGATTACTGATAAAGAAATCCTCGTTAAAATGCACTCCTGTGGTATATGCGGCAGCGATGTTATGGAGTGGTATAGGATAAAAACAGCACCGCGTGTGCTAGGGCATGAGATGACGGGGGAGATTGTGAAAGTCGGAGCGGGGGTTAAAAAATTCAGTGTAGGGCAGAGGGTGTTTGTATCACATCATGTACCATGCAATTCATGTAAATACTGTTTTTACGGTAATCACACAGCATGCCGAACACTTCACACCACTAACTATGATCCAGGCGGGTTTGCTGAATATATCCGAATACCGGCTATAAATGTTGATAGAGGTGTTTTCATACTACCTGACTCAGTCAGCTATGATGAAGGTGTTTTCATAGAGCCTTTAGGCTGCGTTATCAGAAGTCAGGAGTTGATTGATATAAGAAAAGGCCAGTCGATACTTGTCATGGGTTGCGGAGTATCGGGTATACTCCACATCCAGCTTGCAAGAATGCTAGGGGCTGGAAATATAATAGCGACGAATAACAGGGAGTTTAGGAGAAACGCGGCATTAAGGTTTGGAGCCGATTACGCGATTACGCCTAAAGAGGCAACAGTTGATAACATAAGGAAGCTGAATAACGGGGAATTAATTGATAGAGTGATTGTTTCAACAGGAGCCGTGCAGGCGGCTGAACAGGCGTTCGAATTAATAGATAAAGGCGGAGTGATATTGTTTTATGCAGTCCCACCTCCGGAGACACGTATAACTGTAGATATAAATAGACTGTGGCGGGATGATGTGACTGTTAAAATGTCGTACGCAGCCGCTCCAAGCGACTTATATAAGGCGCTGCAGCTTATTAAGAGTAAAAGAATTAACGTCGTCGATATGATAACCCATAGACTACCATTAAAGGAAGCTCAGAAGGGTTTCAAGATAGCTGCTTCCAGCGATGAGTCTTTGAAGGTTATATTATATGCTGAAAGCTAACTTACCTGTTTTGAAATGGTTTTAAAAGGCTCAGCTTTTCGAAGTAGAATTATAATAGAACCGCCTAATATTGTGATCGATATAAATGAGCCTAAGAATATGCTCAGCATCATTACTGTAATAGGCACGGAAAAGATTACAGCCAGATAGGATCCGACTATTAAAGTTATTATAACTGTGGCTAAAAGAGTGGAAGCGTAGGTTACCGCGAACATTGTTTTCGAATTCTCTAAAACTGTTTTTTCTCTGTTTATATAAAGCACTGTTAAAGAGGCTATAAAATTAGCTATTGTTCCGCCAACTATGTCCACCACCCCAAGGCCGCCGAATATGTTTGCAACTATGTTTCCTAAAGTTACGCCAAAAACGACTGGGAGACCGAGAACAGCCGAGAGAGGTATCAAGCAATCTATTACTCTAACCTGGATCTCGCCGTAAGATATAGGTGCTAGTAAAATAACTCCTGCAGCGTAAAGCGAAGCGAAAACAGCTGTTAGAGAAATCATGAGAGTCTTATTCATAATCTCCCAGCCGGGGTTTATTACGCGGAACGGAGGGAGGCTCCACCCGCACCGAATAATTATACTATTAGTAAATATAAATTTATCTAATATGGATGGCAACATCTTATAAGTGAGGTTGAACCATTTTCAAATAGGCTTTCAGTAAGGTGGGAATGAGGTTGCTCAGCATCTTCACGCACTTGAAAATATCTAGAATGCTTAAGAAGAAAGACGTATATGGGCTATTAAATTATCTTGCCGCTAACATTGATAAGAATCAGGTTATAGCTGGAAAAGCAATGATGGCGTTAGCTAGAATAGGTAAACCATCAGCTGAGGCGATATGTAAAATGCTGCCGGGGATTAAACATAATTTTTTAAAATTCACACTTATAAGAATACTTTATTCGATAGGTGATCCGGATAGTGTTGGATCCCTTATAAGTATAGTTAAAGACTACGGGGTGAGAGTGTTAAGAAAAGACGCGGTGCACGAGCTTAATAGAAGCGGTGAAACATCAGTGTATTTTATTGCCTTGAAAACACTTAAACATCTTGGAAGCGAACCTGGTGACTGGGGGATTTCTAGTGAGGCATACTATGAACAGGTTCGAGAGGATTATAGTAAATGTGAGGATTAACTGGTAGACTTTTCAATTAATCCATCTATGACAGTTTTTATTTCATAACGGTGGAGTTGTATAAGCCGGTTATGGAGAGCCGCCTTCTCCGGCGTGAAAATCCATTCACCTATTATAGTATTCGGTAAATTACGGGTTTCAGTATAGCTGCTCGCCTTTAAGAGAAGTAACTGGCCTTCTGAGCTAAGCCATATTTGATAAGCCGCAGGCCCATCAGCTTTTTTATCGATTAAAAGAATAGCTTTTACCGGTATTAAACCAGAGGCTTGCGTTAACAGATTACTAGTTAAATCATATTTTATAACGGTGGGAATGCCTTCAACCCATCTATTATATTTTTTAACAACTTGTTTTATTTTACTGTTTAAATCTACAGTTAACCATAAGTCTACAGGTATATTAGTTTCAATTAAAGCTGGTATGAAACAGCTTGAGGTGCAGTTGATTCTATCTAGTTCAGTGCATAATAATTGATCCAGTCTCTTTCCAACGTCGTTAGCTGAGGCTTCTATCATACGGAGGCTTTCGAGAATTTTAAGCTGCTGTTGTTCCGAAAGCTTGGAGAGTTCGCCGGTTATTAAGTTTAACTTATTCTCGGCGGCGACGCTCTTATCTCTTAATATTTCAAGCGCAGTTATTAGTATGAGACTTTCATCGCGCTCCCGCTCCCTGTTTAAAATTATCTGCCTATTAATGTCCTGTTGGTGAGTGCTCTCAGCGAGTTTATAGTACATGTCTTTTACATCACTGTCACCGGGATACTCATCCATAAGCTTGGAAAGGAGTTTTTCAGCTTCTAGCAATTTATGATTTTGAATATATTCTTTAACCTCTGAAATACACTTGTTTATATTCTGTTTAACAGCTATTTTCATCTTATTTACAGCTTCACGGTCCTCCGGATTTAATTGAATGCTTTCCCGGTATTTTTTTATCGCTTCTTCATATGCCCCTCTTCTATGATCGCTAAGAGCGGATGATAATAAAATTTTAGCTCTGCAAACGTTAATATGTCTGTCACATAACGTGTAGGATGGGTCTATTTCTAAGGCTTCTTTATAGTATTTTATAGCATCTTCATATACTCCTTTTTTCTCGTTTAAAAAGCCTAAGTGATATCTTATAGTTTCGCTTCCAGGGTTCATAGCATATGCTTTGCTGAGATATTTCTCAGATTCTTCGAAGTCTAATATCATCAGGGTGAATAAACCCAGCTCTTCAAGTATGAATGGTAACCCGCCTGATATTTCGAGCGCTCTTTGCAGGTGATCAAAGCACTTCTCCTCCCAGCTTTCACGCTCCCTCTCCCTTTCAATATCTGATCTAAGGTATTTTTCACCCTCAAGCACGTGATTTATCATAGTTATAGCGTTATCGAAGTTTCCGCGCCTATCCATGTCTCTGAAGCTTTTCAGCTTCCAGATCATGCTTCTAAAAAAATAGTAATCGGGGTTAAAAGTTAAAAGGAGTTTTCTAGCTTTTTCAAAGTCTTCATACTGCCGGTTTTTAAGAAGCTTATGCGCGAATAGGTATAATGGTTCAACTATAAGTTGATCCCGCTCCTCTATGCGAGGGTATCTTTTAATACATTCATCGAATGTTTTTAAAGCCTCATTGTATTGAAACGTCTGAAGATAACTTACTGCTAAAATTTTGAAGTGACGGTAATCTAAATTATCTAGCGACTGCAGGCTTTCATATAAATTGATTAAATCCTTGTATTTTTCTTGTTTAAATAACAGATTCGCCTCGTTTAGAAGATTGTCATTCTCCATTTTACATAGCCTGCCATGGAATAATATTTTTAGAAGATTATTATAGTCATACTGTCTAATTATAGTTTAGGATGACGGTGATTAAATGAGTGATGTGGATTGTGGATTTTGCTCAGCCAGATCTATGGCTTTAAAGGAGTTAGAGAGATATCTGGTAGAAAGGCACATGCTTAAGAGAGTATTTTCCACTTCGCCACCTAAACAATGGCTTTGCACAATCAGATTTATTAGAGGTGGGGGTGGAGAGTACTTGCCAGCTTGTATTAGAACTGGAGTTAAGCCGGAGGAGGATTTAGATAAGTGTATTAGAGAAGTGAAGCCGGCGAACATTTTAGAAGCGGATGGGGTTCTATACCTTTTCTAAAAGTTTAAAAATTTTTAACATTGTACTCGTGGAATCATTACATGCGTTTTTCATTTATAATAGTATTATAGGAGGGAGTATTTTACTAGGTATGTATCCTGATCGGTTTCCTTATAATCTTGTATTTTAAATTTTAGACCCGTTTTCTCCTGTAACAGGAGTTTGAAGTCTTCAAAATAGTCTA
Source organism: Candidatus Odinarchaeota archaeon (assembly GCA_038826135.1). Taxonomy (GTDB): domain Archaea; phylum Asgardarchaeota; class Odinarchaeia; order Odinarchaeales; family Odinarchaeaceae; genus Odinarchaeum. The sequence continues at coordinate 9,500 of JAWBON010000023.1, read as the reverse complement.
TTAAACCACATGTGTAACAGAATGATCCATAGAATCTTATTGTAAAAGTGTTTTTATCCGAGGAGATTAATTTAGCTTGAATCTCAGCACCCGTATATTTATTAAATTCTTTAATAGTAGTGCTGATAACACTGTTTATATGATGTTTCATAGAGTTTATTATTTTAATAACAAGTTATTAAATTATGGGAGTGATTGGATTGAATGCACGTGTAAGATTCGGTGAAATGCTTCATCTTCTTAAAACAGCTTACCCTGGGGCGAGGATAAAACTCCGGTTTCATAATCCATTTCAGCTGCTTATAGCCACTATTCTATCAGCTCAATGCACAGACGACCAGGTTAATAAAGTAACTGAGGTTCTTTTCAAAAAATATTCTTCGCCAGCTGAGCTTGCAAGCGCGGATATTAATGAGCTGGAGGATATTATTCATTCAACCGGGTTTTATAAGAATAAGGCTAGAAACATTAAGAGGGCGTCTCAGATTATTGTTGAAAAATTTAACGGTCGAGTCCCAGATAAAATGGAGGATCTTACAAGTCTCCCAGGAGTGGCTCGTAAAACAGCGAATATTGTTTTAACAGACGGCTACGGGATTGTTGAAGGCATAGCTGTGGACACGCATGTGAAAAGGCTGGCTCAGCGGCTGGGTGTAAGTGGCAGTGATGACCCTGAAAAAATCGAGCTGGATCTTATGGATGCGGTGCCGCGGGCTGACTGGGGGCATATAGCACATTTGCTTCAAGCTCATGGTCGTGCTGTGTGTACTGCGAGGAATCCTGGTTGTGATAAATGTGTGATTAATAATTTATGCCCTTCAGCCTTTAAATTCTAAGTTTTCTACATGGATTTCTGGATTAGTTTAGCAACATGTTTAGCAACATATTTTAACATAACTTCTCTCAGCTTATCTTTATCTCTAAGTATCGTCCACCTTTCAGATGACCCGAACATTGTATGCATTGTCTCCTGGTCTATGTCAGGGTCAATCATTATTGTATATACTTGTATTCCTTTTTCAATAGCGTTTTTAACAGCCTCCCGGGTCCATTTAATCAACCATTCCTGTTCAACAGCTTTACCGTAGAGCATTGCTTCGGGTAAACCGTCAGTTATAATAAACAATAGTCGTCTACCTTTAATGTTTCTAAGACTCTCAGCTATCACATTGATAGCTAGATGAAGAGGGCTTAAAGCCCATCCTGGTGTGCAGTCTAGTTTCTGAATGTCTAAAATATTTTCAGCCTCTCTGACTAGAACAATAAGATCATTAGTGTTACCGCTGAACCCGTATACTTTAAATTTTACAGAGCGGACGGTTTTAAACGCTAAAGCTAAAACTGTGGCAGCTCTTTTAGCCAGTCCGAGTTTAGTACTCAATCCTACAGCGGTATAAGAGTCGGAGTATGAACCGTATCTAGGATTCATGCTTAGACTTAGATCTAATAAGACAGTACATGTGAACTGATTTTCTTTATCATCATCTAAGAAGAGATGCCTATCTTGATATGGGTTTAACCTCCACTGAACGTATTCATCTATGTCCAGTTCGATGCCTTCATTATCAGGATCATATAGTCTTTTAAAAATCATATTTTTAAATACTTGAATAAACTTTTTAGCTGTTACAATATCCTCTCGGATAGGGTCAAGTGTTACAGTAGACTCCTGGCATTTATCTTCGATATACCTATTTTTTCTAGAAATTTTTTCTATTCTGCTAAGAGCTTGACTTATCTCATTTATGCGTTCCAATCCTTCTTCTCTAGCTTTTTGAAGCGCTTCTTTAATATCGTCTAGGTTCTCGTCTTTCAGCTCGCTAGAGGGCCCCTCAACACCCTTTAAAACATATTCAATAACCTGTTCTTTTAATTCACCGCTTTTTATCTTCTCCTCTATTTTAGATGAGGTTTTTATAACAGCTATTATACGTTCAGCGACTATGAATGAGGCTTCAGGACCGCATAATTCTACTTCGCGAAGAGCGTTTTGAAAATAGTTAGCGTGTTCTAGTAAGGCTTCAGGTACAAGATCCAGTCTTTTAGCCCTAGCCGCTGTTAAAACCTCAATAAGGTTTACCGCATCCCGTGTTATAAGCCGTTCCCGGCGGAGTTTAAACCGGAACATACTTCCCTTATATAGTTTACCCCAGAGGCTTTCAACCCTTTGATCCTCTAATATTTTCCAAACTGTTAAAGCCGCTTCCGATAGAGCGCCGTATTTTCTAGCCCATTGCTCAGCTTTACTATAATCTGTTCCAAAAACAAAGTGGGCTAACTCAAATTCCAGGGATGTGTAAAGGTCATCTTCATTCAATATAAGTGGGGGGGTTTTAATTAAAGGCAGTATTATAATATTCATATTTGTGTGCGGGGGTATAGCCTCCGGGATGAATCTTAAAGTTAACTCTTTTTTCTCTATCTCTGAAAAAATTGACACAGTTTTATAGAATATTGATTTGTTTAACGGAATGTATTCAGCTAGTCTCTGAGTCATTTGACTCTCCGCCCATTTTTAAACCGAAAATAGATTCTATTCTCCGCATTATTAACTGTCTTTCATCTATGTCTTCATATTTACCTAGAACCACTATCTCTAATGTCTTCTTCAACGCTTCTTCTTCTGAAAATTTTGAAACATAGATTTTCATTATCTGAGTAAATCTTACAAGGTCTCTGGGTGAGAGAGCGTATTCAATCTCGTTTCTATCAACGGCCTTCCTGGTTTCAACAGCTAATCTTATCAGAAGCTCGTTAAGTTTATCATCAAATGATTTGTAGGCTCTTAGGATTCGGAGTTCATCATCCTTCTTAGGATAGTCGAACCATAGGGTTGCAAAACGGCTTCGAAGATCCTCGTTTATCTCGAAGACACCTCCGTAGTTTGAGGGATTGCTAGTGGCTCCTATCAATAGTTTACAACCCTTATTCAACCTAAATATTTTACCTATCTCAGGTGCGTGAATTTGGCCCCGCCAATCCAGCAGTTGATTAAGAACTTTTTGCATTTGAGGGGTTAAAGCATTAAGCTCCTCTAATACGAGGATAGCTTTACCGACCTTGTTAGCTATTAATATCGCGGAGGGTAGTATTCCAAGCTGATATACTACATCTGAGCCGCGTAGTATAAAGCGTCCTATAAGGTCCCCGCGCTTAGTGTTCTCGCTTAGATCGGCTTGAATTATAGGTATTTTTAGCTGGTATGCTACACTGGCGAAGGCGAGCGTTTTACCAGTCCCCTTAAAACCTATGAATAATAAGGGCTGCGGCGGCTGTGCTTCCAGATGGAGTTTTATTATATCTGTCTGACTGTTAGTGTCAACGAATGGTGGTACGTCAACTGGAATATATTCATTCGGATCCGGGGCTATTATCTCTACGGATGACCCGCTAACAATTTCATCAGTAAGAGAGTTAAACTTAGACATAACTAACACCGTTGAAACAGCGATATGAAATTCACCTATATGGTATTTAAATAGTTAGGTAAACTGATAAAAATAGATTTACTATATTTTATTTATTCTGAAAACCTTCCAGCCCTTCTTTGATAGTTCAGATACCTTGGCGTTTAACTCCTCTTCAGTTTCAGCCTCCACTGTGATTACATCCCATAGTTTCTCCATTGATCCCATACTACCTGTTTTTTTAACGTAAACCTTGTAACCGGGCATGGTTTAACCCCCATTGTTAAGCAGTGGTTTGAACAAGTATATATAATTTAGCGTCAGATTATCTAACTAAGCTATATAAACTAGGTAATTTTTAATAATGAAATTACAGTTAAAGCGTAATAGTGGATTTTACCGATTATGTTTAAGCCGTATAATATGTGTTGCACATGAAATGCAGGGATCGTAAGCTCTGGCGAGTAATTCAAGATTGAATTTAATCTTATCATCCTGTTCTTTTATCATTCGCTCAGCGATTTCTCGATAATGTTTCTCCATGCTAGCTATGTTCTGTGCTGTGGGGGTTATCACATTGCATTTAACTATACAACCCCTGTTATCAAATGTGTAGTCGTGGTATAGTGTTCCACGCGGTGCCTCCACAGCGCCGACCCCTCGGCCCTCTTTTACGTTAACCACCGGCACATGCTCTCTAATAAGTTTGCGAGATTTTAATTCATCAATTAAAGTTACAGCCCGTTCAACACTTTGAACTAGTTCAATAGCTTGAGCTATATTATTTGTAAGCGGGTTCCTCTCATTTATAATGGAGCGGTATGTTTTAAACAGTGTTTCAGCTGTGCCTTCAAGCTTATCCTTGTTTAGAAATATTCTGGCTAAGGCGCCAACCATGAAAGGAGTGTTTTTATATGTGGATAGCTTCGCTGTGGATTGTTTAACTGTTTTCTCTTTAATAATTTCAAGATAATCGTTTATATGATAACGGCTACCGTCCGAGATTAGAACACTATCCCCTATGAAGCCGTAGTGTTCACCAGGGTCAAGCGCCATGAAGATATTATTTGAGTCAACGCATCCAAGCGGCTGTATTTTAGCAAAAAGCTCCACAGCTAGCTCCGCGGTTTTTTTAACCTTTAACAATTCTTCTTTTAATGCGGCTAGTTTTCTTTCACTCGGGGTTTTTGAAAAACCACCAACTCTTTCATTCATTCCGTGAACCTCTCTTCCACTGAGTATGTTATGTATCATGTTACCAGCTTTCTTTAATTCCAGAGCGGCTTTAACGATTTCAGGATGTTTTGAAGCCATTCTTAAAGCGTCAGGATAACCTAAATAGTCTGGTAGCGAGAGCATGAACACGTGAAGCGTGTGGCTTTCTATTGTTTCACCGTTTATTAGTAGATCCCTTAGTGTTTGAGTTTGCTCACTTACCTGTACATTGAAGGCGTTTTCTATGGCTCTTATACTAGCTAGGCTGTGTGAGGCTGTGCAGATAGCGCATATTCGACGCATTACGTCAGGAACTTTATCATAGTAAACGGTTTTAATAATCGACTCGAAGAAGCGTGGGCCTTCAAATATGTTCATTGTAACGTCTTTAACATGGTCACCGTCTATTATAACTGTTATTCCACCGTGGCCTTCAACCCGTGTGATCTCATCTATTCTGAGCACTCTATCCATTACTTATCACCACGTTTTTCACTAGGTTTCGGTTTGCCTAGTACAGTTATATCGTCGAAGTTTCCTCCGAAGAATCTTAACCTGTTAATTATATATTTGTCGCTGTAGCCTCTTTTTCTAAGGGCTTCAAGCTCCGCTTCAGCGTTCGATTCACCGGTTATAAGCCCGCGGCATCCTATACAGTCTAAACCTAAACCCGGGCAACGCGCGTCACAGCCAGCTTTTATAATAGGGCCCAGGCACGGTTTCCCCTCCTCCACTATTACACACGGGTAGCCGTTCAGTTTACATTCTACGCAGACAGGGTGGTCGGGTATTAGCGGCGGATCACCGTGGAGAAGCGAGATCATAGCGTTCAGGATTTCGTCTTTTTCAATAGGGCATCCTGGGATCTCGTAATCAACTTTCACGAATTCGCCTATGCCTTTAGGCTCAACAGCCATGTATATGTTGTCTTTAACCCCGTATACTTCAAGCATTTTCTCAGCGATGCTTGTTTGATTGTTTCGCATAGCTTGAACGCAACCGTTAGTAGCGCAGTCGCCTATTGCAACAAGAAGCGCAGATTTACTTCTTATATTCTTTAAAACCTTTAGATCATGCTCTGTGCTGACTGAGCCTTCTACGAATGCAATATCCAGCTCCGAATTCTCATAGTAGCTGCTGGCTTCTTGAAACGCTTTTATATCAAATTTTGTTAGAAGTTCTAGCAATTCATCTTCAAGATTCAGTATCATTAACTGGTCTCCAGCGCATCCTGTGAGACTGAACACGCCTATCTTCGGTTTACCATTATTTTTAGAAACATTCATTTACATCAAACCTCTTGTTTTTAAAGCATCCCAGTAGGTGAATACCGGCCCGTCTTTGCAAACATATTTTATAGAGTTGCTGGAGCCGGTTATGCAGTGACCGCACCTCCCTATTCCACACTTCATCCTCCGCTCCATCGTCATGTATATTTGGCCTGGAGTGAAACCTCTCTGCGTTAATGCTTTAACAACAAACTTATACATTACAGGAGGCCCGCATATAACCGCGTATGTTTTATCTGGTGAAATACTGGTTGACTCAACCAGTTTAGTTACAAGACCGCTCATACAGCGATCGCTGCGCTCACATGCTAGTTGATAACATTCCTTATCCTCTTTATCCTCGTATGCTAATAGGAATTTAACGTTTAACTTATCCCCTTCACGGAAAAGTTTCAGGAACTCTTCCCGGAATAGCATCATAGAGTAACATCTTACTCCGTACATGACGGTTATTAAACCATATCTGTTTCTGTTGAGAAGCGCATGTTGGAGAACACTTCTTAAAGGTGCTATGCCTAAACCTCCAGCTACTAGTATGAGGTTATGGTTCTCCATAAGCTCCATAGGAAAACCGTTACCATACGGCCCCCTTATCCATAGCTTGTCTCCAACTTTGAGCCTGTGTATTGCATTTGTCACTCTTCCAACTCTTCTAATACATAATTGTAGATGGTTTTCATCCCGTTGAGCGTCACATATAGATATTGGAGCTTCACCCACCCCGGGTATACTTACCTCCACGAATTGGCCTGGCTTGTAAATTAATCTGCTGTTGGTTTCGCTGGCTGAAATCTTTAAATCTAAAAGTTTTTCTATACCTGTCATATCCGCTATTTTAATTATTTCAGCCTCTAACGGTGTTAAAGGATTATTAGATGTCAACCTTCACCCCTCACCTGTTTTAGTACTTCTACGAAGTTTATATCAGCCGGACAGTATACAGTGCACCTACCGCAGCCGACGCAATTTAAAGAGGCTTCGCTTAAACTCATTTTACAATTGAATCTGTTAAACAGGCGCTCAATCCTTGACGGTCTGAAATTAAGACCGCCTGCTACCAGAGCGTGCTGTTTTAGCATACAACTATCCCATCTTCTAAGCCTCACACCATTTTTTAAATCCAGTTTTAAATAATCTAAAACATCATAGCATCGGCAGGTTGGACATACAAGATTACATGAGCCGCAGCCGAAGCATATATCAGCATTCTCCCGCCATACAGAACTCTCATATGAGAGATCAAGTATGTCTTGAATACCGTTAACATTAAGTTTGAGAGATATTTTTTCCAAGCGTTCAGCTTCAGCCTGTTTAAAATTTTCTATATCTAAAGCTGACGCTTCCCTAAATATTTCTTGACATCTATGAATTATTTGATTACCTTTTAATGAACCTATACGGGTAAGATAGCCATCATCTATTTCATGTAGGAATAGGTCGAATCCCTGGTTAGCATAGCTTGACCCAGTGGATGTGCAGAAACAGTTTCCATCTGGTTGACAGCTCACACCGATAATGATTGTGTTTTCACGCCTCATTTTATAGTAGGGATCTGAGAGTTGGCTAAGGTAAACTTTATCTAAAAAGTTTATCGCGTTCACGTCACAGTGGTGGACTCCTAATAAAATAATCTTTGAATCATCAAGGATTTCATTGAACCCTTTTTCAGTGTTCAGTTGGTAGAGGGGCTCCCTCGTTTTTAAAAGAAATTTTTTAGGAGGTATCATTGTCCTGGTATAGTTTAAGCTTAGCCTCTGGTAATCGGATATCTCTGTGAAATTGTAGAGTTTTCCTGTTTCCTTCACAGGCCCGTAAACAACCCCAAACTCTCCTAGTATCGATATGAAACTGTTTAAGTCTTTCTCCATGATTTTCATATACAATCTATGTCACCTCGTAGAGCAAATACCTTATTCTGGGGGATGTAATTAAATATTATTCTCAGTCTATTCAGGCACTCTGAACAAGCATATCTTTATAGAGTCGAAAGCCGCTTCCGCAGCTCTGCATATCGGTTCACTGTGATTGTTTAACGGGGGGGTGTAGCCTATGTGAAGTTTCGCAAGCTCTGAGGCCGTCATTTTATTTGTCATAGCCGCGGATAGGAATATAGCTCTCATAGCGACACCCTCCTCCCCTACAAGCTGAGCACCTATTAGTGTTGTTGATTCAAGCTCGAATATTAGTTTAACCTCTATCCATTTAGCCCCAGGGAAATAGTCTGCTTTAGTTTTACCATCCACCACTGAGACTATTGGAATTATACCGCGCTGTCTTGCATCTCTTTCAGTGTAACCTACATGCGCTATTTGAAGACCGAATATTTGCACCATTCCAACTATTAATATAGCCGGTAGAACTGAGTAACCGCCGGCTGCGTTAATACCAGCTACAGCTCCCATTGAGTCAGCTCCTGTTCTAACCTGGAAGCAGCTTGATCTTCCTGTTATCAGATCAGGGAGTTCAACACAGTCACCGCAAGCGTATATGTCTTTAACACTTGTCTCCATTCTCATATTGACTTTTATAGCTCCCAACTCACCAAGCTCTATGCCGCTTTTTACAGCAAGCATCACGTTAGGATCAACCGCTGTTGATACCACTACGAAGTCTACTGGTATAATCTCCTCGTTTACTTTAACACCTTGAACATGGTCTGATCCAGTTATCTCTGAGCAGCGAGCGTTAAGTATAAGTCTTATACCCCTTCTACCGAACTCGGGCAGTATACGCTTAGTCATATCAGCGTCTAGTAGGTTAGGTAAAATCTGGGGTTTCCGGTCGATAAGCGTTACTTTAACACCTATTTTTGACAGCGCGTCGGCCATTTCAAGACCGACTAAACCACCGCCTATGATTATACATTTCTCATATTTTTTAGCAGCCTTAAGTATGCGTTCACCATCATTTATTGTTCTAACATAGAAGACATTCTCTTTATCAAGGCCTTTAATAGGAGGGATTCTGGGTGTGCCTCCGACTGCTAATATAAGTTTATCATAGTGATCTGTGAAAGAAGTATTACCTTTAACGCCATGAATTTTTTTATTAACGGGATCTATAGATGTTACCTCGCAGTTGAGGTTAATTTCTATCTTATTTTTCTTATAAAAATCATCAGGGTACTCTACTAAATCTTGAAAACTCTTAACCTCGCCGCTTATCACAAAGGGTATGCCGCATCTGGAATAGGCGGGATACTTTTCTTTCTCATACACCACTATCTCCGCGTCCAAGTTTGTTTTACGCGCATTTACAGCCGCGCTTAAACCAGCAGCGTTAAAACCTACAATTATAATTCTCATAGAATAATCTCCTATACTTGACTTATATAGGCGTTTTACAGCCTATTTATTCTTTAATATAAATATAACAGTATAATTTTATATATATGGTATACTAATTTATATTGAGCTTTATGTCCTCGAGCGGCGATGAGATTAAAATAGACCATTACTGCCCTTTCAAAAGTATTTGTACAAAATGGACTTTTGCAATAATAGAGTTGTTAGCAAATTATGGTAAACTTAACTTTAACTCAATCCAGAAACTCCTTAGAAAAACCGGTAACATAACTTCAAGAGCTCTA